>DKEU01000071.1 GCA_002452635.1 Desulfovibrionaceae bacterium UBA6814 | reverse complement strand
CCCTCGCTCATGACCGGGATCACCGGGATGCCGGTGTCCTGGGCCACCCGCTTGCAGACCGCGCGGATGTCGTCGCCGATGAGGCCCACGATGCAGGTGGAGTAGACAAAGGCCCCGGCCGGCTCGTGCCGGGCGATGAGCTCGCGCAGGGCGGCCTCCAGCTTCTTCTCGCCGCCGAAGATCACGTCCTTTTCCTGCAGGTCCGTGGAGAAGGACAGGCGGTGCAGCTCGGGACCCGAGGACAGGGCCCCGCGGATGTCCCAGGTGTAGGCCGCGCAGCCGATGGGGCCGTGCACCAGGTGCAGGGCGTCGGCGATGGGGTAGAGCACCACCCGCGAGCCGCAGAACACGCAGGCCCGCTGGGAGACCGCGCCGGCCAGGCTCTCGCGGTTGCAGGCGATGGCGAACTCGCCCTCGCCGATGCGGCGGATCTGGTCGCGGCGTTCGTCCAGGATGTCCAGGGTCATGGCCGGTTACCTCCGGTGAGGCCTGCGCGGCGGATGCACACCAGTTGGGTGGGCGACCAGCCGCAGGCCGCGTAGAAATCCAGCGCCGGGGCGTTGCCCCGGTCGCAGAGCAGTTGCATGCGGGTGGCCCCGCGCATGGCGGCCCAGGCCTCCAGGCCGGCCAGGAGCGCCCGTCCCAGGCCCTGGCCGCGGTGGCCGGGGCGGACCACCACGTCCTCCACCAGGGCCGAGGGCGCGCCCTCGGCGGTGGAGACCACCAGTTGGGCGGTGGCCATGCCCACGGCCTCGCCGCCGGCCTCGGCCACCAGCACCGTGCGGTCCGGGGACGGGCGGAGCATGAGGGAGAGGCCGCGGCGCTGGGTGCGGGCGTCGGGCGCGAAGTCGGCCTCCAGGCTGAACAGCTCGCCGAGCAGCTCCACCATGGATTCCAGGTCGGCCATGCCGGCCTCGCGCACCGTTGCTTCCAGTCGCATCCGCCTCTCCCTCATGTTCCGTATTTTCAGGTTGTTACGCCAAGGCGTATGCGTCGCACGCGCCGCCGTCTTCCAGGGCGTCCAGGATGGCGTCCACCGCCTCCTCGGTCTCCACCTTCCCGTACCAGTGGCCCTCGGGGTAGATGACCATGACCGGCCCGTCGTCGCACTGCTTCATGCAGCCGGTGGCGCAGACCAGGGCGTCCAGGCCGCGGTTCAGGATCTCCTCCTCCAGGTAGGGCAGGAGCGCGGTGGAGCCCTTCTTGTTGCAGGCGCCCTTGGCCTCGCCGGCCACCCGGAAGCTGGCGCAGACCAGGATGTGATGGGTAGGCTTTTCCATGTTCCGTATCTCCTAGATCACGAGCTCAAAGGTTTCCTCGGGGTCGTCCCGGTCCTTGCGGTCCAGGATGGCGCCGATGATGGACTCGAGCAGCCGCATGGCGCCCTTGTAGCCGACGGTGGGGAAGTACTGGTGGCCGGGCCGGTCCAGGATGGGGAAGCCGTGCCGCACCAGGGGGATGTCCAGGTCCCGGGCCATGTACTTGCAGTAGGTGTTGCCGATGATGAGGTCCACGGGCTCGCCCAGCATCCACTGGTGGAGCAGGAACATGTCCGCCTGCTGCCCGGCCTTCACGTTGGCCTCGGGGCAGATCTCCTTGATCCGCTCCTCGAAGCGCTTGCCCGGGGTGCCGGTGATGACGTGGGCGGGCTTCATGTCCAGGGTGACCAGGAACTCGCACAGGGAGATGAGCTGGTCCGGGTCGCCCACCAGGGCCACCTTCTTGCCGTAGGTCCACTGGTGGTAGTCGGAGATGAGGTCCACCAACTGGCCGCGCTCGAAGGCGATGGAGTCGGGCACCACGGTGCCGGCCACCAGGCGCAGGGCGTCGATGAACCGGTCGGTGGCGGCCAGGCCGATGGGCAGGTCCAGCACCTTGCAGGGCACCTTGCACTTGGTGTCCAGGAGGCGCGCGGCGTCGGCCGAGGCCCACTCGCCCAGGGCCAGGGTGCCCATGGAGTTGCCCGCGTCCTTGATGTCCGCGACCGTGGCCCCGCCGTCCGGGAACATCTTGTACTCGCCGGTGAGCGGGCCGTTCATGACCCCGGAGGTGTCCGGGAACAGGATGGTCTTCACCTCCATCATCTTGGCCAGGCGCCTCAGCTCCTCCATGTCCGAGGGCTCCACCCAGCCGGGCAGGATGTTGATCTTGCCGTTGCGGTGGCCGGTCCCTTCCGAGAAGTAGTGGACCATGCCGCGCACCATGTTGGAGAACCCGGTCACGTGGGAGCCCACGTAGCTGGGGGTGTTGCAGTGGATCACGTACTTGCCGTCGGGAACCTTGCCTTCCTTCCTGGCCTTGTCCGCGATCTGCGGGATGTCGTCGCCGATGGTCTCGGACAGGCAGGTGGTGTGCACCGCGATGACGTCGGGCTCGTACACGGTGAAGATGGTCTCGATGGCGGAGAGCAGGTTGGACTGCCCGCCGAACACCGAGGAGCCTTCGGTGAACGAGCTGGTGGTGGCGGAGACGGGCTCCTTGTAGTGCCGGGTGAGGGCGCTGCGGTGGTAGGCGCAGCAGCCCTGGGACCCGTGGGAGTGGGGCAGGCAGCCCTTGATGCCGAAGGCCGCGTACATGGCCCCGATGGGCTGGCAGGTCTTGGCCGGGTTGACGGTCAGCGCCTTGCGGTCGGCGACCTCGGCCGGGGTGTGGCGAAGCAGCATGGCTCTATCCTCTTGGGGTTATTCCCACACGTAGGTGGCCGAGAGTTCGGGATTCTTCTGCCAGGGGGCCTGCATGTAGCCCCAGACCTTGGAGTTCACCAGGCGGTCGATCTCTCGGTAGAAGTTGATGGCGCCCTGGAACCCGGCGTAGGGGCCGCCGGAGTCGTAGCTGTGCAACTGCTTCATGGGGATGCCCAGCTTCTGCACGCTGAACTTCTCCTTGATGCCGGCACAGAACACGTCGGGCTTGTAGATCTCGATGAGCTTCTCGGCCTCGTACTGGTTGAGGTCGTCGATGACCAGGGAGGTCTTCTCCATCTGGGCCATCATGCCCTCGTAGTCCTTGTACGGGAAACCCTCGGCCATGAGCGCCTTGATCTCGGCCTCGGTCTTGCGGGGCTTGAACCGCTTCTCGTCCGGCACCACCTCGATCTCCTCGATGTTGCGGCTGTCCGCGTCCACCTTGATGGTGGGGATGACCGAGCGGCCCTCGTAGTCGTCGCGGTGGGCGAACTCGTAGCCCGCGGACAGGGTCTTCATGCCCATCTCGGAGAACAGGTCCTGGTAGTGGTGGGCGCGGGAGCCGCCCACGAAGAGCATGGCGGTCTTGCCCGTGGTGCGGGGCGCGACCTCGGCGGCCACGGCGTCCACCGCGGGCATCTCCTCGGCGATGACCGCCTCCACCTTCTCGATGAGGGCCTTGTCCCCGAAGTACTGGGCGATGCGGCGCAGGGACTTGGCCGTGGCCTTGGCCCCGATGAAGTTCACCTTGATCCAGGGGATGCCGTACTTCTGCTCGAGCATGTCCGCCACGTAGTTGATGGAGCGGTGGCACATGACCGTGCAGAGGTCCGCGGTGTGGGCGCGGGCGAACTGGTCGTAGGTGGAGTTGCCCGAGAAGGTGGCCACCAGGGTGATGCCGCACTTGTCCAGGATGCGCTCGATCTCGAAGGCGTCGCCGCCGATGTTGTACTCGCCCAGCATGGTGATCTTGAACTTGCCCGCGGGCGGGGTGTCGTCGGTGCCCACCACGTGCTTGAAGATCTGGTTGTTGGCGATGTGGTGGCCCGCGGACTGGGACACGCCCTTGTAGCCCTCGCAGGAGAAGGCGAACACGTTGATGCCCAGCTTCTCCTTCATCTCCTTGGCGATGGCGTGCACGTCGTCGCCGATGAGGCCCACCGGGCAGGTGGAGAAGATGGCGATGGCCTGGGGATGGAACAGGTCGAAGGCCTCCTGCACCGCGGCCCGCAGCTTCTTCTCGCCGCCGAAGATGATGTCCTCGTCCTGCATGTCCGTGGAGAAGCAGTAGGGCATGTAGTTCGGATGCTCGGGGGAGGCGGGCCTGGTCTGGTTGCGCCGGGTGAGCCAGGAGTAGAACCCGCAGCCGATGGGGCCGTGGGTGATGTTCACGATGTCGCGGGTGGGGCCCAGGATGACGCCCTTGCAGCCGGCGTAGGTGCAGCCGCGCATGGTGAGGATGCCGGGGATGGTGCGCACGTTGGCCATGATCTCCGGGGCGCAGCCCTCCTGGCCCTCTCCCGGGGTCACGATCTGCTTGGCCCGCTTGCGGGCCACCTTGGGCGGGTACTTGCTGATGATCTCCGCCCGGACCTCTTCGGGGGAGGGCAGGGCCTTCTTCTTCTTGGTAGTCGCCATGTCGGTTCCTCGTCTCCTTTCTCTGTCGCTTCCCCCGGCCTGCGGCGCGGGGCGGGAAAGGTTTTTTCAAAACACCCAAGGGGTGTTTTGGGGGGATGTGGGCTAGTCGATGGCCTTGGCGCCCTTTTCCGCGGTGCGCACGCGCACCGTGTCGGAGATGGGCATCACGAAGATCTTCCCGTCTCCGGGCTTGCCGGTCTGGTTGGCGCTGATGATGGTGTCGATCACGGTCTGGACGTCGTCGTCGTTGACCATCACCGAGACCACCCGCTTGGGATAGAGCCGGCCCTTCTCGCCCAGGAGGGCCGCGGCCTCCTCGTAGCCCTTGCCCGCGCCCTCCAGGAGCGCCGGGTTCACCAGGCCCTTGCCCCGGCCCTGGGCCTCGCGGGCGAAGAAGGCCGAGATGCCCGCGTCGGTCAGGGCCTGCTTGGTCTGGTTCATCATGTTCATGCGGATGACGGCCATGATCTCCTTCATGCCGGGACCTCCTCCGTGGCGGGCTCCTTCACGCCGGAGCTCACGGTGTAGACCTCCTCCACCGGGGTGACGAAGATCTTGCCGTCGCCGAACGCGCCCTTTTCGCCGCTGCGGGCGGCCTTCATGATGGTGGCGATCACGAAGTCCTTGTCCCGGGCCGGGACCACGCACATGAGCAGGGTCTTGGGAATCTCGTCGTAGGTGACCTCGCCGATCTTGATGCCGCGCTGCTTGCCGCGGCCGGCCACGGAGAATTTGGTCACCGCGGGGAAGCCCGCATCCAGAAGCGCGGCCAGCACCGCATCGGTCTTTTCCGGCCTGACGATGGCTCGAACCATGATCATTGTCGTATCTCCGTAAGTGGTTGGGGTTGGCGGGAGCGAGCCGGCTAGACTTCCATCAGCCCGTAGTCCATGAGCAGCTGCTCCAGCTCCTCGATGGTCAGCGGATTGGGCTTCACGAACATGGTGTTGCCGTCGATGGCCGTGGCCAGGTTGCGGTAGTGGTCCGCCTGCTCGTGCTCGGGGCTGAACTCGATGACCGTCTTGCGGTTGATCTCGGCCTTCTGCACCTGGTTGTCGCGGGGCACGAAGTAGATCATCTGGGTGCCCAGGCGCTTGGCCAGCTCCTCGATCATCTCCTTCTCGTTCTCCACCTTGCGGCTGTTGCAGATGAGGCCGCCCAGGCGCACGGTGCCGGACTCGGCGTACTTGCGGATGCCCTTGCAGATGTTGTTGGCCGCGTACATGGCCATCATCTCGCCGGAGCACACGATGTAGATCTCCTCGGCCTTGCCGTCGCGGATGGGCATGGCGAAGCCGC
>DKEU01000094.1 GCA_002452635.1 Desulfovibrionaceae bacterium UBA6814 | reverse complement strand
ATGCGGTTGAAGCTGGCGAAGATGCCCTCCAGCGGAGTGGGCAGGGTGGGCAGTTGCAGGTAGTCGCCGTCGCGCTTCAGGCCGGCCCTGGGCGCATCGGGGTGCAGGTCCAGGTCCACGTAGGCCTGGCCGGTGAGCAGGTTGCCGGTCTTGAGCTGGGCGCGCAGTCCGTCCGCCACCATGTCCGCCACGATCTTGGCCGGGTCCTTGCCCTTGCTCTTGCCCTTGCGGCGGAAGCGCTCGGGCTCCACCTCGATGAGCACCGGGATGCGCACCTCGCCCTTGGCCTCGTCGTACTCCAGGGAGATGTCCGCCACCTGGCCGATGGTCATGCCGCGGAACTCCACCGGCGCGCCGATGGTCAGGCCGCGCACCGAGCCCGGGAACTCCAGGCGGTAGTATTCCTTGTGGGCGAAGGTCAGCTCGTTGCTCTTCTCCCGGGTGGGGAACAGGGTGAACACCTGGTCCGGGGCCACGTCCTTGGCCTCCTCGGGCGCGCCCGGGGTCTCGAAGGCGATGCCGCCCAGCACCAGGGAGAGCAGGGACTCGGCCTTGACCTGCAGCCCGTTGGCGTCCATGGACACCGCCACCCCGGACACGTTCCAGAAGCGCGTGTTGGCGCGCACCTGCCGGGTGTGGGGCGCGCGCACGAAGACCTGGATGAGCACGCCCTGGCCCTTGCTCTCCAGGTCGTAGGCCACCACCTGGCCCACCTTGATCTGCCGGAAGTAGAGCGGCGAGCCCACGTCCAGGGAGCCCAGCCGGTCGGCGCGCAGGAGGAAGATGCGGCCGGGCTGGTCGCCGGTGATGACCGGAGGCTTCTCCAGGCCCACGAATTCGGTCTCCAGCTTGCCCTGCTTGGTGAGCTCCACCCCGATGTAGGCCCCGGAGAACAGGGTGCCCAGGCCCGAGACCTCGCCCCCGGACACCTGGGCCCGCACCACCCAGAATTCGGACTCGGAGCGCAGGTAGCGCTCCATGCCCTTGGCCATGCGGGCCTTGACCACCACGTGGGAGAGGTCGTCGCTGTACTCGATGGCCTCGACCTTGCCCACCTCCACGTCCTTGAACTTCACCTTGGTCTTGCCCGCCACCAGGCCCTCGGCGGTCTTGAAGGTGACGGTGACCAGGGGACCCTGGGAGGTGATGGCGTCGTAGGCCATCCAGGCTCCGGCCAGGAGCGCCACCAGGGGGATGATCCAGACCACGGAGATGTGGCGGCGGTGGGAAACCTGGGGTTCCGGGGCCTGGGCCGTGAGTTCCGGGGGCAGGGGGGTCTCTTCCATGGGTTACTCCGCGTCGTCGTGCCGGTCCCAGATGAGCCGGGGGTCGAAACTCATGGCCGCGAGCATGGTGGACACCACCACCGCGGCGAAGAACAGGGCCCCGATGCGGGCCTCCACCTGGGCCAGGGCGCGCAGCTGCACCAGGGCCACCAGCACCGTGACCACGTAGATGTCCACCATGGACCAGCGGCCCACGGCCTCGTTCACGCGGTACAGCCGGGTCCGGTCCCGGGGCCGCCAGCGGCTGCCCCGCTGCACCGTGACCAGGAGGAAGGTCAGGGCCAGGATCTTGAGCACCGGCACCACCACGCTGGCGAAGAACACGATGGCCGCCAGGGGCCACATGCCCGAGGTCATGAGGTAGATCACCCCGGACATGATGGTGTCCGCGCGGGCGCCGGTGAGGGTGGCGGTCTCCATGATGGGCAGGGCCATGGCCGGGCCGTACAGGAACACCGCGGCCAGCAGGAAGGCCCAGGTGCGGGCGATGCTGTCGGGCTTGCGCTGGTGCAGGGCGGCCCCGCAGCGCGGGCAGGCGAGGCGGCGCGGCAGCACCGCCGGCCGGCGCACCAGCAGGTGGCAGACGTGGCAATCCAGGTAGCCCGCGGCGCGGGCGGTAAGGGCCGGGTTCATTGCCGGACCTCCAGGCGGTCCCAGACCACCTCGGGGTCCAGGGAGGCGCTCACCCAGGCCAGCACCGGGATGAGCAGGCCGAAGGCGAACAGGGAGGGGCCGAGCAGGATGTCCGCGGTGTCCGCCAGCTTGACCATGGCCACCATGACGCCCAGGAGGAACACCTCCATCATGGACCAGGGGGCCAGGCCCAGGGCCACCCGGAAGGCCCCGGCCGCCCAGTGCGGGGGCCGGTGCCCCAGGCGCAGGGGCGCGAGCACCAGGGCGAACAGGGTGAGCTTGGCCAGGGGGGCCAGGATGCTGGTCATGAGCACCAGGGCGGACAGGGCGTAGGCCTTCTGCTGCCAGAGCTGGACGACCCCGCTCGCCAGGACGGCCTGCTGGGTGTCCTCGCCCACCCGCATGGCCAGCAGGGGAAAGGCGTTGGCCACCCCGAAGAGGATGAGCCCGGCCATGGTGAGGGCCAGGCAGGAGTCGATGCTGCCCCGGCGGCGGCGGTAGAGCAGCGCCCCGCAACGGGTGCAGCGCGCGATCCCGCCCTGGGTAAGGGGCGTGACGCGGTGCAGCAGGTCGCACTCGTGGCAGGCGATGAGGGTATGGTGCATGCCGCGGTTCCGGGTTGCGGGCTCCGGCCGGGGCGGAACCCAATGCGCCGGGAATACACCACGATATGTCGAAGGATGTAAAGCCCCCGGCGCGGGCGGACGGCGGGGGAGCCGAGGGGAGGAGGGCCGCTTCGGGCGGTGCGCCGGGCGCGGGCTTGGTTTTTCCCGGCAGGGAGGGTATGCCGCCTGTCCATGCACCTGGTGCTCGTGACCCCCGAGATTCCGCCCAACACCGGCAAC
>DKEU01000283.1:13739-15169 GCA_002452635.1 Desulfovibrionaceae bacterium UBA6814 | reverse complement strand
CTGGAGGAGCTGGAGGCGGGCCGTGATCTGGAAGATTGAGTTCGACGACCGGGCGCGGCGCGAACTGCGCAAGCTGGACGTCTCGGCCCAGCGCAACATCCTCCACTACCTGCGGGAGCGCCTGGCCACGGATCAGGACCCCCGGCGTTTCGGCGTTCCCTTGCGCCGCAACCTCGCCGGTCTGTGGAAATATCGCGTCGGCGCGTACCGGCTGGTTTGTCGCATCGAGGACGGCCGGGTCACGGTCCTGGTGCTCCGGGTGGGGCACCGCAAGGACGTGTACGAGGAGCATTGACGCGGCCTGCGGCGTCCGATTGCCTTTTCCCCCCAGCCCGGATAGACAACCCCGGCCGATCCGGCCGGAGCACCACCCATGAGACTCACCGTACAATCCCTGTCCAAGGCCTATGGCGGCCGCGACCTGTTCAAGGACGTGTCCTTTGAGATGAACTCCGGCGCGCGGCTGGCCGTGGCCGGNNCACGCTGTTGCGCATGCTGGCCGGCGAGACCCTGCCCGACACCGGGCAGGTGGTCATCCCCAAGGACGCCCAGGTGGGTTACGCGGCCCAGGAGCTGTCCCAGCGCGACCTGGCCACCCCCATCCTGGCCTGGGTGCTGGAGGTCCTGCCCTCCTGGGCCGAGTTCTGGAAGGAGTGGGACGCGGCCACCGCGGCCGGGGANNCTGGCCGCGCTCACCGAGCGCCAGGCCCGCTGGGAGCACCAGCACGGCTACAACCCCGAGCACAAGGCCAAGGCCGTGCTCACCGGCCTGGGCTTCTCGGACACGGAGTGGGCCAAGCCCGTGGGCTCGCTGTCCGGCGGCTGGCGCGAGCGCGCCAAGCTGGCCCGCATCCTCACCGGCGGGGCCAGCCTGCTCATCCTGGACGAGCCCACCANNCCTGGAGGCCGTGGAGTGGCTGGAGCAGTACCTGCTCGCCTTCCCGGGCGTGCTGGTCTTCGTGGCCCACGACCGCATCTTCCTGGACCGGGTCTCCACCCACGTGCTCTACCTGGGCGGCCTGCGGCCCGTGGTGCGCGAGGGCGACTTCTCGGGCTACCTGGAGTGGCAGGCCGAGGCCGAGGAGCAGCGCCAGCGCGAGGAGAAGCGCATCCAGGACGACCTGGAGAAGAAGCTCGACTTCGTGCGCCGGTTCTCGGCCAAGGCCACCAAGGCCCGCCAGGCCCAGGCCAAGAAGAAGCAGGCCCAGAAGATGGCCAAGGAGCTGGAGGGCGTCAAATCCCGCAAGGAGCAGCGCCGCCGCACCCTGAACTTCTCCTGGCCCGAGCCCAAGCGCGGCAACAAGACCGTGCTCTCGGCCGTGGGCCTCACCGCGGGCTGGGGCGAAACGCCCCTGTGGAAGCCGCTCGATTTCAACCTGTACGCGGGCATGAAGGTGGCCCTGGCCGGGCCCAACGGCTGCGGCAAGTCC
>DKEU01000283.1:0-13715 GCA_002452635.1 Desulfovibrionaceae bacterium UBA6814 | reverse complement strand
TCGGGCCGGCCATGCACGTGGGCTATTTCTCCCAGCACTCCACTGACCGGCTGACCCTGGACAAGATGGTCTCGGCGGAGATCCGCCGGCTCTCGGACCCGCACACCACCGAGGAAGAGTTGCGCAGCGTGCTGGGTCTCTTCCTCCTGGGCGAGGAGTACTGGGAGCGGGAGGTGGGCAGCCTGTCCGGCGGCGAGAAGACCCGGCTGGTGCTGGCCACCCNNGGTGCTGGACGAGCCCACCAACCACTTGGACCTGGAGAGCCGCGAGGCCCTCATCTCGGCCCTGGAGGACTACGAGGGCACCCTGCTCATGGTGGCCCACGACCGCTGGCTGCTCTCCCGGGTGGCGGAGCAGGTCTGGGGCCTGTCGCCGGACGGGCTCACGGTGTTCCCCGGCGGGTTCGAGGAATACGACGACTGGCGCAAGGCCCAACTGGCCGAGGCGGCCTCGGCGGCATCGGGCGCGTCGGGCGGTCCCGGGGGCCGGGATGCGCGCTTCTCCGGGCTGTCCAAGGACGAGGCCAAGCGCCGCAAGCGCGAGGAGGCGGAGCGGCGCAACGCCATCTACCGCCAGCTCAAGCCCCTCAAGGCCGAGTACGAGAAGCTGGAGGCCCAACTGGAGACGGTCATGGCCGAGCAGGACGAGGCCGAGGGCCAGTTGGCCGACCCCGCGGTGTTCGCGGACCTGCCCAAGTCATCGGCCCTGCTCAAGCAGTACGCCGACGCCAAGGCCAAGGGCGACCGCCTGGCCCAGCGCATGGAGGCCCTGGAGGCCGAGATGGCCGAACTGGAGGCCGAATCCAATGCCCTGGGCGGGGAGTAGGGCGCGGAGGGCGGGGATGCGCTTTGCCGCGAGATGGGGTAGGTGATGCCCATGCACCCCGAACCCGACGAAATTCCCGACGCCCGCATCGACGCCGAGCCCGAGGACGACGATCTGGTGGCCCGCGCCCGCGCCGCGGTGCTGGAGATGCGCCGCCAGGCCGTGGCCGGCGGCCTGGACGCCGAGCCCGAGGAAGGCGCGCCGGGTGACCTGGCGGATGGCGGGGAGGGCGGGGACGCTCCTGCGCCCAAGCGCCGCCGCAGGAAGAAGGGGGCCGGCCGTGCCGCCTGAGATTCAGGTCGTGGCCGGCATCCTCTGGCAGGACGGCAAGTTCCTGGCCGTGCGCCGGCCCGAGGGCAAGCCCCTGGCCGGGTACTGGGAGTTCCCGGGCGGCAAGGTGGAGCCGGGCGAGAGCCTGGAGCAGGCGCTGGCCCGCGAACTGCGCGAGGAGCTGGGCCTCACTCCCCGGGGCTGCACGCTCTGGCGCGAGAAGACCCACGCCTACGAGCACATGACCGTGCGCCTGCACTTCTTCCAGGTGGCCCGGCACGAGGGCGACCCGCTTCCCCACGAGGGGCACCTCATCCGCTGGTTCGCCCCGGACGACGTGGACGGGACGCCCTTCTTGCCCGCCGACACCGAGATCGTGGCCGAACTGGCCGAAAACCCCACGGAGTGACCGTGCGCATCGCCGACCTCATCGCCAAGACCCCCAAGTTCGTGTCCCTGGAGTTCTTCCCGCCCAAGGAGCGGGAGGCCTGGCCCGGCTTCTTCCTGACCGCGCGGGCGCTCACCGCCGTGGACCCGCTCTTCGTGTCCGTGACCTACGGCGCGGGCGGCGGCACCCAGGCCAACACCCTGGAGATCGTGTCCCGGCTCAAGGCGGACCTGGGCCTCACGCCCATGGCCCACCTCACCTGCGTGGGCGCGGACGAGGAGAAGATCGCCGCCTTCCTGGACGACCTGGCCAGGGCCGGAGTGGACAACGTGCTGGCCCTGCGCGGCGACCCGCCCCGGGGGACCGAGAACTTCGTGCCGGACAACGAGCGCTTCAAGTACGCCTGCGACCTGGTGGGCTTCATCCGCGCCCGCCAGCCGGGCATGGGCATCGGCGTGGCCGGCTACCCCGAGGGGCACCCCGACTGCCCCCGCATCGGCATGGACCTCGCGCACCTCAAGGCCAAGCTGGACGCGGGCGCGGATTTCGTGGTCACCCAGCTCTTCTACGACAACCGGGAGTACTTCGACTTCGTGGAGCGCCTGGCGGCCATGGGCGTGGACAAGCCGGTGGTGCCGGGCATCCTGCCCATCATGAGCCTCACCTCGGTCAAGCGCATCCTGGGGATGTGCGGGGCCAGCATCCCGGGCAAGTACCTGCTGGCCCTGGAGGAGGCGGACAAGAAGGGCGGGGCCGACGCGGTGCGCAAGTTGGGCATCGACTGGGCCAAGCGCCAGGCCCAGGAGCTCCTGGACGGCGGCGCGCCCGGGGTGCACCTCTACACCCTGAACAAGGCCGACGCCTGCCTGGAAATTGTCGGGGCTCTGTCGCGCTAGGAGGGCCGCCATGCAGTGGTTCTTCATCTTGCTGGCTTTGTTCGCCGGGTCGCTCATGCCGGTGCAGGCGGGCATCAACCTGCAACTCCGGGACACGGCCATGGGCGGCGATTCCTCCCTGGCCGCCCTGGTGTCCTTTGCGGTGGGCACCCTGGGCCTGGTGGCGTGGTGCCTGGTGATGCGCATCCCCTTGCCGGCCTGGGCGGACCTGGCCCAGACCCGGGCCTGGCACTGGTCCGGCGGCCTGCTCGGGGCCTTCTTCGTGACCGCCACCATCCTCCTGGCCCCCCGCCTGGGCGCGACCACCATGCTGGCGCTGCTGGCCGCGGGCCAGATGCTGGCCTCCATGCTGCTCGACCACTACGGCCTGCTCGGCTACCCGGTGCACGAGGCCAGCTCCATGCGGATGCTGGGAGCGGCGCTGATAGTGGTTGGGGTGACGCTGGTGCGCGTCTTCTAGCGCCGCGCTCGTCCGCCCTTTTCCGACCGTTCGCCGAAGCCCGGGCAAAACCCTTTGCGTCCCCTGGGCAAGGAGTGTATGCAGACGTACCCCGGAAACGGGGAATACCCATACAGGAGAGCTGTCATGTCCAAGAGGTTCGTGGTTGCGGTGTGCGGCGCCACCGGCGCAGTGGGTCGGGAGATGCTGAAGACCCTCGAACAGCGCAAGTTTCCCTGCAAGGAGGTGCGGGCCCTGGCTTCGGCCCGCTCCAAGGGCACTACCGTGCCGTTTGCCGGGACCGACCTCATCGTGGACGAGCTGACCGACGACTCCTTCGCCGGAGTCGATATCGCGCTCTTCTCCGCGGGCGGCGCCACCTCCGAGCGCTACGCCCCCTCCGCGGCCAAGGCCGGCTGCGTGGTGGTGGACAACTCCAGCGCCTGGCGCATGGACCCCAAATGCCCCCTGGTGGTGCCGGAAGTGAACCCGCACGACCTGGACTGGCACAAGGGCATCATCGCCAATCCCAACTGCTCCACCATCCAGATGGTGGTGGCCCTGAAGCCCCTGCACGACGCGGCCAAGATCAAGCGCATCGTGGTCTCCACCTACCAGGCCGTGTCCGGCACCGGGCAGAAGGCCATCGAGGAGCTGTCCGGCCAGGTGCAGGCCATCTTCAACATGCGCTCGCCCGAGGTGAAGGTCTACCCGTACCGCATCGCCTTCAACTGCCTGCCCCAGATCGACGTCTTCCTGGACAGCGGCTACACCAAGGAAGAGATGAAGATGGTCAACGAGACCAAGAAGATCATGGGCGACGACTCCATCAAGGTCACCGCCACCTGCGTGCGGGTGCCGGTGTTCTACGGGCACAGCGAGAGCGTGAACATCGAGACCGCCACCAAGCTCACCGCCGAGGAGGCGCGCCTCCTCCTGGCCAAGGCCCCGGGCATCACGGTGGTGGACCACCCCAAGGAGAAGCTCTACCCCATGCCCATCGACGCCGCGGGCGAGGACGACACCTTCGTGGGCCGCATCCGCGAGGACGACACCATCGAGAACGGCCTGAACCTGTGGATCGTGGCCGACAACCTGCGCAAGGGCGCGGCCCTGAACGCGGTGCAGATCGCCGAGACCCTGGTTGAGCGCGGCCTGGTCCGGGTTCCCGCAGACCGTTGAAAACTCCGCGATGGCGGCGTTGCTCGAAAAAGCCGGACCCTCACGTATGTCCAATACGATTCGGTCCCGGCTTTCCCTCGCGCCTTGCCCTCGCGGCTTTTGAACGGTCTGCGCCTTGCCTTCGATGACGTAGATCGTCTGTCGTGGACAGTTGGCCGGGGCCTTGCGCAGCAGGGCCCCGGCTTTTCTTTGCATGCGGCCCCGGCGGATGATATCACCCGGGGCGAACGCGCCGCTGCGCAACGAGGTTTTCCATGCCCGAGATTCCGGTTCTGGACCCCCGCGACTACCAGGCCCGGCTCCTGGCCCTGCCCCGGCCCGGGGCGGACAAGGTCCTGGCCTTCTACGAGCACCGGGTGGGCGGCATCTGCACCGACGCCCGGCTCATGCTCCTGCCCCTGGACGACCACCTGCTGCACCGCGGGGACGGGGTGTTCGAGTCCCTCAAGTACGTGGGCCGCAAGCTCTACCAACTGGACGCCCACCTGGAGCGCATGCGGAAGTCCGCGGCCTCCATCTCCCTCGCGCCGCCCTGCCCCTGGGAGGAGTTGCGGGACATCGTCATCGCCGTGGCCCGGGCCGGCAAGGCGGACACGGGCATGCTGCGCATCCTGCTCGGCCGCGGCCCGGGCGGGTTCGGCATCGACCCCTTCGAGAGCCCGCAGGCCAGCCTCTACGTGGCGGCCTACGTGTTCACGCCCAAGCCCGAGAGCGCCTTCGAGCAGGGCGTCACCGCCTTCCGCGCCAAGACCCCGGCCAAGCAGAGCTGGCTGGCCAAGATCAAGAGCGTCAACTACCTGCCCAACGTGCTCATGAAGATGGAGGCCGTGCAGAAGGGCTACGACTTCCCGTTCTGCTTCGACGACCACGGCTTCCTGGCCGAGGGCGCCACCGAGAACGTGGCCCTGGTGGACCACGCGGGGACCCTGGTGGTGCCCGAGTTCACCCACGCCCTGCCCGGCACCACGCTGCTGCGCGCCATCGACCTCATCAAGGGCGAGGTGCCGGTGAGCTTCCGCGGGGTGGAGGAGGCCGACGTGTACGGCGCGCGGGAGGTGCTCATCCTGGGCACCACCGGCGACTGCATCCCGGTGGTGCGCTACGAGGGCAAGCCCATCCACGACGTGCGGCCCGGCCCGGTGGCCCGGCGGCTGCGTGAACTCCTCCAGCGCGATCTGGTCGAGAACGGGGTCGGATTCTGATGACGCTCCGACTCCTCGCGCCGGATTTGCCGGGCTGTGCGGCAGCGTGGAGCAACGATGTTGCAGTTCTCAAAATACCCCAGGGTATTTTGGGAACGGGGTACTAAACCGGGGGCGGCCGTGGTCAAGGTGCTCCATCTCGATCTCGGCCGCGACATGCGCGGCGGCCAGCGCCAGGTGCTCTACCTGGCGCGGCGGCAGCGCGACGCCGGCGTGGTCGCGCCCCTGGCCGCCTGTCCGGCGGGCTCGCCCCTGGCCGCGGCCCTGGCGGCCGAGGACGTGGAGGTCCTGGAGCTGACCTCGGGCCGGGAATGGGACCCGCGCAACGTCGCCCGGCTGCGCCGGTTCCTGATCGAACGCCGGATTTCCCTGCTGCACACCCACGACGCCCGGGCCGCGGCCCTGGGCGCGCTGCTCAAGCTCCTGGGCGGTGGCTGGAAGCTGGTCCACTCCCGCCGGGTGTCCTATGCCCCGGGCCGGGGCTGGGGCCGGCTCAAGTACCGCCTGGCCGACCTGGTGCTGGCCGTGTCCGCCGAGACCGCGGACGTGCTGGCCGCCTGCGGCGTGGCCCGCGATCGGCTGGCCGTGGCCCACAGCGGCATCGACCCCTCCCTCTACGCCCCGCGCCGGGCCAAGCAGCCGGACGAGCCCCGGGTGGTCATGGCCGTGGGCGCGTTCACGCCCCAGAAGGGGCACGAGGTGTTCCTGCGCGGCCTGGCCGTGCTGCGCGACATGCCCGGCCTGCCCGCCTGGCGGGCGCGGCTGGTGGGCGACGGGCCCCTGCGGGCCGAGCTGGAGTCCCTGGCCCGGGGCCTGGGTCTGGAGAAGATGGTGGAGATGCCGGGCTGGCGGGAGAGCCGCGACGAGTTGCCCGAAGCAGACCTGCTGGCCGTGGCCTCGGTGCATGGCGAGGGGTCCAGCGCCACCGTCAAGGAGGCCTGGGCCTGCGGCCTGCCCGTGGTGGCCTCGGACCTGCCCTCCAACCTGGAGCTGGTGGAGCCCGGCCTCTCGGGCGTGGCCTTTGCCGCGGGCGACCCCGGGGCCCTGGCCTGGTCCCTGGCCCGGCTGCTCAAGGACCCGGCCCTGTGCGGGGAGCTGGCCGCCGGCGGCCGCGCCCGCCTGGAGCAGTTCACCGACGCGGCCATGGCCGCGGCCGTGCAGGCCGGGTACGAGCGGGCGTTCCCGGGGCTTTTCCCCTCCCGTCCCTAGAGCGGCTGCCCGGCCAGGCGCAGGCCGCCGTCGCACTCGATGACCGCGCCGGTCATGAAGGTGTTGCCCACCAGGAAGGCGATGGCCTGGGCGATGTCCTGCGGCGTGCCCACCCGGCCGGCCGGGGTGGCCGCGGCGAAGCGCGCGAAGGTCTCGGCCTTGGCCGGCTCGGGCAGCCAGTTCCATCACGGGGTGTCCACCACGCCCGGGGACACGGCGTTCACCCGGCGCGGCCGCAGCTCCACGGCCAGGGGCCGCACCAGGCCCTCGATGGCCGCGTTGAGGGCGGACAGGCCGGCGGTGCCGGGGTTGGACGCCCGCGCCGAGATGGCCGACACCAGGGTGATGGACCCGGTTGCGGACAGGTAGGGCAGGCTGTCCTGGACCAGGGCCGCGTGCGGCCAGAACTTGGCCTCGAACCCGGCGCGCAGGTCCGCCAGGGCCAGGCCGGCGAAGGGGCCGCCGCCCTTGCCCCCGCTCAGGCAGGCCACCAGATGGTCGAAGGCCCCGATCCGCGCCAAGGCGTCCCGGCGCTGCGCCGGGTCGGTGGCGTCGAAGGCCAGGGCCGCGGCCTTGGCTCCCAGGCGGGCGCGCGCCGCCTCCAGCTTGCCGGCGTCGCGGCCCGAGACGACCACCACCGCGCCGAGCCGGTCGAGGAGTTCGGCCGTGGCCAGGCCGATGCCCGAGGAGCCGCCCGCCACCAGTATCTTGAAGCCCGTGAAATCGAACATGGCTCACCTCGCTGCGAAGGTTTGCCGCCATATTACAGGAGCGCATCCCGGTGCGCCAGGGGCGCGGCCGGCCGCCTGCCCATGGGCGGGGAGGGGAAGGGAGAGGCGGGGAGGGTCAGTCCGTGGGCTCGGCCACGGCGTCCAGCTTCCACATGGCGTCGGGGGAGCCGCCGGGGCGCACGAAGGTCCAGTCCTCGCGCACCTGGTGCGGGGCGTCGCCCACCTCGGCCTCGCGGATGAGAGCGGTGTAGCGCACCCGGGCCTCTTCCCGGCCCATGTCCAGGATCTCGGCCTCCACCAGCATCACGTCGGTGCGGCCCGCGGGCTTCTCGCTCTCGGCCCGGCGCTTGAACTCGGCCAGGCAGCGGTCCGTGAGGAACTGGGCCAGGTCGTTCAGGTCCCGGTCGCCCCAGGACTCGCGGATGCGGGCGTACATGGCCTTGGCCCCGTCCACGAACCCGGCGTCGCCGCCGGCCGCGCCGCTGCCGGCGTCCTGGCCCTGCGGCCGGGCCTGGGGCCCTGCCTGGCCGGCCTGGGGCCGGGAGTCGGAGCGCAGGTGGTCCCAGGCGGCCTGGGCCCGGCGGTAGGCCTCGTTGGCCTGGCGGCGGCGGGCCTCCTCGTCCTCCTCCGTGGCGTCCGTGGAGTCGGGATCGGGCGCGCCGGGGCGGGACATGGGGCCGGGGCGGTCCTGGGGCGGGCGGCCGCCGGGGCGGCGGCGATTGAACATGCGCCAGGCGGCGAAGGCCACCAGGCCGAGCAGGAAGAAATCCAGGGGGGTCAGGTGCACGGGCTTGCCGGTCCGGCCGGGCGCGGTCGCGCCCGGCCGGGGGAAATCCTTACTGGATGATGCCGATGTTGCGCAAAAGCTGCAGGAAGAGCTGCCGGTCGATGGGCTTGGGCACGTAGGAGGTGGCGCCGCCCTTGTAGTAGGCCTCCACCACGTTCTTGGGGTCGTCCAGGGCGGTGGTCATGATGACCTTGACTTCCTGCGACCCGGGGATGCCGCGCTGCTTCTCCACTTCGCGGATCTTCTTCAGGGCCTCCTGGCCGTCCATCTCCGGCATCATGATGTCCATGCACACCAGCTCGTAGGGGTTGCCCTCCTCCAGGGCTGCGGTGAAGGCGTCCAGGGATTCCTGGCCGTTCACCGCCACGTCAACTTCGCCGTAGGGCGCCAGTATCTTCTGCAGGAGCTTCCGGCTGGTGAAGTCGTCTTCCACTACCAGGAACCGCATGTCGGGCCTCCTCGATCGTTGCTCTGTGGGCAGTCCGGCGCTGGTTCTGCCGTTGATTTCCCCAATCCATACGCCAAGCGGATACCCAAGGCAAAAGAATTCTCCCTCCCGCGGCTTTACGGAAGGGGGGGAATGGGGCACCCTCGGCTGGAGCCGGGACCGTATCCGGCCGAAGCCGCGGTGCAGTCCGTCAGGAGAGAAAAATAGCCATGAACGCGCAGCTTGGCAACTCCGTGCCCAGGAGGGGGGCGTGTCCAGCGGCGATGGGCTGAACCGGTTCCGGACCAGGTTCTTCCTGGCCGCGGCGCTGCTGGGCGGGGTGGCCGGGGTGCTGGCCGGCCTGTCCCGGGAAGAGCCCAGGACCGCGCTGGCCCTGGCCATGGTGGGCCCCATCCTGCTCTTCCTGGGCGGCGGGCTGGGCGGTTTCGTGGGCATGCTCCTGGCCGCGGCCGGGGGCCAACTGCGTGGCAGAAAGCCGAGTCCGGCCCCGGACGTGGCGGATGCGGCCATGCTCCTGGCGGTGTTCGGCGGGTTGCTCGGGCTGGCCGCCGCGGTGTTCGCCGGGGCGCACGCCGACGCCCACTGGTGGACCGCGGCCGGGGCCTTTGCCGGCGGCCTGTCCGAGAGCTTCCTGGGCCGGGTGGCGGCGGTGCTCCTGCACGTGGCGGTGCTGGACGAGCTCACCGATGCGGAGCGCTCCCGGGAGCGGCGCTCCGGACCCCGCGACCGGGAGTTGGAGCGCTGGCTGGAGGAGGAGCAGGAGCCCGGCCCCAAGCCCGGCCCAGGGAAAAAAGAGTAAATCCCGGCAAGCACTTTACAAGCTTGGTTCGCGTTGCTACGATTTTTCAAATCATGTCACCAAGGGGGAAGCTGCCATGTGCAAGGATTGCGGTTGCGGTCCGCAAAAAGAGGGCAAATACCAGAAGTTCCTGCGTGAGCACGGGCATGCCCATGCCCACGAGCACGACCAAACCCACACCCACGAGCACGACCACGAGCACGGCCACGTGCACGAGCACAGCCACGAGCACGGCGGGCAGGCCCACAGCCACGCCCACGAGCACACCCATGCCCACGGCCACGTGCACTACCACGGGCACGGCCACGTGCACGAGCACAGCCACGAGCACGAACACACCCACGACCACGCCCACGACGACGATGCGGCCCACGCCCACCAGGGCGGCGCCAAACACGACCACGAGCACTAGCGCATTGTGGTCTCGAAGCGAGACCGGGAGCTGGAACGCTGTTCCAGTGTTCCAGCAAAATGCACAAGTGCGTCTACGCCTTTTCAAGCCTACACGCACTAGGCCAGCGGCCTTGGCCACGGTGCTGCAAGGCCCCCGCAAGGGGGCCTTGTTTTTGCCCCGGGAGCGGCCCAAAGAGCTGGCCGGCCATTCCCAAAACCGTTCCCCTGTGCTAACCTCCCCAGCAAACTCCGCTTCAGGCGGACCGTCCGGATTCGATCGCCATCTCGCGCAAGGAGGAGAGCGCCATGACCGACATCGTTGGACTGCTGGGCAAGGACGCCAAGAAGCTGCTCGGCCACACATGCAAGACCTTCCCCAAGGCCAGCCTGCACCTGCCCGGCCCGGATTACGTGGACCGGATCATGGCCGCCAGCGACCGGCCGGTGCCGGTGCTGCGCAGCATGCAGCAGCTCTTCGACCACGGCCGGCTGGGGGGCACGGGCTACGTGTCCATCCTGCCCGTGGACCAGGGCATCGAGCACACCGGGGGCGCGTCCTTCGGCCCCAATCCCCAGTACTTCGACCCAGAGAACATCGTGCGCCTGGCCGTGGAGGGCGGGTGCAACGCGGTGGCCTCCACCCTGGGCGTGCTGGGCGTGGTGGCCCGCAAGTGGGCGCACAAGATCCCCTTCGTGCTCAAGATCAACCACAACGAGCTCATGACTTACCCCGCCAGCCCGGACCAGATCCTCTTCGCCTCGGTGGAGCAGGCCTTCGACATGGGCTGCGTGGCCGTGGGCGCCACCATCTACTTCGGGCACGAGACCTCCAACCGCCAGATCATCGAGATCGCGGAGATGTTCGAGGCCGCGCACGGGCTGGGCATGGCCACCATCCTCTGGGCCTACACCCGCAACCCGGCCTTCAAGAAGGGCAAGACCGACTACCACACCGCCGCGGACCTCACCGGCCAGGCCAACCACCTGGCGGTCACCATCCAGGCGGACATCGTGAAGCAGAAGCAGGCCACCAACAACGGCGGCTTCACCGACATCGGCTTCGGCAAGACCGACCCGCGCATGTACACCGACCTGTGCACCGACCACCCCATCGACCTGTGCCGCTACCAGGTGGCCAACTGCTACATGGGCCGCATCGGGCTCATCAACTCGGGCGGCGGCTCGGGCAAGAACGACCTGGCCGATGCGGTGCGCACCGCGGTCATCAACAAGCGGGCCGGCGGCATGGGNNCTCATCTCCGGCCGCAAGGCCTTCCAGCGGCCCATGAAGGACGGGGTGAAGCTCCTGCACGCCATCCAGGACGTGTACCTGTCCAAGGACGTGACCGTGGCCTGACCGGCCCGCGCCAGCCAGCCCTCCTGGGACGGGGCCCGGCCTCGCCGGGTCCCGTCCTCTGTTTTGTCACCGGGCAACCTCCTGGAATGCAAGCCGAACCCGCCGGCGGGCCGGGACCCTGCCCGGCCGCGTCACCCAAACGTCATCAGGATTTCATGGTTCCTCCATGCCCGGGCCGGGAGCGCGGCGTAGGTACAGGGCTCCGTGCGCCGAAACCGGGCCGCGTCCCTGCCGCGGACCCCGCACGGGCAAGGACATCCCACCCATGATCACCGAACACCACGGGGCCGCGGCCCGGCACAGCACCGAACCGGCCGCCGGCCCCCCGGCCGGGGAGGCGTCCTCGGCCTACCGCTTCCTGCACCCGGAAGAACGGCGCAAGATGGCCCGGTACCTGGAGGGCGGCCGGTCCCTGGCCCTGCTCCTCTTCGAGATCGAGAACTTCCGCACCCTGGGCGACGTGTACGGCCGCACCGTGGCCGAGCGCATCGCCGCCGCGGCCGCGGCGGAGCTCGCGGCCCTGTGCGCCGAGCACCTGGCCTGCTGCAGCCTGCTCTACGTGGAGGCGGTGGAGCCCGGCCAGTTCCTGGTCCTGTGCGGCAGCCCGGACCCGGCGGACGACCGGCTGCCCGACCTCTCCCAGGCCTTCCGCCTGCGCCTGCGCACCGCGGTGCGCGGCGAGGCCCTGCGCGCCACCGGCCAGGGCCTGGAGGTGCTGGTGGGCTACGCCCAGGTCCGGGGCAACGGGGGCAGCTCCCTGGAGCACCTGGTCTTCGCCGCCCTGTCCGACGCCCGCCGGGTGGCCCGCGGCGCCCTGTCCGAGGCCAAGCTCACCCTGCTCAAGGAGTTCCGGGACATCGTGGCCGGGGGCCGGCTGCAGGTGGTCTACCAGCCCATCGTGAACCTGGACTCGGGCGACATCCTGGCCTGGGAGGCCCTGACCCGCGGCCCGGCGGACTCCAACTTCGCCTCCCCGGCGGTGCTCTTCGACTTCGCCGAGGAGGTGGGCGAGGTCTTCGCCCTGGAGCGCGCCTGCCGCGAGAACGCCCTGCACGAGATCGGCCGCCTGGACCAGGAGCAGAAGCTCTTCCTGAACGTGAACCCGCACTCCATGGCCGACCCCGCCTTCACCCCGGGCGAGACCCTGCGCCTCCTGGCCCGCTACGGCCTGCGCCCCTCGGACGTGGTGCTGGAGATCACCGAGCGGCATTCGCTGCGCGACTTCGACCTGTTCCACCGCACCCTGGAGCACTACCGCTCCCAGGGCTTCCTGGTGGCGGTGGACGACGCGGGCGCTGGCTACTCCGGCCTGTGGAACATCGCCGAGATCCGGCCCGACTACATCAAGGTGGATCAGGCCCTGGTCCGGGACCTGGAGGGCCACCGGGTCAAGCGCGCGCTCATGGAGACCTTCGTGGCCTTTGCCGAGAAGATCGGCTGCCGGCTCATCGCCGAGGGCATCGAGACCGAGGCCGAACTGGCCACCCTCATGCGCCTGGGCGTGCACTACGGCCAGGGCTTTCACCTGCGCCGGCCGGCCTATCCCAAGCCGGGCCTGGCCCAGCGGGTGCAGCACCACTTCGCCAGCCGGGGCTGGGGCGCGGCCCGCGCGGGGCGGCGCTTCTCCACCCCGGTCCGGGGGCTGGCCGAGGCCGCGGTCACGGCGCCCCCGACGGCCACGGTGGACGAGGTGCGCCGGCTCCTGGGCGAGGTCGGCCCCAACGGCTCGGTGGTGGTGGTCGAGGACGGCCGGCCCCTGGGCCTGGTCATGGGCCACCACCTGGACCGGGCCCTGTCCTCGCGCTACGGGGTGGCCCTGTACCTCAAGCGGCCGGTGTCCCTGGTCATGGACCCCTCGCCCCTGGCGGCCGAGGCCGAGACCCCGGTGGAGAACGTGGCCCGCGAGGCCATGAACCGCAAGAAGAGCAAGGTGTTCGACCACGTGGTGGTCACCGAGCGGGGCTGCCTGGTGGGCATCGTCACCGTGCAGGAGATGCTCGACTCCCTGGCCTCGGCCCAGGTGGAGATGGCCAAGGGCGCCAACCCCCTCACCGGCCTGCCCGGCAACGTGACCATCGAGCAGGAGATGGAGCGCCGCTGCCGCGAGGGCCGGCCCTTCGCCATCGTCTACGCGGACCTGGACAACTTCAAGGTCTACAACGACACCTACGGGTTCAAGAAGGGCGACGAGATCATCCTGCTCCTGGCCCGGGTCATGGGCTTCGCCCTGCGCCGGCACGGGTACGCGCCCCTGGACTTCCTGGGCCACATCGGCGGCGACGACCTGGTGGCCATGTGCGAGCCGGCCCGGGCCGAGCGCATCTGCCGCTCGGTGACCCGCATCTTCGGCCGGCTGGTGCGCCGCCACTACACCCCCCAGGACGCCTCCCGCGGCTGGATCCGGGCCAAGGACCGCTCCGGCGAGGAGCGGGACTTCCCCCTGGTCTCGGTGTCCCTGGCCATCGTGGACTGCACCGGGGCCTGCGACCTGGCGGTGCTGGCCCAGCGCGCCGCGGAGATGAAGAAGTACGCCAAGAGCTTCCCGGGCAACAGTTACGTCCGTGACCGCCGCTCCCCGGCCGCCCCCCCCGCAGGCCCGGGAGCCGCCCCCGCGGCCCCGGCCCCTCCGGCCGCAGACGCCTGCCCCCTGCCCGCCCCCCCTGCGGCCGGGGCCCAGGACGCCGGAGGGGCCGGGGACCTGCTCCCCGCGCCGGCCTAGGCAGGCCGTTGAAAATCCCGCGATGGCGGCGTTGCTGCGACCCCGTCAAACCCTCACGTATGTCGAATAC
>DKEU01000050.1:9929-10201 GCA_002452635.1 Desulfovibrionaceae bacterium UBA6814 | reverse complement strand
GCGCGCCGGATGCTGGATGATGCCGGCCAGAGCCCGGGCAAGCCCGGGACCCCGGAGGAATGATGCCCAGAAATCCGTTGTCCATTTCCGTACTATTTGTCATATGCACCTTCCTGGCGCTGGCCCCGTCCGGCTGCGGCAAGAAGGTCTGGCCCAGCCCCGACGCCAAGGGCGAGGCCATCGCCCTGGCCCAGGAGGCCGCAGGCTGGAACAACGCCTGCCTGGGCGTGAGCGCGGTCCTGTCCGGCAAGCCCGGCAACCTGGAGCACCTG
>DKEU01000050.1:9401-9915 GCA_002452635.1 Desulfovibrionaceae bacterium UBA6814 | reverse complement strand
CGGGAGTTCCGGCCCGGCGGCCCGGGCTTCGTCCTGGACCAGGACACCGGCCGCATCCTGCTGTCGGCCTGCAACCTGGACCCGGCTGCGGGCGCGCGCATCCGCTTGACGGCCTACAATATTTTCCAGACGCTTCCCCCGGCCGTGGGCAAGGACCTGCTGGTCCCGCCGGCCGGGAATACCCCGTAGGAGAGACCATGCACCATTTCGAGTACCGCAACGGCCAGCTCTTTGCCGAGGACGTGCCCGTGGCCGAGCTGGCCGACCGCTTCGGCACGCCCCTGTACGTGTATTCCGCCGCCACCCTCACCCGGCACTTCACGGCCTACGACTCGGCCTTCGCCGGCACCGAGCACCTGACCTGCTTCTCGGTCAAGGCCTGCTCCAACCTCTCGGTGCTCAAGCTCCTGGCCAACCTGGGCGCGGGCATGGACATCGTGTCCGGCGGCGAACTGCACCGGGCCCTCACCGCGGGCGTGCCCGCCTCGCGCATCGTCTACTCGGGCGTGGGCAA
>DKEU01000050.1:0-9302 GCA_002452635.1 Desulfovibrionaceae bacterium UBA6814 | reverse complement strand
GACCCCAAGACCCACCCCTACATCTCCACGGGCATGAAGAAGAACAAGTTCGGCCTGGACATGGACGCCTCCCTGGCGGCCTACGCCCGGGCCAAGGAGATGCAGGCCGTGGAGGCGGTGGGCATGGACTGCCACATCGGGTCCCAGCTCACCTCCCTGGACCCCTTCCTGGAGGCCCTGGACAAGGTCATGGCCTTCTACGCCAAGCTCAAGGACATGGGCCTGCCCATCACCTACCTCGACCTGGGCGGCGGCCTGGGCATCCAGTACGACGAGGAGGCCCCGCCCCACCCCACCGAGTTCGGCCAGGCCCTGGTTTCGCGCACCAAGGACGCGGGCCTGACCCTGGTGCTGGAGCCGGGCCGGGTCATCGTGGGCAACGCGGGCATCCTGGTGACCCGGGTGGTCTACACCAAGGACACCCCGAGCAAGCATTTCGTGATCGTGGACGCGGCCATGAACGACCTGGTGCGGCCCTCCCTGTACGGCTCGTACCACCGGCTGGCCGAGGTGCAGGAAAAGGGGCGCGAGGTCCGGACCGTGGACGTGGTGGGCCCCATCTGCGAGTCCTCGGACTTCCTGGCCCGGGACCGCGAGCTGCCCGGGGTGGAGTCCGGGGAGCTCCTGGCCGCGTTCTCGGCCGGGGCCTACGGATTCACCATGAGCTCCCAGTACAACTCCCGGCCCCGGGCCGCGGAGGTCCTGGTGGACAAGGCCGAGGCCAAACTCATCCGCCGGCGCGAGACATATGAGGACCTGGTGGCCCTGGAGACGGACGCCCTGTAACGAAACCCGGCGCTGTCAGGAATGTAGCCGCCCCGGAGCCTCTCCGCGGGCGGCTTTTTCGTGGTCACATGGCGTGGGCCCGGACCGGGTCGAAGGCCACGCTGACCTCGTCGCCCTCGCGCAGGCCCATGTCCAGCAGGTCGCGCTGGGTGACGAAGGACGTGAACACGGCCTTGCCCACCAGGACCGTGACCTCGAACTGGAAGCCCAGGTTGAGCAACTGGTCCACGCGGCCCGTGTACGCGGTCCAGCCGTTGCCCGCCGGGGGGGTGCGGGACACGGCCACGTCCTCGGGCCGCAGGGCGAGAAAGCCGTCCCGGGCCGGGCCGTCCAGGGTCAGGGGGCACTCCAGGCCCTGGAACCGGGCCGAACCGTTGGCGAAACGGGCCGCGAAGATGTTGCGCATGCCCAGGAACGCCGCCACCTCGGGGGTGGCCGGATGCCGGAACACCTCCTCGGTGGCCCCCACCTGGCGGATGCAGCCGCCCTGGATCACGGCCACCCGTCCGGCCAGGTACAGGGCCTCGGCAAAGTCGTGGGTGACCATGAGGAAGGTCAGGCCCATTTCCCGGTGCAGGTCCTTGAGGGCCCGGCGCACCTCCTCGCGGAAATTGGGATCCAGGGCCGTGAGGGGTTCGTCCAGGAGCAGCACGCTGGGTTGCACGGCCAGGGCCCGGGCCAGGGCCACGCGCTGGCGCTCTCCTCCGGAGAGATGGGTCACGGACCGACGGCCCAGGCGCTTGAGGTCCAGCAGGTCCATGATCCGGTCCAGGCGGGGCCTGGCCTGGGCCAGGCTCTGCCCGTGGTGGCGCAGCCCGTAGCGGATGTTGCGCTGCACGTTCAGGTGCGGGAACAGGGCGCTGTCCTGGTACACGATGCCGATGCCGCGCCGCTCCGGGGGCAGGCGGGTCACGTCGCGTCCTTCCAGGAGGATGCGCCCGGCGGCCGTGGGCATGAGCCCGGCGATGGCCTCCAGGAGCAGACTCTTGCCCGAGCCCGTGTGCCCCAGCAGGCAGAAGAACTCGCCACGCTCGATGCGCAGGCAGGCGTCGGCCACGGCGAACCCCGGCACCTCGATGCGCACCCCGTCGAGTTCGATCACGACGCCTTCTCCCGGGGCAGCGACACCAGGCGCAGCAGGAGGAACAGGACCAGGCAGACCACGATGAGCCACACGGCCACGGGCTGGGAATAGGCCAGGCCGTAGGCCGTGAAGCGCTCGTACATGAGCACCGGGGCGATCATGGGGTGGTAGGCCACGATGACGATGGCCCCGAACTCGCTCACCGCCCGGGCCGCGCACATGATGATGCCGGCCAGCATGTGCCGCCAGGCCAGGGGCGTGGTCACCCGCACGAAGGTGGCCCCCCTCCCCGCCCCCAGGCTGCGCGAGACGTTCTCCAGCCGCCGGGGCACGGCCTCGAACCCGGCCTTGGCCGTGTTCACGTAGAACGGCAGGCCCACGAAGAGCAGCACGGCGACGATGCCCGTCTCGGTGCCCATGATGCGCACGCCCATTTCCTGGAGCGCGCGGCCCATGGCGTGGTTGCGGCCGGCCAGGGTGAGCATGGCGATGCCCACCACCGGGTGCGGGATCATGATGGGCAGGTCGATGATGCTCTCCACCAGGCGCTTGCCCGGAAAGGTGGTCCGGGCCAGCAGATAGGCCAGGGGCGTGCCGAACACGAAGGCGATGCCCGCGGCCGCGCTCGAGGTCCATACCGAGAGCCAGATGGAGGCCATGACCTCCTTGTCCTGCAGCGTCTTCCACATCATGGCCGGGCTGGGCGCCGTGACCATCTGGTACAGGGGCAGGACGATGAAGGCCAGGATGACCAGTCCGCTGGCCAGCATGAGCCAGTGGAACAGGCCCCGGGAAACCACGGGTGCGGATGCGGCGGACGGCATGGCGGAAAAGCAAGGGCCCGGGCGTACCGGCCGCCCGGGCCCCGGCGCTGCTAGTTCTTCACTTCCACCAGGGCCTTGAGGGCCGCGGGCAGGGCGTCGTGCATGGCCTGGTTGGGCACCCGGGCCGGCACGAACGGGGGCTGGCCCATGTCCTTGAGGATGGCCAGGCCGCCCTTGGGATCGAGCAGGTAGGCCATGAACGCCTCGGCCGCCGCGCGGTTGGGAGCGTCCTTGAGAAGGGTCACGCCGTAGGTCACGGACGCGCCCACCCGGTCGATGAAGGTGCCGGGCTCCTTGCCGGTGACCTGGACCTTGGCCTGCTTGTAGAAGTCGTCATAGGCGTAGTTGCCCAGGTTGATGTGGTCGTCCAGGACCACGTACTTGAGCCCGTGCTGCACGGCCACGGACAGGTATTCCCAGGCGTAGTCCATGTTGCCGCTCTGGAGCAGGGCCACCAGCTCCACGGACTTGGGCCGCACGTTCTCCATGGGCCGGTTGTCCAGCAGCTTCTGGTACAGGCCGGGCTTCTTGTAGAACTTCTCGGCCAATTGCAGGACCATGACGCTGCGGTAGCCGCAGGGGTCCAGGTTGGGGTCGGAATGGCCCCAGACCACGCCCTTGCGGGTCAGGATGTCGTACCAGTTGTCCGCGTTGACCTCCTTGGCGAACTTGCTCTGGTCCGTGTAGCAGAGCACCAGTTGGTTGCTGGCGAAGCGGATGTTCACGGCCGCGAACTTGGGCACGAGGCTCTTGTCGATGACCACGTAGTCGGCCGAGGCCATGATGTCCGCAGGCTTGCCCACCTCGGAGATGAGCCGCGCCATCTTGGTGCTGCCGCCGGCCTCGCGCTGCACGTCCACCTTGGGGTGCATGGCCTCGAAGTTCTTCTCGATGGTTGCAAAGGGCACGGACAGGCTGCCCGCATGGAAGATCACCACCTTGCCCGAGAGCTCGCACCGGGCCGTGGTCGGCACCAGCACGGCCAGGGCCGCCAAGCTCAGCACGGCCGCAAGGAAAAAGCGAAATGTCGACATGTCCCACTCCTTCTCGCAAGGTTCACTCCAGGAGCGGAGTGATGCGCCGCAGATAGGCGCGCGTTCGCCCATGGGCGCAGCCTAATCCCCTACATTTATGTTGGGATTAGCACCTTGTAGAAGAGAAGACAATATTCCGTGAATACGGAGGAATTTAACCAGAAATGACCTGAAAAAACCGGATGGAACACCTTATCCTGCAAGGTGAACCGCGATCCAGTCCCGGGTTGGGATTCAGCCGTGGCGCAGCTTGAGCGCGATGACCGCCAGCACCAGGACCAGGGTGACCGCGTTGGCCGCGGTCACGGACACCGAGCCGATGAGCAGGCCGTAGGCCAGCCACAGGGCCACGCCCGCGGCCAGGACCAGGTACATGCCCAGGGACAGGTCCTGGGTGCGGCGGGTGCGCCAGGCCTTCACCACCTGGGGCACGAAGGCCAGGGTGGTGCAGCACCCGGCCAGGAGGCCCACGGCTTCGACCGGGAGCGCAGCCATGGGCGGCCTACTTGCTAGGCGCGCCCGCGCCCTTGACCACGTCGCGCAGGATGTCCAGGACCTTGCCCGTGGCGGTCTCCACCAGCACCACGTCCTGCCCCACCTCCACCCGTTCCTGGCCGGGCGCGGGCGCAGGCAGCTTGGCCTGAAGATCCGCGGGCAGGGCGCGCTTGGCCAGGCCAGGCGGCAGGGTGCCGTTCTTCTCCAGATGCTTCTGCAGGCCCGGAGGCAGCTCGTCCTTCGCGGCCAGGCCCGGGGGCAGGCCCTTCTTGTCCTTCTTTTCCTTCTTCCCCTT
Source organism: Desulfovibrionaceae bacterium UBA6814 (assembly GCA_002452635.1). Taxonomy (GTDB): domain Bacteria; phylum Desulfobacterota; class Desulfovibrionia; order Desulfovibrionales; family Desulfovibrionaceae; genus UBA6814. The sequence continues at coordinate 4,784 of DKEU01000050.1, read as the reverse complement.
GTCCTTCTTGGCCTTGTCCTTCCCGCCCTTGGCGTCGTCATCGGCCTCGGCCGATGTCCCGGCCTGGCCCGGGAGCTTCTTGTAGAACTCCTCGATGGTCCGCCGCTCCACCTCGGTGAAAACCTCGCGGGCCTTCTCCTTGGCCACGGCCGCCGTATCCTTGGCAATGGTCGCGGCATCCTGGGCCAGGACAGGCCAAGCCGCCAGGGCGGACGCCAGCAGGACGGCAAGGGCCAGGACGGCGGCAAGGGACATCAGGCGCATGGCGATCTCCTGGGTTCTGGGTTCAGGGCAGTTTATCCGACCCTGCCGGCCAGTGAAAGCGGAAAAAGAAAAGGCCCCGGTCCGAAGACCGGGGCCGTGTGTGCGGGTGGTGCCGAAGGGGGGACTCGAACCCCCACGGGATTTCTCCCACTACCCCCTCAAGATAGCGTGTCTACCAGTTCCACCACTTCGGCGTCATCAAGGATGGTTGCTACGCAACCTACTGCTTGGCCCCTTCGGGCTGGGCCGGGGCCTCGGCCGGAGCCGCGGCCTTTTCCTCGATCTGGACCCCGGAGGCGGGCGCTTCGGCCGCCTTCTGGGGCTCCTCGATCTGCACCCCCGCGGGTGCGGCGGGCTTTTCCGGAGCCGGGGCCAGGTCGCCCAGCGGGGCTTCCATGAGGGATTTCCTCTCCACCGGGCGGCTGGAGAAGATGTTGTATGCCAGCGAGGTCACCAGGAACACCGCGGCCAGGATCGCGGTCAGCTTCACCAGCAGGCCGCCCGCGCCGGAGCTGCCGAACACCGTGCTGGACCCGCCGCCGAAGATCACGCCCATGCCCTCTTTGCCCGACTGCAGGAGCACGAGCACGATGAGGAACACACAGGCCAGGATGTGCAGGGTGAGAATCAGGGTCGTCAACGGATAACTCCTCGAAATTGCAAGCCTATAAGGCTCAGGCCCCAGCCAGGACAATGCGGCTGAAGCTGTCAGCCCGTAAGCTCGCGCCTCCTACCAGTACGCCCTCGACATTGTCAAGGGAAATGATGTCGGAACAGTTCTCCGGCTTGACGCTGCCGCCGTACTGGATGCGCACCGCGGCCCCCCGGGAGAGCAGACGCACCAAGGTCTTGCGCACGAAGGCGTGGGCCGCCGCGATGTCCGCCGGCCCGGCCACCTCGCCGGTGCCGATGGCCCACACCGGCTCGTAGGCCACCACGATGCGCTCCGGGTCCACGTCCTTGGGCACCCCGGCCAGGCCGGTCTCCAGATGCCGGGCGCAGACCTCCTCCAGCCTGCCGGCGCGGCGCTCCTCGATGGTCTCGCCGATGCACAGGATCATCTTGAGCCCGTTCTCCAGGCCGAAGGCGGTCTTCCTGCCCACCAGCTCGTCGGACTCGCCCAGCACGTGGCGGCGCTCCGAGTGCCCGGCCAGGGCGTACGCGCAGCCCGCGTCCAGGAGCATGGCCGGGGAGATCTCGCCGGTGAAGGCCCCCTCCTTGGCCGGGTACAGGTCCTGGGCCCCCAGGCTGAAGCCCGAGGCTCCCCCCAGGGCCGCGCCCGCGGCCTCCAGGGCGGTGAAGGGCGGGATGAGCAGCACCTCCCGGTCCGCGGGCAGGTCGCGGCCGCAGGCCGCCACCAGCTCGCGCGCGGTGGACGCGGCCTCGGACCGGGTCTTGTACATCTTCCAGTTGGCGGCCATGAGCTTTTTCATGCAATCCCCCTGCATGGATATTAATCGTTCAAGGCGGTGAAGCCCGGCATCTCCTTGCCCTCCAACAGCTCCAGGAAGGCCCCGCCGCCGGTGGAGATGAAGCTCACCTTGTCGGCCATGCCCGCGGCCGCCAGTTGCGCCCCGGTGTCGCCGCCGCCGGCGATGGTCACCGCGTCCAGGCTCGCCACCGCCTTGGCCAGGCCGATGGAGCCCGCGGCGAACGCCGGGTTCTCGAAGGCCCCGGCCGGGCCGTTCCAGACCACGGTCTTGGCCGGCGCCAGCGCCTTGGCGAAGATATCCACGGACTTGGGGCCGCAGTCCAGCACCATCTTGCCTGCGGGAATGCCGTCCGCGGCCACGGTGCCCTCGGCCTTGCCGTCCAGGGCGGAGCCCAGCACGAAGTCCACGGGCAGCACCAGGTTCACGTTCTTGGCCTGGGCCGCGTCCATGACCTTCCGGGCCTCGCCCACCAGCTCGGGCTCGGCCAGGGACGCGCCCACGCCGTGGCCCTGGGCCAGGAGGAAGGTGTTGGCCATGGCCCCCACCACCACCAGGATGTCCACCTTGTCCAGCAGGTTGTTCAGGATGCCCAGCTTGGTGGACACCTTGGCCCCGCCGGAGATGGCGGCGAACGGACGGGCCGGGTTGGCCAGCTTCTCCCCGAGGTACTGCCACTCCTTCATGAGCAGCATGCCGGCGCAGCGCTCCTTGGACGCCCGGGCCGCGGCCACGATGGAGGCGTGCGGCCGGTGGGCCGTGCCGAAGGCGTCGCCCACGTACACGTCGGCCAGGGCGGCCAGGGCGCGGCCCAACGCCTCGTCGCCCTTGGTCTCGCCCGGCTCGAAGCGCAGGTTCTCCAGCATGAGGATTTCGCCGGGCGCAAGCGAAGCGGCCAGCTTCTCCACCTCGGGGCCGATGACCGCCGGGGCCATCCTGACCGGCTTGCCCAGGAGCTCGGACAGCCGGGCGGCGCAGGGGGCGGTGGAGAGCGCGGGGTCGTATGCGCCCTTGGCCTTGCCCAGGTGCGAGCACAGGATCAGGGCCGCGCCCTTGCCCAGGGCGTACTGGATGGTGGGCAGGCTGGCCCGGATGCGGTTGTCGTCGGTGATCTTCCCGTCCTTGAGGGGCACGTTGAAGTCCACCCGGACCAGGAGCTTCTTGCCGGCCACGTCCATGGATTCGAGGGAGCGGATCATGACGGTTCTCCTTGGGGTTGGGCTGGGTCGGGGTCCGGCGCGTCGGGCCGGTCGGATTCGGGTTGCGGAGTCGGGAGGTCCAGGCGCATGAGTACCGCGTCCTCCCCGTTGTCCGGGTAGTAGCCCTTGCGCACCCCGCACTCCTCGTAGCCGAAAGAGGCGTACAGGGCGCGGGCCGCGGCGTTGGAGCGGCGCACCTCCAGATACCCCTGACGTATGCCCATCTTGCGGCAGATTTGCAACACCAGGCCGAGCAGCCGGCGGCCCAGGCCGCGCCGCCGCAGGCCCGGAGCCACGGCGATGTTCAGCACCTCCATCTCCCCGGCCACCGCGTGGAACGAGCAGTAGGCGGCCAGCTCGGGACCGTGCTTCAGGCCGAACACGAAGAAGGCCTTGTTGCCGAGGCCCAGGCTGAACTGGCGCTCGGTCCAGGGATGGGTGAAGCACTGCCGCTCCAGGGCCAGGAGCTGGTCCAGGTCCTCGGGCCCCAGGCGGGCGAAGGCGTAGTCGCTGGCGGATGCGGGGGTATCCATTATTACGGGGCCGGCTCGGGGTTCTGGTTGCGCAGGCGCGGACGCCACACTATACTTACGGCCGGGAGCTGTGAAGCATGGACGAACCGGTTGTCGTGGACATGCCCCGGGACGGGGAGCTGGTGGACGTGGTGGACGAGGCGGACCGCCCCCTGGGGGTCCTGCCCCTGTCCGAGGTGCACCGGCAGGGGCTGTACCACCGCTCGGTGCGGGTGGCGGTGTTCGACGCCGCGGGCCGGGTCTACCTGCAGAAGCGCTGCAGGAGCAAGGACCTGTACCCCGGCCGCCTGGACCTCTCGGCCACCGGGCACGTGCGGGCCGGCGAGTCGCGGGAGGCCGCGGCCCTGCGCGAGCTCGCCGAGGAGCTGGGCCTCACGGTGGAGCGCCTGCGCCACGTGGCCGACGTGGCCGGCAGCCCGGACACCAACTTCGAGTTCATCACCCTGTACACGGCAGGACGCCTGGACGCCCCGCCCCGCCCCAACCCCGCGGAGGTCGAATCCGGCTTCTTCGCGGACCGCAGCGAACTCGACTACCTGATGGCCAACTACCGCGACCAGCTCACCCCCGGGCTGGTGCACAGCCTGGAAAAGGGGCTGCTCTTCCCGGTGGAGGGGCTGTAGCCCCCTTCCCTACTCCTCGATCAGTTCGGCGACCTTGGCGTGCACCCGGCCGTTCGTGGCCAGGATGTACTTGTCGCCCAGCTTGTAGGGCTGGCCGGCGTAGCCGGTGACTTTTCCTCCGGCCTCCTCCACCAGGAGCCAGCCCGCGGCCACGTCCCAGGGGTTGAGGCAGGACTCGTAGAACGCGTCCAGCCGGCCGCAGGCCACGTAGGCCAGGTCCACGGCCGCCGCGCCCATGCGGCGCACGCCCTGGCTGGCCAGCAGCACCCGCTCCAGGTTGGCCAGGATGGGCCGAATCTCCTCGCGGATGGCGTAGGGAAAGCCGGTGGCGACCAGGGACTTCTCGATGTCCGCCACGTCCGTGACCGAGACGGGCGCGCCGTTCAGGAACGCCCCGCCCCCGCGCACCGCGTGGAACAACTCGCCCAGAACCGGTACCGCCACCGCGCCCAGCACCACCCTGCCCTGCTCCCACAGGGCCACGGACACCGCGCAGATGGGCAGGCCGTGAGCGAAGTTGGTGGTGCCGTCCAGGGGATCGATGATCCAGGTCAGGTCGCCCGGCACGGTCCGGGCCGCGGTCTCCTCGGCCAGGAAGGTGGAGCCTGGGAGCAGCGCGGCCAGGTCCCTCTTCAGGGCCGCCTCCACCGCGGGGTCGGTCTCGGTGAGCAGGTCGATGCGGCCCTTGTGGGTCACGCTGCGCGGCCGGGCGTTGTGCTCCACCACGATGGCCGC
>DKEU01000002.1:1851-3043 GCA_002452635.1 Desulfovibrionaceae bacterium UBA6814 | reverse complement strand
GGACGGGGCCAGGTCGGCGCGGACCCGGGCGGCCAGGGCCTTGAGCTCGTCCGGGCCGGGCAGGGCGGTGGCCGAGACCAGGACCGCGCATTCGTGCAGGGGGCCGGCGGGCCGCTGCGCCACCTGGTGGGCCAGCACCGTGTAGGGGGCTCCCGGCGGGGCCGCGGCCGGGGCGGTCGCAGCCTGGGGCGGGAGGGGCGCAGCCTGAGGCGGGGCGGGCGCGGTTGTTGCGGGCTGCTCCGGGGCAGCGCCCGCGGGCTCCAGAAGCGGGGCGTACACGTAGCCCAGGCGGGCGGATTCGTCGTCCGCCGGGCCGTCCGGGGGAAAGACCGCCAGCCAGTTGTCCGCGGCAAAGCCGGCCTTGACCTGCTGGCCGGGCTCCAGGCGGCCCACCACCGCGGATTCGGTGCTGCGCTCCTGGCGCAGCTTGGCCGCGGTCCTGGCCTGCATGAGCGACGCGTCCTGGGCAAAGGCCTGCGGTGCGGCCAGGATAAACAGGGCCAGGATGAGCAGGGGCAGGATGAGCAGGGGCAGGAGTTGGAGAAGCGGGCGCGGGCGCATGTCAGTTCCCCTGGTCCAGGATGCGGATCACCTCGTCGGTCAGGTCGTAGCGCTCGTCCACGAAGGCGACCACGTCGGGGTCCTTGAGCACGATGGTGAACCCCTGGCGCTTGGCCAGGGCGTTCAGGACCCGGTCCACGTGGGCCACCACCACGGCCAGCAGGGCCTTGCCCTCCTGGTCCAGGTCCTGGTTGATCTCGCTGCGCAGCCGGTTGTGCAGGTCGCGCTGCGCGGCAATGGCCTCGGCGGACGCCGGGGCCGGGGAGCCGTCCGGGATGGGCTGCGGCACTCCGGACTCCAGGGCGGCCAGCTTCTCCTGGCTGCGCTGCAGGACCTTTTCCTTTTCGCGCTTGGCCCGGGCCAGGTCCTGCTTGGCCTGTTTGCCCAGCCGGGACTCGCTGAGCACCCGCACCGGGTCGATGAATCCCACCTTGCCCTCGGCCCGGGAGAGGGCGGGGCCCAGGAGCAGGATGGCCAGCACGAGCAGCAGCGCGGTCGCGGGCGGGGTTGGGCGCAGTCCCCGGCTGAGGGGGGCTGCCTGGCGGCATCGGGTCATGGCCCCAGGCCTTACCGGGGTTTGCCGAGTCAGGTCAAGGGGTTCGGTCCGGCAGGCCGGAACGGGGCGGCGCGG
>DKEU01000002.1:0-1831 GCA_002452635.1 Desulfovibrionaceae bacterium UBA6814 | reverse complement strand
CGCCGCCCCCTGGGGAGCGGCCCGCAGCGTCAGTCGTCGGCCTTCTCGAGCTTGAAGGACACGTTGATGCGGGCGCGGTAGGCTTTGACCTCGCCGTCCTCGATGGTCATGTCCAGCTTGGTGACCTCGGCCACCCGCAGGTCGCGCAGGCTCTTGGACGCCGACTTCACGGCCTGGGCCGCCGCGTCCTCCCAGGACTTCTTGCTCGTGCCCACCAGCTCGATGATCTTGTACACGCTCATGGCTCCCTCCCCGGTTTGGATGAACGCGCCGGGCCGCCGCGAAGCTGCCCCATAGCCGTTATCCCATGGAGGGGGCAGGGAGTAAAGGGGAGGATCAGGCCGAGGGCAGGAGCCCGCTCACGCAGGCCGCGGCCTTGATGCCTTTTTTCTGGCCGGTGAAGCCCAGGCCCTCCTCGGTGGTGAACTTCACGTTCACCCGGCCGGGCTCCAGGCGCAGCAGCCGCGAGAGGCTGTCCCGGATCTGGTCGCGGAAGGGCGAAAGCTTGGGCACCTGGGCGATGACCGTCACGTCGGCGTGGGTGAGGATCAGGCCGGCCTTGTCAGCCATCTGCATGACTTCATTGAGGAAGATCGAGCTCTCCAGGCCTTCGTTGGCCTGGTCCGTGTCCGGGAAGTGCTGGCCGATGTCGCCCGCGCCCAGGCAGCCCAGCACCGCGTCGGTGAGGGCGTGCAGCAGCACGTCGCCGTCCGAGTGCGCCACCACCTGGGGTCCGCCCGGGATGGGCACCGCGCCGAGCTTCATGGGGCGGCCCGGGCCGTACTTGTGCACGTCGTAGCCCCAGCCGGTGCAGGGCAGGGGGGCGGCGGAGGCCCCGGCCAGCAGGCGCAGGTCCTCGGGGGTGGTGATCTTCACGTTGTCCTCCTCGCCGGGAACCACGGCCACGGGCCGTCCCAGGCGCTCCGCCAGGGCGGCGTCGTCGGTCACGTCCCAGCCTTCGCGCTGCGCCGCGGCGTGGGCCTCCCTGAGCAGGGGCAGGGTGAAGGCCTGGGGGGTCTGCACCGCCACCAGGTCGGCCCGGGGCGGGGTCTCGGCCACCACCCCGCCCGACACGCGCTTGACCGTGTCCTTGAGCGGGATGCCGGGGATGGCGGCCGCGGCGCCTTCGGCCAGGGCGTCCAGCAGGCGCGAGGCCAGGCCGGCGGAGGCGAAGGGCCGGGCCGCGTCGTGCACCAGCACGGCCGCGCAGTCCCGGGGCAGGGCGGCCAGGGCCGCGGCCACCGAGTCCTGCCGCCGCTCGCCTCCGGCCACGGCCACGCAGGGCAGGCCCAGGGGTTCGGCGGCCAGCAACGCGTCGAGTTCGGCGGTGCGCTCGCGCAATTCGGCGGGAGGGAAGGCCAGGACCAGGCCGCGGATGCGCGGCACCCGGGCCAGGGTGGCCAGGGAGCGCCAGTACAGGGGCTTGCCGTGAAGCGGCAGGAACTGCTTGCGCCGGCCGCCCGCGGCCTCGGCCAGCCGGCTGCCGCTGCCCGCGGCCAGCACGATCGCCCATGCGTTCACCACCGGACCTCCTGGAAAGGAAAGCCCGGCCGGAAGGACCGGGCGCGTGCAACACCAGAAAATGCCAGCATTTTCTGTCCCTCTTGGTCCGATAAGGACGCGGAGGGAGAAAAGTTGGGAGTCGGACTGTAAGCCGGGTTCTGTCGAGGACTGTCATTCCTCTAGGGACCGGGTTGCCCCGGGCCTCAAGCAGCCTACCCGAAGGCTTCGGCCGGGCCAGCCTCGAACGCCTTCCTATTTGGCCTTGCTCCGGACGGGGCTTGCCGAGCCGGCGGCGTCGCCGCCGCCGCTGGTGGGCTCTTACCCCACC
>DKEU01000181.1 GCA_002452635.1 Desulfovibrionaceae bacterium UBA6814 | reverse complement strand
ACGTCATCACCGTGAACGACTACCTGGCCCGCCGCGACGCCGAGTGGATGGGCACCATCTACAAGTTCCTGGGCCTGTCCGTGGGCGTCATCGTGCACGGCCTGGACGACAAGGAGCGCCAGGAGTCCTACGCCGCGGACGTGACCTACGGCACCAACAACGAGTTCGGGTTCGACTACCTGCGCGACAACATGAAGTTCTACATGGAGCAGTTGGTGCAACGGCCGCTCCACTACGCCATCGTGGACGAGGTGGACTCCATCCTCATCGACGAGGCGCGCACCCCGCTCATCATCTCGGGCCAGGCCGAGCAGTCCACCGAGATGTACGCGCGCATGAACGCGGTGGTGCCCATGCTCAAGAACGAGCAGCACTACACCATCGACGAGAAGGCCAAGACCGTGGGCCTCACCGAGGAGGGCGTGGCCCGGCTGGAGGACATCCTCAAGCTGGACAACCTCTACGACCCGGCCAACATCGGGTTCCAGCACCACGTGCTGCAGGCGCTCAAGGCGCACAAGCTCTTCCACCGCGACCAGGAGTACATCGTCAAGGAAGGCCAGGTGGTCATCGTGGACGAGTTCACGGGCCGGCTCATGCCGGGCCGGCGCTACTCCGACGGCCTGCACCAGGCCCTGGAGGCCAAGGAGGGGGTGAAGGTCGAGGCCGAGAACCAGACCCTGGCCTCCATCACCTTCCAGAACTTCTTCCGCATGTACGACAAGCTGGCGGGCATGACCGGCACCGCGGACACCGAGGCCGTGGAGTTCAAGGAGATCTACGACCTGGACGTGGTGGTCATCCCCACCAACATGCCCATGGTCCGCACGGACCACGCGGACGCCATCTTCCGCAACCAGGAATTCAAGTGGAAGGCCATCGCCCAGTCCATCAAGGAGATGCACCAGAAGGGCCAGCCCGTGCTGGTGGGCACGGTGTCCATCGAGAAGAGCGAGATGCTCTCGAACATGCTCAAGAAGATGGGCGTGCCCCACGACGTGCTGAACGCCAAGCAGCACGAGAAGGAGGCCGAGATCGTGGCCCACGCGGGCGAGCGGGGCCGGGTCACCATCGCCACCAACATGGCCGGCCGCGGCACGGACATCAAGCTGGGCGAGGGCGTGGTGGGGGTGGGCGGCCTGCACATCCTGGGCACCGAGCGCCACGAGTCCCGGCGCATCGACAACCAGCTGCGCGGCCGCTCCGGCCGCCAGGGCGACCCGGGCTCCTCGCGCTTCTACCTGGCCCTGGACGACGACCTCATGCGGCTGTTCGGCTCGGACCGCATCGCGGGCATCATGGACCGCCTGGGCATGGACGACGCGCCCATCGAGAACTCCATGGTCACCAAGGCCATCGAGAACTCGCAGAAGCGGGTGGAGGCGCACAACTTCGACATCCGCAAGCAGCTCCTGGACTTCGACGACACCATGAACCAGCAGCGCATGGTCATCTACTCCCTGCGCCGCGACCTCATGAGCTCCCCCAGCCTGGACGAGATGCTGGACGAGTTCCTGGACGAGCTGTTGGACGAGCTCTACGCCGAGCTGGGGGACAAGAAGTCCGGCCCGGACCCCGAGGCCGTGGAGTACGTGGCTGCGCGCCTGGAGGAGATATTCAACCTGGGGAGCAAGGAGGCGCTCGTGGCCGACCTGCCCACCCAGGAGCAGGCCCAGGAGCGGATCATGGAGCGGCTCACGTACCTCCAGACCGCGGCCCCGGACCACTACACCGAGATCGCCCGGTTCTTCCTCTTGGACAGCCTGGACCGCATGTGGAAGGAGCACCTGCTCAACATGGACCACCTGCGCGAGGGCATCGGCCTGCGCGGATACGGCCAGAAGGACCCCAAGCAGGAGTACAAGCGCGAGGGCTTCGAGATGTTCTCGGACATGCTCGGCCGCATCAAGGAATACTCCTTCCGCGCCCTGTGCCGCCTGCGCCTCAAGGCCGAGGTGGACGAGGAGGAGTTCAAGCACAAGGACCAGCCCAAGAACGTGCAGTACGCGGGCGGCTCGGCCGAACCCAAGAAAAAGGCCCCGGTCAAGCGCGACGCCCCCAAGGTCGGCCGCAACGACCCCTGCCCCTGCNNAGAAATACAAGAAGTGCTGCGGCAAGTAGGACGCTGATACGACACGGAAAAGCCCTCCCGGCTCCGGCCGGGAGGGCTTTTTTCGTGCCAAGCTGCGCCTTGACGCGATATAGCCGTCGCTATGCTCCTGAACACGGAGGCGGCCATGCGCACCAGGAAGAACGCAGTATCCATTCCCACGAAAATTGCCATCAAGGCCGAGACCGAAGAACGAAGGAAGACCCGCATTGGGCTTTCCACCGTGGCCCCGGACGACCCTCTGCCCCACAGCTCACAGGCGGATATCACCCGGCGGCTGGACGCGGTGTACACCGAGGAGGCCGAGCCTCTCGACCCGGCCCTGGCCGCCGCCCAGGCCGAAGTTCTTCCCCCCGAGCGCGGGCGGTGAAATGCGGCAAGATTCGGCGGCCAACGTCACCCAGATCGTCACTCTGGACAAGGCGCAGATAAAGCACGCCGCCCGCCCTGCTGCGGTAGGCGGAGGAAGGGTTGTGGCTGGCGCTCGGGCCATCGACATGAACTCGCTACGGAGACTCTCTGCCTTGACATAGGGCAGAAATGCCCTAAGTAGGAGATGCGCATGAAAGCAAGGGAGCTGCTGCGCCGCCTGGCCGCCCTGGGCGCGGTGATCGAGAAGGCGCGGGGCAAAGGCGGGCACCAGCTCGTTCGCTACCAGGACCGCAAGGCCCCGGTATCGACGCACGGCAACATCGATCTGGGACCGGAATACATCAAGATGCTGTGCAAGCAGTTGGGCATCGACCCCAAGGAGCTGTAACCATGCTGTCCTACCCCTACACCGTGACCCCGGACGAGAACGGGACCTTCCTGGTGGTGGTGGCCGGGATTCCCGGGGCGTTCACCGCCTGCCGGAGCGAAGACGAGGCGCGGGACATGGCCCTGGACGTTGCCCTGACCATGCTCGCCGCCATGATGGACGACGCCGAGGACATCCCCGCGCCGCCGGACCCGGAGCCGGGCCAAGCCGTGGCGGACATCCCGCCCGTGCCCGAGATGAAGCTCGCCCTGTACCAGGCCATGCGCCGCCAGGGCGTGAGCCAGGTCCGCCTGGCCGCCCTCCTGGGCACGGACCCCAAGTCCGTGCGCCGCCTCCTGGACCTGTTCCACGCCTCCCGCTGGGACCACCTGGAAATGGCCCTGGAGGCCCTGGGCTACCGCGCCAGGGTCACGGTGGAGCCCATGGGTGTGGGCAAGGAAACGGGCGGAGCAACAGGACGCGCGTTCGCGTAAGGTCAGTTTCTCCTCGCCCCTGACGCGCCGTACGCGCAAGAAAGCCCTCCTGGCCGGAGCCGGGTGGGCTTTCTTGCCTTGGCTGCCCGGCTAGTTACCCAGCCGGAGCGTCATGTCGAACCACGCGGCATCGCCGTGGGTGGAGTCGGACGGGCCGTCGTTCTTGAAGCCGAAGGTTTCGTAGTAGCGGATGAGCGGCTCCTTGCAGGTGAGGATGACGGCCTGGCGGCCGGTCTCGCGGGACGCCGCGATGAGGGCTCGCAGGAGCTGGGTGGCGATGCCGCGTTTCTGGTAGGCGGGGAGCACGTCCAGGCCGAAGATGGACTGGTTGGCCCCGTCCGGCTGGTGCAGGCCCGTGCCGTGGAACATCTCGTCCCGGATCACCGGGCTGTCCGTGCAGCAGCCGTTGACCATGCCCACCAAGGTCCCGTCCAGCTCGGCCACCAGAAACGAATCCGGGAACGCGGCGATGCGCTCGGCCAGGGCCTCCCGCGACGCGGCCTCGGCCGGGGGGAAGCAGGCCTCTTCGATGGCCGCCACCTGGTCCAGGTCGCCGGGGCGCACGGGGCGGATGCGCAAGGACGTCACGCGCCCTCCCGCTCCGACCCAGACACTCCTTCGCCATTGGCCGCAGGCCGTAACCAAGACAAGGGCTCGTGGCCGTATTTGAGCAGCAAGGCATTCAACTCTTCATCCCACCCAGGCCCTCCCATCCGGATATTGTACGTCATTTCAGGGATGACAACGGGCTGCATCCCGAGATGGTCGGCAATGCTGTTTATCGACATAATGCCCTTCCGAACAGGTCCTATGTAGGTATAACCCATACCCTCCGTTGATATCCTGTTCCCATCGTTGAACACGAGTATGAAGTTGGAAAACTTCCCCTTGGGGCCTGTGCCGATGACCACCACGAACCTCTCGATGTCATCGCGGTGGTATATGCTCCGCTCCAAAGAAAAGAAATCGCTGTGCACAATGGTGTTGCCAAGGAAAAACGAATAATGGTTGAGCAACCCAAGCGACAGGATGAAATACAGGAAGACATACGCAGTTTGACCGAATTTTCCGCTTGGAAACAACCCCCGCATACGACTCGTTCCAATGCCCGTGCACGCCAGCCGCCGTAGCGCCTGCACCCGGGCGGGGTTCACCTTGCCGTAGCTGTATTTGTAGAGCACGTACGCGGACAACAGGCCGCAATGCATGTCGAAAAAAACCCACATCATGAAGAAGCGCTTCGGATCCTGACTGACCAGATCCGGAATGGTCGCGAAGTTCAGGGCGTCAATGTATCCGAAGAATAAGGCGTAACCGTAGGCGAAGAGGCAGGAATAGAACAACATACAAAACAGAAAATTACCCAAATCCCTCGCATGCTCCTTTGCAAACGCGCGACGATCCTTGTCGTTGGCGAAGGTCGCCAACTCCCCTTTGGGATTGAACCTGTCACTCAGGCTGAACAGCATCCACGGGATGCAGGCAATCAACCCTGCCGAGGCCGTGGAAACCGCGATGGACTGGACGTCGTACATACGCCTTCACGAGGCCCAGGCCGAGATTCCGTCCGCATTGTAGGAATAGCCCTGGCGGCCTGGACACATCCCCGCAATAGCCTTCCGATTCCGCTCCCGGTTCTTGGCGTCGTTCTCGAAGTGCTCGTTCATGGCCAGGCCGTGCAGGGGCAGGCCCTCCTTGTCGATGAAGTAGAGGTTGAGCGCCGCGTCGTTGATGCAGCCCAGGAGGTTGGGGATGGCGAGGACGATTTCCAGGCCGGTCGCCCGCACCAAATCAGCGAAGGTGCGCGTCCGGTCCAGGGGCACCAGCAGGCCGCCCGCTCCCTCCACAAGAAGCACGTCCGTGTCCCGGGCGGCCTCGATGGCCGCCACGACTTCATCGAACGGGAAGGGGTCGAAGGCGAAGCACGGGGCCACGGGCTCGGCCGCAGTATAAAGAAGCGTCGCCTTGTCCGCGGGCAGGCCGGAGAGGCGGCGCACCTCGGCCGCGTCGTCGTCCGGCGGGTGGCCGGTCTGCACCGGCTTGATATACCTGACGGTCCTGCCCTGCGCCAGGAACATCCGGGCCAGCAGGCCGCTCAAGACCGTCTTGCCCACCCCGGTGCCCACCCCGGTCACGAAGAGGCGCAACTGTCCCCCGCTCATCCCAGCACCTCCGCCACCGCCTGGCGCGCGATGTCCGCCAGGCGTTCGGTCTGCTCGGCGGTGATGCAGTAGGGCGGCATGAAATAGATGACGTCGCCCAGGTTGCGCAGCAAGGCTCCCCGCGCGATGGCCGCCCGGCTCACCCGGAACCCGGTGCGCGCCTGCCAGGGCAGGGGCTCCAGGCTCTCCCGGTCGCGCACCAGTTCGACCGCGGTGATGAAGCCCGTGGTGCGCACCTCCCCCACCTGGGGATGCCCAGCGAACCGCTCCCGCACCGCCTTCGCCAGAAGGGCGGCCTTGGGACGGTTGGCCTCGACCACCCCATCTTCCTTGAATATCTTGAGGTTCTCCACGGCCGCGGCGCAGGCCAGGGCGTTGCCCGTGAAGCTGTGGCTGTGCAGGAAGGCCTTCAAACTGGCGAACTCGCCGTAGTGCGCCTCGAACACCGGGGGCGCGACCAGGGTGGCCGAGAGCGGCAGGGACCCGGCGGTCAACCCCTTGCCCACGCACATGAGGTCGGGCGTCACCCCGGCCTGTTCGGCCGCGAACATGGTCCCGGTCCTCCCGAACCCGGTGGCTATCTCGTCCAGGATGAAGAGCGCGCCCGCGTCCCGCGCGGCGTCGGCCAGCTTTTTCAGCCACGCCGGGGGGTGCATCCGGAAGCCCCCCGCGCACTGCACCAGGGGCTCCACGATGACCCCGGCCAGTTCCGGGCCGTGCTGCTCCAGCATTGCCTGCACCGGGCCGAAGCACTCGGCCGCGCACGCCTCCCGGGTCCTGCCCGCCGGGCAGCGCAGGCAGTCCGGGCCGGGCAGCTCCACCTGGGGCACGAACAAATCCTTGTAGAACGCGGCATAGTAAGGGTTCCCGCACACGGCCATGCACCCCGCGGTGTCGCCGTGGTAGCCGCGGGTCACGTAGGCGAAGCGCCGGCGCTCCGGCCGGCCGGTGTGCGCGAAGTATCCGTAGGCCAGCTTGAGGGCCATCTCCACGGCCGAGGACCCGTCGCAAGCGAACAGCGCGTGGGCCAGTCCGGGCGGCACCACCTCCAGGAGCCCGGCCACCAGGGCCTCGGCCGGGTCGTGGGTGCAGTTGGCCAGGATCACCTGGTCCAGGGTCGCGGCCTGGGCCTTGATGGCGGCCATGATGCGGGGGTGGCAGTGGCCCAGGGTGTTCACCCACCAGGACGCCACCGCGTCGATGTACGCCTTGCCTTCGCTATCATAGAGATATACTCCCTCGGCCCGCGCGATGCGCAGGGGGGGGTGCTGCTCCAGGTCCTGCATCTGGGTGCAGGGATGCCACAGGGCCTTATGGCCGTTCATCGCCCTTTTCCTTTTCTGAACAGAACATACCGAGATCGCAACGCATATTTTCCCCTGCGCAAGGCCGGCGGTTTTGCGCTATGGACATGTTCACCATGGACGACTTCACCACCTGGATCCGGTCCGAGCTGGACCGCCTGGAGGCCGCGGGCCTGCGCCGCACCATCCCGGACATGGACCGGGGCGCGGACCGCTACCTGCTGCTCGGCGGCCGGCGGGTCCTGAACCTGGCCTCCAACAACTACCTGGGCCTGGCCGGGCATCCGGCCCTGGCCGCGGCCGCGGCCGCCGCGGCCCGGGAACTGGGCACGGGCTCCGGGGCCTCGCGCCTGGTCACGGGCACCAGCGCGCTGCACGCCACCTTGGACCAGCGGGTGGCGGAATTCAAGGGGCAAGACGCGGCCCTGACCTTCACCTCGGGCTTCGCGGCCAACCTGGCCCTGTTCGCGGCCTTTGCCGGCCGGGACGCCCTGGTGTTCTCCGACCGCCTGAACCACGCCAGCATCCTGGACGGCATCCTGCTCTCCGGGGCCAGGCAGGTGCGCTACCGGCACAACGACCTGGACCACCTCTCGCGGCTCATGGAGCAGCACAGGGACCACCCGCGCAAGCTGCTGGCCACGGACACGGTGTTCTCGATGGACGGCGACGTGGCGGACCTGGCGGGCCTGGCCGAGCTGTGCGGCCAACACCATGTCCCCCTCATCGTGGACGAGGCCCACGCCACGGGCGTGTTCGGCTCGGGCCGCGGCCTGGTCCACGAACTGGGCCTGGAGAGGCAGGTGGCCCTGCACATGGGCACCTTCTCCAAGGCCCTGGGATCCCTGGGCGGCTACGTGGCCGCGAGCCGCGACGCCATCGACCTGCTCCTGAACAAGGGCCGGTCCTTCGTGTTCTCCACCGCCCTGCCGCCCACGGTGGTGGCCGCCAACCTGGCGGCCCTGGACCTGGTTGCGGCCGATCCCTCGGCCGGGCCGCGGCTGCTGGCCATGGCCGGGACCTTCCGCGCCCGGCTGGCGGAGATGGGCTTCAACACCGGCGGCTCCTCCACCCAGATCGTGCCGGTGCTCCTGGGCTCGGCCCAGGCCGCGCTGCACGCCCGGGACGCGCTCCTGGCGCACGGGGTCTACGCGGCCGCCATCCGGCCGCCCACGGTGCCCCAGGGCACCGCGCGGCTGCGCATCTCCCTGCGCGCGGACCTGACCCACGAGGACCTGGACCTGGCGCTCACCGCATTCCGCGCCCTTTCCACGGAGCCCGAGCAATGACCCTGCACTTCGTCACCGGCTGGGCCGGGGATGCGGCCCAATACCCCCGGCTGGCCGCGGCCGGCCCGGTGCTGCGGCCCTTCGTGGACTTCCAGCCCATCGACCTGCCCTGCCTGCTGCCCAGCCGGGGCGACGTGCTGGTGGCCTGGTCCACGGGCGCGCACCTGGCGCTGGCCCATGCGGCGGACCTGCTGCCCCGTTTCAACCTCGTGCTGCTCCTGGCCCCGTTCCTGCGCTTCACCGACTCCTTTCCCCAGCGCACGGTGCTGGCCATGCACACCAGCCTGGAGGAGAATCCGGCCCGCACCCTGGCCGAGTTCCACGCCAACTGCGGGGAGGACGACCCGCCGCCGTTCCGGCCCGAGCAGATGCCCGCCCTGGCCGGGGGCCTGCGCTACCTGGCCGAGGCCCCGGCCGCGCTCAACGCGGCCGTGCCTGCGGCCAACGTCGTGGTGGCCCGCGGCACCCGGGACCGCATCGTGCGCGCCAAGGCCCTGGACGCCCTGCTCCCCCTGTTGCCGGGCGCGGCCGCGGCGGCCCCGGCGTGCGGGCACAAGATTCCCGAACCCGTTGTCCTGGGCCTGCTCCATGCCCGCCTCGGTCGCCCGGACCTTTAGCCGCGCGGCGCGCACCTACGGCCCCTCGGCCGGGGTGCAGCAGGCCGTGGCCGGGACCTGCGCGGCGCACTGCCCGGCCGGGGAAACCGGCCGGGTGCTGGACGTGGGCGCGGGCACGGGATTCATGGCCCGGGCCCTGGCCCCTCGCCTGTCCTGGCGGGCCTACGTGGCCCTGGACCTGTCCCCGGACATGCTGCGCGCGCACCGCCAGAACGCGCCGGACGCCCTGCCCGTGGCTGCGGACGGCGAGGCCGCGCCCTTCCGCCCCGCCTGCTTCGACCTCCTGGTCTCGGCCTCGACCCTGCAGTGGTTCGCCGCGCCCGAGCGCAGCCTGCCCGCCCTGCTTTCGCTCCTCCGCCCCGGCGGGTTCTATTCCCTGGCCATCTACACCGCCGGCACCCTGGCCGAGCTGGCCCAAGCCTCGGCCGATTCCGGCTTCGGCTCGGTGCTGCCCCTGCGCACCGCGGACGCCTGGCTGGACATCCTGCGCACCGCCGGGACGCAGCCCGAGTTCCGCACGGAGAGACGCATCCTCTTCTTCCCCTCGGTGCGGGAGGTCCTGCTCTCCCTGCAGCGCACGGGCACGGCCTTCACCCCCAGCAAGCGCGCGTCGTCCCGCTCCCGGTACGAGGCCTTCCTGGCCGCCTATGCCGACGCCTTCGCCACGGCCGAGGGCATTCCCGCAACCTATTCGGTCCTTTACGCCTGGGG
>DKEU01000183.1:26095-38213 GCA_002452635.1 Desulfovibrionaceae bacterium UBA6814 | reverse complement strand
CGCTCATGTAGTCGCCGGCCAGGGCCAGGCCGTTCTGCCAGCCGGTCACGCTGCGGCCCGCGGTGTAGTACTGGGCCGCGGTGCGCGAGCGCAGGGCCGCCAGGTAGGTGATGTACAGGGTGGCCACGATGAACACGAAGAAGAAGATGATGGAGACCAGGTTGGGCTGGCCGATGGTGGAGACGAATTCGTTCATGGCTAGTCCCTCATCCCCTCTTTGATGTCCTTGACCATGCGGTCGTAGGTGCCGTTGGCCCAGAACACGTAGATGCCGGTGAGCACCCAGGCGATCAGGATCACCGCCAGCCCCACGGGAATCCACAGGGTCATGCTGCCGCCGGCCAGCTTGCCGGAGAGCAGCTCCTTGTCAAAGGCCAGGATGAGCACGAAGCCGTAGTAGATGGCCAGCATGATGGCGGTCAGGATCAGGGATACTGTCCAGCGACGGCGCACGAGTTCATCGAACTTCACCTTGTCCAGTTGCATATGCCCCCCGGGATGCACGCGTTTGCGGCCGGGTGCAGGCCCGGCCGCTGTGGATGCGCCTACCTAGTGAGGGAATGCACAAGACCACAACCGAATTTGGGTGAACGGCGGAAAATCCCGTGACGAACGGTGAGTGGGAGCGGGGAGCGGCGGAGGGGAGTCCTGGCTGCAGTTCTCACCATCGGTAGGCAGTCCGCCCTGCAAAAGCGGGTCGAGGGAAGCCGAGTGAGGTTAGCAGGGGGAAGGGGGTGTTGCGGACGTGGTGCGCGTGGTGGAGTTGGTGGACGGAAAATGAAAATGCCCGCCGGAGAGGCGGGCTTGAGGCAGACAGTACTAACAACAACTACTGGAACAATGCCCGTATGCCATGGAGAACACGGGCCATCACTTCACTGCGGATGTTCCCTACTGATTTCCGAATCATCCTGCTGTCGGCCGTAAACAGTTTGGATATCCTGATATAACTCGGATTGACATTAAGCGTTCCGGTTTCAAAGTCACCATCCGTGATGACCACATGTGGAGCGAGGGGATGGGGAGACTGACTTGTAATGGCGCACAGGATGCAGTCTGCACCGGACAGGGAGGCTACCACCAAGGAGGGCCTGACCTTGGAAGGGGTCAAGTCGGAGTTCGGGAAGTTGACGATGACGACGTCGCCTACCCTAAATGCGCCCACGCGGCGTCTTCCTCCGGGGTGTCCCACACTTCGGAAAGAGCGGATTCGGACGCGCCCATGCAGAACTCAGTCAACTCCTTGGACTCAGCAATATTCGCCTCATATGCGGCCCAAAAGGAGTGCTTCTTTCTTGACAGCAGTTCATAGGCGTGGGCAAAGCAGGAGAATTGGTCAAAATTGCCTTGCTGGAACGCATCCTGTGCGAGACGATCAAGGGTTGGAATGTCGTAAATCGGCAGAGTCGGTTGACAATATCTGCACGAATTCAGAAGCTTCCCGGGGTAAGCGGTGGCAGTCACCGGCATATTCGCCCGGGAACTTGTAAAATTCTTATACGTGATGAAATTAACAGTGCTCTGCCGAGGCGGATTACTCATAGCCGTGCCTCCATCCAGAGAAAGTTGGTGTATGCATGAGCATGATTGGTGGTTGTCCAGGAATAGGCTGAGGATTTAGAATACGTTTCAATGTTCCTTCACTTATGAATTTATGCGTTCCACCTTGGGCGCTTTCCACAAAAGCCTGAATATGTCTGTATTGTCTAGCCTCATTTTCTCCAAGAAAAACCTCAGCGTTAAAGGGTTTGTCTAGTTCAAGCTCTTGCTTAAGGTCTGCATAAATCTTTTTTATAACATTATTGTACAATTGAATGTCCGGGTTTTCCACGGGCAAATGTAGTCTATCCTTAGCCTCTCGCCTATTGATTGTATAATCATGACTCCCTGACTCTTTACACAAAAAAGAAATAATATTTTCTATTTGATTTGTGTCTGTCATGTGGACTTTCAACAAGTCCCGAGCTAATTTCTGTATTTGCATCCGTGACCGCTGCACATTACCCAGCGCAAGAGGATGCACACTATTCGCCAGGCGCAAGAATATTTCCTTCAAATCGGCTTTTTCGCCAAGATGTTCTTTGGCCAATTCAATGAATCCAGCAACAGACTCCACGCTTACAGGCAAGGTGGCCCCAGGGGCGGTGACGCCTGGAATCGTGGGATTATAGGGGCTGTTGACGGTGGGATCAATCGGACCAAGCGTTGCCTGCTTGGTCATAATGATCTTGTCCGCCCCCAAAGCGATGAGCGTAGCCGTGCTATGCGCCTTAAACGGAATGATAACCTCGAACTCATCGGCAAAAATACGGATGAGATTGACCAGGGACCACCCAGCCAGGGTCACGCCACCGGGGCTGTATAGGTAGAGACTGAGTTTGGGAATCGGAAGGCCAAAGCGGTCCAGGTGGTCCACAAACAAGTCTAGGACTTCAGGATGAATCTGGGCTTCCAGCCCCTGCCTGTCACCTGTGACGTAGGCAATCACCTTCGACCCGCGCGCCTGCTCAAGCTTGCGATAGAACTTTTTCCTATCCTGGTACATTCCGCCCTCGGTGGTTAAAAAACGGGCAGACACCCCATTATCTGGGAATATTTTTCTTTATAGATAACATATGCCAGAAGCAGGCCATAGGCGCAAGCAGGAACGGCACGTTGGGTGAGTGCCTTCTAGACAGGACGTGAAAAGCTGTCAATGGTTGGCGCTTGGATTTAATGGATTCACAAGCCCGCCGCCTCATCCCCCTCCAGTTTGCGCAATTAGGCGTCCCCCTCCCACACTCCCCGGATTTTTCGTGCCGGAACCTCGAAATCCGTCCCGGGTTCACCATATTGTAGAAATGGCGATTGGGGCAGTGGCCCAGGAGGGCGCAGGCCTGCTGCCAGTTGAAGCGGCTGTCTTTGGGGGCAGGGTGCTGCCGGCCCGGCCTATCCCCCCCGGCACCGAGAATTCCTCCCCCCGGTAGAACACCTTCTCCACCTGCACCGGCCGGTCCTTGGCGAAGAAGTCCGGGGCCAGGGTGAGGCGGCCGTGCTCCACCTTTATGCCGAGCAGGGCGTAGGCCGCGTAGAGCATGTGGGCGGCCGCGCCGGTGTACCAGCTCCAGCCGCCCCACCGGCTCGTCCACGCAGTAGTCGTAGAGGTCGTGGGCGCCGCCCGTATCGCCGAGCAGGTCGGGGCGGTGAATCTTCCCTCGGTCGGGCCGTAGTCGCGGTGGCAGAAGCGGACCAAACCAGTGAACCTGTCCCGCAAACCGCCAGCGAATGCAATGGGCATGAACAGCGCCGGATTCGAGTCGGTCAGCACGTTGCCGAAGGCGTCGTAGTCCATGGCCTTCACCACCCGGCCCTCGCCCTCGCCGTCCATGGCCGCCGCGGCCTTGAGGCTGCCCACCTGGTCGTAGCCCAGGAGGTAGGTGGTCGCGCCCTGCGGGGCCTGCACGGTCACGGCCTGGGGCAGGCGTTCGGAGCCGGTGTAGTGGAACCGCATGCGCGTGCCGTGCGGGTGGTCGCGGTAGGTGGACAGTTGCAGCGGGCTGCGCCAAGTGAGGGATTCGGCTGGCGCGGTGGTTCGGGAGCCGCGCGTCGTTTCTTCTCGGCGAACAGCTCGCGGTGGAACTGCATGATTTCGTCGTGGTGGTTGGGAGTCGGCCGGGACTGGCCGTGATGTGCGCACATATATGTCCTCCCTAGTAGTATGGTGCCGGGTGAAAGAAAAGGGCCTACGACGCCGTGCTCCCTCCTGCGGCGGGCGCGGGCCGGACCACCCGGCCGCGCGCCAGCCCGTCCGAGGGAGGGCATATGGCCCTGAACCTAACCCTGGAAATCCGGGCCGGCCGAAAAGGGAGCGTGTTGGGCGCGCAAAGAGACGCGAAGGGACGCGAAGTGGGGGTTGACGGGATATGGGCCTGTCGCTGCGGCGCAGGGGCGCATCCGGGGACATCCTCGTTCGCGGCCCAGGCGCGGGGGGACAGGCGGACGCGGCCGGCTCACGCACCGCCTGGTCCACGCCCGAGGAAATCCCCGGACACACCATGGGCAGGGACGAGAAAACGCTCTGTCCTCGATGGGGATTCTCAAGGGCCGGCGGCCCTTGAGCCCCCCGGGAGGGCGCGCGGCCTTCCTCGCCGTTACCCCTTGTCCGGCGTGTGCTCCTCCCCCCTGTAGAACAGCCGCTCCACCTGGACCGGCCGGTCCTTGGCGAAGAAGTCCGGGGCCAGGGTGAGGCGGCCGTGCTCCACCTTGATGCCGAGCAGGGCGTAGGCCGCGAAGAGCATCCGGGCGGCCGCGCCGGTGTACCAGCTCCAGCCGCCGCGGCCCTGGTAGCCGGGGCCGTAGGCGATGCCTGCGGGCTGCTGGTGGGGGGGCAGGCCGTAGCGCACGATCTCCTCCGGGGTGCAGTGGGCCAGGGGGGATATCTTGGTCCAGACCGCGAAGGCCCGGGCGCGCAGGCGCGCGGCCTCGTCCTTCCAGTCCGCGGCCGCGGCCTCGTCCCCCAGGCCGGCCAGGGCGTCCACCAGCCAGGATGCGCCGTGGGAGTACTGGCCGCCGTTCTCCCGCACGCCGGGCGGGTACTCGGCGATGCGGCCGGGGTAGGGCGTGGAGTTCTCGTCAAAGGGCGGGGTGAGGAGCAGGACCAGGTTCTCCTTCTCCAGTTCGGCCAGGCCGTCCTCCACCGCCCCCAGGGCGGTCTCGAAGTCCACGGCCCCGCAGATGGCGGACCAGGACGAGGTCAGCGCGTCCGCGAAGAGCATCTCCTTGCCGCTGTCCGTGACCGCGCGCACGAAGCGCTTGCCCCGGCGCATGGCCTGCAGGGCGCGGCGCAGGCCTTGGGCCTTGCCGCGGAACCGCTCCGCGGCGGCGTGGTCGCCGCGGCCGTCGGCCAGGCCCGCGAACCCGGTGAGCACGTGGTACAGGAAGAAGCCCAGCCACACGCTCTCGCCCTTCTTCCTGGGCCCCACGGCCGAGAGCCCGTCGTTCCAGTCGCCGGTGCCCATGCGCGGCAGGCCGTGGTGGCCGCGGCGGCGCAGGGTGAGGTGCACGGCCCGCAGGCAGTGGCCGTACAGGGTGTCCTCGTCCCGCGACGGCCGCGGCGCGAACACGTAGCCGTCCGCCCCGCGGGGGATGGGCTTGCCCTCCAGGAAGGGGATGCGCTCGTCCAGGATGGCCGCGTCGCCCGTGCCGCGCACGTAGTGCATGACCAGGTAGGGCAGCCACAGGTGCGGGTCCGAGGCGAAGTTGCGCATGCCCAGGCCGGTCTTGTTCTCCCAGCTCTGGTGCCACCACTGCATGATGTCGCCCTCCGGGAACTGCTGGGCCGCGTGCAGGAGTATCTGCCTGCGGGCCAGGTCCGGGTGCAGGGCGATGAGGGGCAGCACGTCCTGGAGCTGGTCGCGGAACCCGAAGGCCCCGCTGCGCTGGTTGGGGCCGGTGCGGCCCCACAGCCGGGCGGTGAGCACCTGGTAGGGCAGCCAGTAGTTCACCAGCCGGTCGAAGTCCGGCCGGTCGGTCTGCACCCGCAGCACGCCCAACAGCTCGGCCCAGGAGCGCCGCGCCCGCACCAGGGCGTTGCAGGCCGCGGGCAGGGGCCGGAACTCCCGCACCAGGGTCTCGGCGGTCTCCATGTGCCGGGCCTGGCCCAGGATGAGGCTCATACTCTCCTCGCCGCCGGGCGGCACGTGCAGGGTGCCCACCAGGGCCGCCACCCGCGCCCCGTCGTCGGGCTGGGAGGCGTCCGGCTCCCCGAACTCGGCCAGGTACGGATTGGCCAGGTCCCGGTCCGGGCCGCCCACCACCCGGCTGCGCACGGTCTCCATGGCCTCGGCGGGCAGGCTCATGGCCGCGAAGGCCTTGCCCTTGTAGAAGTCGTTGTCCGGGTTGGCGAAGAACAGGGCCTCCAGGCCCGGCACCTGGGTCACAACGAGCTTGCCCCGGGTGTCCAGGGCCAGCTCGCCCAGCACCATCTCGGAGTAGGCCACCACCCGCAGGGTCAGGGGCCGCCGGCCCCGGTTGCGCACCGTGAGGAGCTTCACCTCCATGGGCTGGTCCGGGACCACGAACACCGTGAGCTCGGTCTCCAGGTCGCCCAGCTCCTTGTGGAACGTGGCGTAGCCCAGGCCGAACACCGCGCGACGCCGCGCCCCGGGCTCCCGGAAGGGCAGGTGGGTGGGCGAGGTCATGCGGCCCGTGGCCTGGTCCACCAGGTAGATGGCCTGGCCCGGGTGCTGGGCCGGGATGTTCTCCAGGCAGAAGGAGGTGAGCGCGTTCTGCTGGGCGTTGGCCATGAAGGAGAACTGGGCTCCCGCATTGGTCACCACCGCGCCGTAGCCCTTCTCGTTGGCCATGATGTGGGCCCAGGGCCGGGGCGGGTCGTCGTACACCACCAGCTCGTCCCCGCCCGGGGAGAAGGCGAAGCGGGGGGCCGGGGCCGCGGGGCCGTCGCCGGGCGCGCCGAACCCGTGCAGGGCGCGGGGCCGGGCCAGGAAGTCCCAGTCCAGGGCGGGTCGGGCCAGGCCCAGGTGGCAGGCGATGAGTTCGGCCGCCAGCTTCTCGTCGCGGGCGTAGCCGTCCACGAACCGCACCTCCACGGCCTGCCCGGGCGCGAGGTCCACCTCCACCCGCAGGCAGGCCGCGGGGTCGAAGGGATAGAGCCGGCCCTGGTCCTCGGGTTGGCGCAGGGGAAGCCCGAGCCCGTCCGGATCGCGCAGGGTGGACGCGCCGATGAAGTGGGCGCGGGAGTCCTCGTAAGCCGTGAGCCGCACCCCGGGCATCTCGCGCACCGCGTGGAAGCAGACCTCGCGGGAGGGGTGGCCCTTCCGCGGGTGCTTGGGCCCGTGCTTGAGCAGCCGGTTGCGCACCAGGAGCGCGGCCATGGGCCGCACGAAGGTGCTGGCCAGATGCAGGGTGGCGAAGCTGGGGTGGCGGCGGTAGGCGTCGGGCGCGTGCAGCACCGGCTCGCGGTAGCTGGTCAGGACCACGGTGCGCGGCATGCTCCCGGTGTTTTCCAGGCGCACGGTCCACACCTCCACCGGGTCGTCGGCAGGCACCGTGGCCCGGGCCTGGGCGCGGATCCCGCGCCAGGTGTGGCCAAAGGCGTAGGAGGTGCGGTCCGGCCGGGAGGTGGCGTAGTCCGGCCCCACCCGGCGCATGGGGGCCCAGCCCACGGACCACGAGCGGCCGGGCTCTCCCTCCGGGGCCGCGGGGTCGGTGAGGTAGAAGAACTTGCCCGCCAGGTGCAGCCGGTCGTCGGGCCGGCGGAAGAGGTCCAGCTCCTCGCCCGGGCGCTCGGCGCTCACCGTGCGGCTGGTGCAGGCCCCGTCGTCGGTGATGGCCAGGGTGTACACGCCGTTCTGCAGGATGCAGGGCAGGTCCGCGGGGCAGGGGCCGTTGCCCAGGGGGGCGGGGGTGCGGCCGTTGCCGGCCGGGGCCGTGCTGCGGCGCAGGCCCGTGATCAGGGCCGCCGCGAGCCCGATGCCCAGGATGCCCAGGGCCACCTGGGCCGGGGTGAAGGGCAGGTCCGGCCCGGTCGAGGCGCGCAGGGCCTCCATGCGGCCCCAGGCGTAGTCCCAGTCCGTGCCGCGCGGCAGGTAGAAGGGGATGAGCAGGGGTGCCCAGGTGGCGAAGCGGCGCAGGCCCTCGGGGATGTGCCGGGTGCGGGCCGAGTGCCCCACCAGCCGGGCGGCCTTCTCGTCCAGCACGTCCACGCCCACGAAGGAGAGGTTCACCAGGGTGGCCACCCTGAGGCCCATGTGGTCCACCCAGATGGCGATGCGCAGCCAGTCGTGCACCAGCATGAGCAGGAACAGGTTCAGGCTCCAGGCCCGGAAGGCCCCGGGGTCCAGGGCCATGCTCTGGAACATGGCGGCCAGGGTGCGGAATGCGCCGTCCTGGTTGTACCAGGCCGGGTCCGGGGACATGCGCAGGAAGGAGTAGATGACCGGGGCCATCCACAGGCCCCAGCGCAGCACCCGGATGGCCTGCTCCACCAGGCCCACGGCCCCGGCGCGGGTGAAGAGGTCCCGGAGGGGCTTGGTGCTGCGCCGCAGGAGCGCGGTGAGCAGCACCAGGTTCACGGAGAAGAGCGGCGCGGCCAACGACCAGTTGATGACCCCGGACACGGCCTCGGCGTAGAACAGCCGCACCCCGCCCTCGGGCCGGCCCAGGGGCATGGCCCCCCATTTGTTGAAGAGCGGGTAGATGACGTAGTCCTCGATCTGCAGCCCCGCGGCCGGGAAGTGCAGGGCCGCGTACTTGGCGTACTTGGCCGCGATGACCGCCAGTTGCGCGGTGTCCAGGTACCAGGCCAGGGCCCCGCCGCAGAACGCGCCCAGGAAGAGGCCCAGGACGTAGAGCTTCCAGGTCTGGAGCCGGCCCCGCCGGCCGGCGGCCACCAGCAGGGCGTCGCGCAGGATGTCCACCCCGGCGTAGGCCGCCGCGCCCACGATGCAGCCGTACACGAAGCGCACCCCGGGCTCCGCGGCCTGCACCGCGGCCAGCAGGGCCGAGCCCAGGCCCACGCCCACCACCATGCCCCGGGCGTAGTGGGCCGGGTCCTTGGCCGAGTGCCCCAGGCGGGGGAAGAAGGCCGGGCTGCCGTCGAAGGTCTCGATGATGGTCTTGAACAGGGGGAAGGCCAGGGCCCCGAACAGGGCGCAGCTCACGAAGGAGTTGCCCAGGATGGCGGCCCGCACCGCGTCGGCCCCGGCCAGCAGGTCGCCCGCGTGCACCACGGCCATGAACACCCCGCTGTACACCGCGCCCTTCTTGAACCCGGAGAACAGGTGGCCGCAGACCCAGAAGGAGGACGGGGTCTTGCCGTGCAGGGCGTCCAGCAGGATGCCGGTGACCAGGAAGGTCTCGGCCCACAGCCCGGCCTGGGAGAGCATGGTGGCCCCGACGGCGGCCAGGGTGGCGGGCAGGATGTGCCAGGAGGCCAGGGCCGCGGTGGAGCCCCAGTCCGCCACCGGCGGGGTCACGGCCGCGGCCAGGGCGCCGGCGGCCAGGCACAGGTGGATGCGGCTCCGGACGGCCGGGCGGCCGGACAGGAGCAGGCTCAGGGCCAGGGTCACCACCTGGTTGAGGGCGAAGAGGTTCAGGAACCGGCCGGCGCAGGCCAGGAGCGTGGGGTCCTGCAGCATTCCCAGGGACGCGATGCG
The DNA here is from genome assembly GCA_002452635.1 of Desulfovibrionaceae bacterium UBA6814. GTDB lineage: Bacteria > Desulfobacterota > Desulfovibrionia > Desulfovibrionales > Desulfovibrionaceae > UBA6814. The sequence continues at coordinate 29,058 of DKEU01000183.1, read as the reverse complement.
GCCCAGGCGCTCCACCAGGCCGGGATTGGCCAGGACCAGGAGCCAGTTGAACAGGAAGGGCACGGCCAGCACGCACAGGCTGGCCAGGAGCAGGGGGTGGCTGCGGCGGCCGGCGGCGGACTGGAGCACCAGGGCCAGGTGGGCCAGGCAGCCCGCGGCCGCGGCCAGGCCGGTGAGGCGCAGCGCGCCGGCGAAGTCCGGGGGTATCTGCCAGATGTGCAGGCCCGGGTCCGCGGCCAGGGCCAGGAGGGCCGGGACCAGGAAGTCGGCCAGGGCCTGGCGGGGGGCGGGATGGCGGCCCGCGCGGGTGCGGAGCAGGAGCCAGGAGGCGGCCAGGCCGCAGCCGCCGGCCAGGGCGGCGAGGGGCAGGCTGCCCCCGCGCGCGGCGGCCAGGGCGCAGCCCGCCGCGAGCGCGGCGGCGGTGAAGGACGAGAACGCTGACCCCATGCGGCCCGCAACCGGGGCCGCGCCGGAACCACAGAACATGACGCACCTCACAGGAAGCACATGCGCTGGGTTTCGGGCCCGGGCCCTGGTCCCAGTGTTCGCATCTCATACGCCAGCCGCCCGGGGCATGGCAATATGTGGGCAGACTGCCTTGCCATTATGGCGAATGAACGGCTATACGGCGAGGTGGGAGGCCAGGAGGTTCCATACCATGCCCGACGCCACCATCCTCGTCGTGGACGACGCCCAGATCCAGGCCCGGCTCATGGACCAGGTGCTGAGCAAGCACTATCGCGTGGTCCTGGCCGGCAACGGCGAGGAGGCCCTGGCCGCGGCCCGGGCCGAGGCCCCGGACCTCATCCTGCTGGACATCCAGATGCCGGGCATGGACGGGTTCGCGGTGTTCAAGGCCCTCCAGGCCGCCCCCGCCACCACCCACATCCCGGTGGTCTTCCTCACCGCCCGGGACGCGGAGCTGGACGAGGTGCAGGGCCTGGAGGCGGGCGGGGTGGACTACATCGCCAAACCCTGCCCGGCCCGGGTGCTCCTGGCCCGGGTGCGCACCCATCTCGAGTTCAAGCGCAGCCGGGACCGGCTGGCGGCCAGCGAGGCCCGCTACCGCGCCCTGTTCCTGCACAGCCCCCAGCCCGTGGCGGTCTGGCGGCGGGACGGGGAACGGTTCGTGCTGGACGAGCACAACCTGGCCGCGGCCCGGCTCTGCCAGCGGATCACGGGCCGCCCGGGCGAGGCGTCCGGGCCGCACCGGCCCGAACTGCCCGGGCTGGAGCCGGCCCTGGCCCGGTGCCTGGACGCCGGCAAGGACGTCCGCCTGGAGATGGACGCCGCGGGCCTGGGGGAGACCCTGGTGGTCCACCTGGTCAGCATCCCCCCGGACACGGTGCTCATGGTCTGCATGAAGGCGGACGCCGAGCCCGCCGGCTAGCCCTCCCGTTTCCCGTCCCCACCCGCCTTGACCCCTGCCGCGCCGCGGGCGTACAACCCGTATATGGCCCGCCATCCCGGCGGGCCCGGGTTCGAACCGAACCGGGAGGCGACCATGGCCCGCATCCGATGGGACGATTCCATGCGCCAGGGCGTGGCCGAATTGGACGAACTGCACCAGGACCTCACCGCGGTCATCGGCGACCTCACGGACGCGCACCTGCGCGGCGCGGACGAGGAGCTGCTCCGGGACATGGCCGAGGAGCTCTACGACCTGGCCCGGCACGTGTTCGGGGTGGAGGAGGACCGCATGGCCGAGGCGGGCTACGCCCGCATGGACGAACACCGGGCCGCGCACGCGGCCCTGCTGCGCGACTGCGCAGCCCCGCTCCTGGACTATGCCGAGGGCGAGGGGGACCTGACCTGCGACCTGCTGGACGACCTGGCCAGGCGCTGGCTCGCCCACCTGGAGGAGCAGGACCGGGCCCTGGCCGCGGCCCTGGCCGGCCAGGCCAAGTCTTGACACAGGTCAAGGACCGCAGCGGGTTATAGTCCTAGTAAAAGACAAGGGATTGCCATTTGCGCATCCCGGTCCTAGAGTATTCGGAGCGGGAAAGCGCAGCGTTTTCGCGCGCCCGCCCGCAAGGGGCGACGCAGCCGGCCCGGCCGGCCCAAGGAGGACGACCATGTGGGAATACACGGACAAGGTGCGCGAGCACTTTCTGAGCCCGCGCAACGTGGGTGAACTCAAGGACGCCAACGCGGTGGGCGAGGTGGGGAGCCTGGCCTGCGGCGACGCGCTCAAGCTCTACCTCAAGGTGGACGACGCCGGCCGCATCGTGGACGCCAGCTTCCAGACCTTCGGCTGCGCTTCGGCCATCGCCTCCTCCTCGGTGCTCACCGAGCTCATCAAGGGCAAGACCGTGGACGAGGCGCTCAAGATATCCAACAAGGACATCGCCGCGGCCCTGGGCGGCCTGCCCCGGGAGAAGATGCACTGCTCGGTCATGGGCCGGGAGGCCCTGGAGGCCGCGGTGAAGAACCTGCGCGGCGAGGCCCCGCCCGAGGCCCATGCCGAGGGCGAGATCGTGTGCCACTGCTTCGGGGTCACGGACGAGCAGATCAAGCGCGCGGTGCGCGAGAACGACCTGACCACCGTGGCCGAGGTGACCGACTACACCAAGGCCGGCGGCGGGTGCGAGGAGTGCCACGACCGCATCGCCGAGATCATCGCCGCCACCCGGGCCGAGATGCGCGGGGAAGCGGTCCCGGCCCCGGCCCCGCCCGCACCCAAGCCCCTCACCAACCTGCAGCGCATGCAGAAGGTCATGCAGGTGCTGGACGAGGAGATTCGGCCCAGCCTCAAGAAGGACGGCGGGGACATCGAGCTCATCGACGTGGAGGGCAAGAAGGTGCTGGTGGCCCTGCGCCGGGCCTGCGCCGGCTGCCCCTCGAGCCAGCTCACCCTGACCGACTTCGTGGAGCGCAAGCTCAAGGAACTGGTGGAGCCGGACATCACGGTGCAGGAGGTGCGCTCATGAGCGAGGTCTATCTGGACAACAACGCCACCACCA
>DKEU01000183.1:0-25991 GCA_002452635.1 Desulfovibrionaceae bacterium UBA6814 | reverse complement strand
TTCACCTCCTGCGGCAGCGAGGGCGACAACGCCGCCATCCACTCGGCCCTGGAGGCCCAGCCCGGCAAGCGCCACCTCATCACCACCCGGGTGGAGCACCCCGCGGTGCTCGGCCCGGCCACCCACCTGGCGGAACAGGGCTTCGACGTGACCTTCCTGGGCGTGGACGGCTCGGGCCGGCTGGACCTTGAGGAGCTGAAGGCGGCGATCCGCAAGGACACGGCCCTGGTGTCGGTGATGTACGCCAACAACGAGACCGGGGTCGTCTTCCCCATCCCGGAGATCGCGGCCATTTGCAAGGAGCGCGGGGTGCTCTTCCATACCGACGCGGTGCAGGCCGTGGGCAAGCTGCCCATCGACCTGGCCGAGCTGCCCGTGGACATGCTCACCCTGTCCGGCCACAAGCTGCACGGGCCCAAGGGCGTGGGCGCGCTGTTCGTGCGCAAGGGCACGCCGTTCCGGCCGTTCCTCCTGGGCGGGCACCAGGAGCGCGGCCGCCGGGCGGGCACCGAGAACACCGCGGGCCTGGTGGGCCTGGGCAAGGCCTGCGAGGTGGCCGCGGCCCACCTGGACCAGGAGCGCACCACCGTGGCCGCCCTGCGCGACCGGCTCCAGGCCGGGCTCGCGGCCGCCATCCCCGAGAACATGGTGAACGGGGCCGAGGCGCCCCGCCTGCCCAACACCCTGTCCATCGCCTTCAAGTACGTGGAGGGCGAGGCCATCCTGCTCATGCTGGACCGCTTCGGCATCTGCGCCAGCTCGGGCTCGGCCTGCACCTCGGGCAGCCTGGAGCCGTCCCACGTGCTGCGGGCCATGGGCGTGCCCTTCACCTTTGCCCACGGCTCGGTGCGCTTCTCCCTGTCGCGCTTCACCACGGACGCGGAGATCGACCTGGTGCAGCAGGAGCTGCCCGGCATCATCGCCCGGCTGCGCGAGATATCCCCGTACAAGGCCGCGGCCGGCGAGCCGCCGGCCTGCACCTGCTGAGGCCCGCGATGCGGATCGCCGAGAACATGCTGGCCCTGGTGGGCCGCACCCCCATGGTGTACCTGAACCGCCTGGCCGCGGGCCTGCCCGCCCGGGTGGCGGCCAAGCTGGAGTTCTACAACCCCGCGGGCTCGGTCAAGGACCGCATCGCGGCCCACATGGTGCGCCGGGCCGAGGAGGCCGGGCTGCTGGACGCCGGGACCCTGGTGGTGGAGCCCACCAGCGGCAACACCGGCATCGGCCTGGCCCTGGCCTGCGCGGTCAAGGGCTACAAGCTGGTGCTCACCATGCCCGAGAGCATGAGCCTGGAGCGGCGCATGCTGCTGGCGGGCTTCGGGGCCGAGCTGGTGCTCACCCCGGCCCAGGAGGGCATGAAGGGGGCCATCAAAAAGGCCGAGGAGCTGTGCGCCGGGCCGGGCAAGACCTTCATGCCCATGCAGTTCGCCAACCCGGCCAACCCCGAGGCCCACGCCCTGACCACGGCCGAGGAGCTGTGGGCCGACACCGACGGCGGGATCGACGTGCTGGTGGCCGGGGTGGGTACGGGCGGCACCATCACCGGGGTGGCCCGGGCGCTCAAGCCGCGCAAGCCGTCGTTCCGGGCCGTGGCGGTGGAGCCCGCGGGCTCGCCGGTGCTCTCGGGCGGCTCGCCCGGGCCGCATCCCATCCAGGGCATCGGCGCGGGCTTCCAGCCCTCGGTGCTGGACCGCTCCCTGGTGGACGAGATTCTGGTCATGCCGCACGCGGACGCCTTCGCCACGGCGCGGCGGCTCATCCGGGAGGAGGGCGTCCTGGCCGGCATCTCCTCCGGGGCCAACGCGGCCGCGGCGCTGCGGGTGGCGGCCCGGCCGGAAATGGCCGGCAAGCTGGTGGTGTTCGTGGCCTGCGACACGGGCGAGCGCTACCTGTCCACCCCGCTCTTCACCGAAGGGAAGTAGCCATGCCCGACGACAGCAGGAACGAGTTCAAGGGCGAGACCCCGTCCCTCAAGGCGGTCATCAAGGAGCTGTGCCGGCCGGCCTCCTACGAGGCGGTGTACCACCGCCACTGGCAGGAGGTGCCCATGCCCTCGGGCGAGGCCCTGGCCGAGATGGTGGAGCGGCTGCGCGCGGTGCTCTTCCCGGGGTACTACGGGGACTCGGAGGTCACGCCCGAGTCCATGGGCTGGCACGTGGGCGCGCACCTGGACGCGGTGTTCCGCATCCTGGCCGAGCAGATCAAGCGCGGCACCTGCTTCGTGTGCGACCGGGAGGAGGTGGGCCAGTGCGCGGACTGCGAGGCCAAGGCCCGGAACCTGGCCCTGCGCTTCCTGGCCCGGCTGCCCCACATCCGGGAGATGCTGGCCGGCGACGTGTCCGCCGCCTACGAGGGCGACCCCGCGGCCAAGAGCCCGGGGGAGACCATCTACTGCTATCCCAGCATCTGGGCCCTGACCAACCAGCGCATCGCCCACGAGCTGCACGAGCTGGGGGTGGCCATCATCCCGCGCATCATCACCGAGCTGGCCCACTCCCGCACGGGCATCGACATCCACCCCGGGGCCAGGATCGGCAGGCGGTTCTTCATCGACCACGGCACCGGCGTGGTCATCGGCGAGACCGCGGTCATCGGCGACAACGTGCGCCTCTACCAGGGCGTGACCCTGGGGGCCAAGAGCTTCCCCAAGGACGAGAAGGGCAACCCCATCAAGGGCATCCCCCGCCACCCCATCGTGGAGGACGAGGTGATCATCTATTCCGGGGCCACCATCCTGGGCCGGGTGACCATCGGCAAGGGCTCGGTCATCGGCGGCAACGTGTGGCTCACCAGCGACGTGCCCCCGGGCTCCAAGGTCATCCAGCGGCAGGACGGCGAAGGGTAGCGGCTCAGGCTGCCCGGGCCGCCTGCCCGGCCAGGGGGCGGGCCAGGTGCAGGCGCACCTCGTCCAGGTTCACCGCCGCGTCCACCGCCTCCTGCTGCCGGTAGAAGCTGTAGTGGTGGGCCACGGCGGAGGCCTCCATCCAGCCGCGCATGCCGCCTCGGGCCATCAGGTTGTTGATGGTGAATTCGTCGTTGGCCATGAGCGGGAATACCAGGTTGGTGAGCAGCGGGCCGAACACGATGCAGTTGATGGACAGCCCGGGCATGGGCATGCCCGAGGCATGGCCGAAGTCCCGGAAGCCTTCCACCAGGCCCTCGTGCAGCACCTTGTCCCACACCCAGGCCGCGTAGTCGCCGTTGGCGAAGATGGGGGTTTCGGCCACCTTGCCCGCAAACTCCCCGGCCCAGCGGGTGCGCAGGTAGTCGTCCATGAAGGCGCGGCCCTGGTCGTTGTTGGGAATGAGGGGGCTGACCAGCAGGGTGTCGTCGTCCGCGTGGCGGTGGAAGGCCGCCAGCAGACGGGGCAGCCAGCCCTGGGTCACGAATACGTCCTCGTCCAGCTTGACCATGATATCGTTCTTGTGCTGGCCAAGCACCTCGTTCCACATGGCCCGCAGGCAGGGATTGTCGCCCTGGGCGCGGGGCGCGCAGTGCAACTCCACCACCTGGCCGCCGGGGCGGCGGGCCTTGAAGTCCAGGATGACCTGGCGGTGCGCGGGCTCCACGTCGTTGGCCAGGATGTAGATGCGCGCAAACGCGTCCAGGTCGGTGAACCACTCCAGGCACTGCAGGCACAGGCTGAAGCAGTCGCGCCGGTGCGAGGTCAGGATCATGAGTACGGGCTTGTTCCCGGGCATGGTCGGCTCCCGTTGCAAAATTGACGAAAAGGGGGTCCGACCGGGGAAAAAGCAAGGACCGTGCCGCTAGCCCGCTATTCCGGCCCGTTCCAGTGCCCGCAGTTTTCGCAGGCGAAGCCCTGGAACACGGGCTTGCCGTCCCCGTCCAGCTCCACCTCGATCTCGTTGGGGTGGCTGCAGTTCTCGCAGTAGATGCGGGCCACTTTGGCCTGGGGGTCGTAGTCGCAGATTTCGCCGCGGATGGTCACGGTGCCGGTGAAGTCGGGCATAGGGTCCTCCGGTCACTTGATGGGCAGTTCGCACCCGGCCTCCTTGGTGGAGCCGGGGCCGGCCAGGGGCCGGAAGCATTTCCTGCTGCCGCCGCAGATGGGGCAGCGCCACTCCTCGGGCAGGTCGGAGAAGGCCGTTCCCGCGGCAATCTTTCCCTTGCGGTCCCCCTTGTCCGGGTCGTAGATATACCCGCAGTTCACGGTCTGGCACTGGTACATGTCCTCGAAGCGGGCCATGGCTCCTCCGGGGCTGAAGTGGAAACACTAGCACTATACTAGCATATAGGCATATGCCGGGCCGGGGTCAACGGCCCGCCCGGTTGTGGAGTACGGCATGGAGTTCTTGCGTGTGGATCACGGTTCCTGCACCGGCTGCGGCATGTGCAGCCTGGCCTGCCCCCTGCACCTCATCATCCAGGAGGAGCCGGGCGCGACCCCGCTGGCCCGCAAGGGCAAGGAGGACGCCTGCATCGCCTGCGGCCACTGCATGAGCGTGTGCCCGGCCGAGGCCCTGGAGGTGGGCGAGCTGTCCGCGGACCGGTTCGCGCCGGTGCGCCGCGAGCTGCGCATCTCGCCGGAGCAGGCCGGGCAGTTTTTGCGCACCCGGCGCTCGGTGCGCTCCTACGTGGACAGGAACGTGCCCCGGGAGGACCTCCTGGCGGTCCTGGACCTGGCGCGCTGGGCCCCGTCGGGCCACCACAGCCAGCCGGTGCGCTGGACCCTGCTGGCCACCCGGGGGGCGGTGCTCACCGCGGCCGGGCACACCGCGGACTGGATGCGGGGCATGGTGGAGGCCGGCGATCCGCGGGCCGAAGCCCTGCACCTGGACGGGGTGGTGCGGGCCTTTGCCAACGGCAAGGACCTCATCTGCCGGGGGGCCCCGGCCCTGGCCGTGGCCCTGGCCCCGCAGCCCGGCGGGCACGCGCCCACGCCCCGGGAGGACGCGGTCATCGCCGTGACCTACGCGGAGCTGGCCGCGCACGGCCTGGGCCTGGGCTCCTGCTGGGCCGGCTACGTGACCTTCGCGGCCCAGCACCACGAGCCCCTGCGCGCCTTTCTGGAGGTGCCCGACGGCTACGCGGTCTACGGCGGCATCATGCTCGGCCGCCCGTCCTTCCGCTACAGCGCCATCCCGCCCCGCAAGGAGCTTGAGGTGGCGGTGAAGGGCTAGCAGGCCGCTGAAAATCCCGCGATGGCTGCGTTGCTTCGGAGGCGTCAATGCCTCACGTATTGAGATACGCTCGGCGTTGCCGCCTCCTTGCGTCTTGCCCTCGCGATTTTTGAGCGGCCTGCAGAAGCGGACGGGTAGCAGCCTGGCGCATGCGCTGCGCACGTACTATTGGGCCTCTCCCGTTGCGGCGGGGGAGGCCCTTTCGAGTGTCCTGCGGCTAGGCCTGCAAATCCCTGATCTTGTCGTTGGCGTCGGCCACGCGCTCGGAGAGCAGGGCCACGATGAAGCGGTGGATGGCGGACACCAGGTGGGGGTTCTTGGCCTGGAGCGCCTCCAGCACCTTCTTGGACAGGCGGTAGACCGTGCAGTCCTCGGCCGCCACGATGGAGGCCGAGCGGGGGGCCGAGGTGTAGATGCCCATCTCGCCGAACACCGTGCCCGGCCCCATCTTCTTGAGCCGCAGCACCCGGTTGCCGCCCAGCTCCAACTGCACGGTGACCATGCCGTACTCCACGAAGTACATGGCGTCCGAGGGGTCGCCCTGGCGGAACACGGGCTCGCCCTTCTTGATCTCCACCTTCTTCATGACCCGCATGAGCAGCGGGATGAGCTTGGGCTCCGGGAACACCGGGGCCAGCAGCTCGGGCAGTTCGCTCTTGCCCAGGCGCAGGGCGCCCTCCATCTCCAGGATGTGGTTCTCGCACCACTCCATGGCGTAGTCCAGGGACACGAAGGTGCGCGACCCGCCCTCGGGGTCGTCCAGCAGGAACCCGGCGTCGGCCAGCTGGCGGTCCAGTTCGAAGGGCACCCCGGAGAAGACCAGGGTGAATTCCTCCTCCTGGGCGGTCTGCTTGAGCCGGGCAAAGGCCATGGCCACCGAGGAGTCAAGGCCCGCGATGCGGGAGAAGTCCAGGATCAGGTAGCGCATGGGCAGCTTGGCGGGGTCCTGGTGCCGGGTGCGGATGAGGCGCTGGATGCCGCCCGCGGCCCCCAGGAACACGAACCCCTGCAGCCGCATGATGTAGATCTGCTCGCCCTTGGCCTTGAGGGTGCGGAACTGGGCCGGGGCGCGGTCCACGTTGGAGCGGAAGGCCGCGCCCGAGAGCACGTGCTTGACCACGCTCACGCTGCCGTAGCGGCCCACCAGCACCATCATGGACAGGGCGATGCCCACCGCGGTGCCCAGCAGGAAGCCCATGGACACGGTGAGCAGGAAGACCAGGAGCAGGAGGGAGTAGTCCTCGCCCCGGGTGAAGGCGGTGCGGGTGTCCACCAGCCAGCGCACCATGAGGGATAGGCCCAGGAACACCAGGATGCCGGCGGGCAGGAACCGCGGCACCCAGGCCACGGCCTGGCCGGCGAAGGGGAGGGCCGCGGCGCACACCGCGGCCGCGGTTACCCCGGCCAGGGGGCCGGCCGCGCCCAGGGAGCGCGCGCCCAGGGAGCGGTGCAGGGACAGGGCCCCGGGCATGCCGCCCAGGGCGGCGGCAAAGACGTTGCCCAGGCCCAGCACCTCCATCTCCCGGTCCAGGTCCAGTTCCCGGCCCAGCACCAGCTCGAGCTCGGTGGCCTTGAGCATCTTGGCCCCGATGGTGAGCCCGGCCGCGGCCGCCATGTAGCCCGCGTGGTCCATGATCACGGGCACCCGCACCGAGGCCAGGAAATCCAGGTTGTAGAGCTCCCAGTAGGCGTCCAGGGGCAGGGCCGGGAAGAGCCAGCCGGCCTGGGCCGCGGCGTCCATGCCCATGCCCTGCCAGTACAGCGCGCCGTGGGTGGCGGCCACCGCGGCCAGGAGCAGGCCCAGGAGCACCAGGAGCCCGGATCTGCGGCGCATGACCGCGTAGAGCACCAGGCCCAGGCCCAGGGCGGGCAGCCACTCCAGGCAGGGGGCCAGGTCCGTGAACCGGCTGGTGAGGTGGCCCAGGCAGGGGGCGTTGTCCACGGACAGGGCGTAGGCCCCGGCCAGCAGGTGGAAGCCCAGGCCGGCCATGACGCCGCCGATGGCCTGGAAGGGGATGAAACGGATGGCCGCGCCGGAGCCCACCGCGCCCGTGGCCACCAGGCCCAGGCCCAGGAACAGGGCGGTGAGCACCAGGGCCGCGGTGACCGTGGCGAACACGGTCTCCGGGGTCATGCCCGGCATGCTCCGCACCATGGAGCTGACCATGAGGAAGAGCACCGCGGTGGTCAGGGCCTCGGGCCCGGCCAGGGCGAAGCCCAGCTCGCTGCGCAGGGCGCAGGCCACGCCCACGGCCACCGCGCCGAACAGGGCCATGGTCAGGCCGTGGGTGAGGTAGACCGGGAGCTGGCCCGGGGAGAAGACCAGGGTGGCGGTGGTCAGGCAGAACAGGAAGGACAGGACGCCCGCGGCCAGGCCGGCCAGGAGGTTCTTGACCGGGTTGCCGGCCAGCACGCTGGGCTGGCGTTTGACCGGGGCCTCCTCGGCGGTCAGGGAGAGGTCGGGCGCGGGGGCGTCGGGTTTGGGTGGTTCCGGGGCCGGCGCGGGCGGGTCGGGGATGACGTCGTCCAGGCCCAGGTCGTCGGCGTCGGGCTCCACGGTGGCCACCTGGTCGCAGCCCGGGCAGCGCACCTTGCGGCCCAGGAACTTGTCCGGGACCTTCTTGGAAAAGCCGCACGCCTCGCACCGCAGAACCGCCACCGTACCCCCCCCTGGAGGTTTATCCGGAGCAGCAAGCTGCGCCGGAAGCGCCCCGCAGGATGCGGGGCCGGGCGCTGCCGCGCCCGCGAGGCCAGGGAAAACCACGCTCTTGCCTGGCCGAGAAGCGGAAAACATCGGGAGGAAGTTTTCCGCTCGCGTGAGGATAAGCCCGGTCCTTGATAGCCCGCAATGGGCGGCAGGGCAAGGGGTTAGGCCGTGCTCTCCCGGCCGGTTGCCGGCAGGAGCATGGAGAAGGCGCTGCCCTGGCCGGGCCGGGAGTCAACCCAGATGCGGCCTCCGTGCCGGTGCACGATGAGCCGGGTCACGGCCAGGCCCAGGCCGGTGCCCTTGGGTTTGTCCGTGAGGGTCTCCCCGGCCTGGTGGAAGGTGTCGAAGATGCGCTCGCGCTCGGCCCCGGGAATGCCCGGGCCGGTGTCGGCCACGGTGAGGCGCACCCCGCCCTCGTCCCGGGCGGCGCGCACCTCCACCCGGCCGGAGGCGGTGAACTTCATCGCGTTGGACAACAGGTTGTGCAGGGCCTGGACCAGCCGCTCCCGGTCGCCGTGGATCCGGGGCAGGTCGAGCTCCACCCGGACCGAGCACTCCAGGCCCTTGGCCTGCATGGAGTCGCGGAACCCCGCCACGGCCTCCTCCACCAGGGGCAGCACGTCCAGGTCGGCCATGTCCCAGTCCATGGTCCCGGCCTCCATGCGGGTGAGGTCCAGCACGTCGTCGATGAGGGCGGTGAGGTGTTCGGCCTCGGCCAGGATGATGTCCAGGTTTTCCTGGGCCTGCTCGGCTGCGGCCAGGGCCTTGGGGTCGCTGCCGTGGGCCAGGGCCGGGGAGATGCGCTCCACCACCCGGCGGCGCACGATCTTGGCGAAGCCCAGGATGGAGGTGAGGGGGGTGCGCAGCTCGTGGGACACGCTGGCCAGGAAGTCGCCCTTGGCCCGGTCCGCGGCCTCGGACCTGACCAGGGCCTGGTGCAGGGAGGTGACGGTGCGGGAAAAGGCCCGGTGCAGCACGGATATCTCGTTGTCCCCGGGCGCGTCCCTCCAGCCCTGCATCTCGTCGGGCAGCCGGCCGTGGGTCTCGATGGTGCCGGCCAGCCGGGACAGGTTCAGGATGGGGGCCACCAGGCGGGTGTTCACGTAGCGGGCGAAGACCAGGAAGGAGACCAGGATGAGCACCCAGCCCGCGAAGAACGTGGCCAGGAGGTGGAAGTAGGGCTGCTCGGCATGGGCCAGGGAGCGCACCATCTCCAGGCGCAGGACCGTGGGCGGGGACAGGGGCACGGGCTCCGCGTGGGCCAGGAACTCGTACCGGCGCTGGCCCCAGTGCAGGTCCAGGGTGTTCCGGTCCCGGGGCGAGCCCAGGCCGGCATAGCCCACGTCCCGCATCCATTCGGACCGGGCCAGGGGCTCGTTGCCCAGCCACAGGGCCATGCCCGTGTCCCCGGGGCGGGAGAAGCCCTCGATGAGGCCCTGGTCCGGGAAGGGGGTCAGGGCCACCAGCACGGCCAGGGGCTTGCCGCCGGCTTGGATTTCGGCGCGCAGGGCCAGGTGGAGCTTCCCGTCCTGGCCCAGGAAGGCGGAGTTCGCGTCCGCGGCAAAGGCCGGAGGCGGCCCGGGCTTCGGGGGGAAGGCCGAATAGACCGTGTTGTCCAGGCCCAGGACCCAGAGCCGGGAGAAGGGGCCGAGGCGGGCGTTGGCCTCCAGGAACATGGCGGCCTGGGGCGGCAGGTTGAGCTGGAGGATGACCTGCAGGGCCTTGGAGTCGGCCATGTCCCGGACGTGCTTGAGCAAGGCCGCGTGTTCGCGCTCCAGGGAGGAGGCGGCCAGGGCGGTGAGCCCGGCCAGGTCGCGGCGCAGGATGGAGCGCACCTGGCCGGTGGTGTAGAAGGAGAAGAACAGGAACACCCCCAGGCCCACGGCCAGGGTGAAGGCCATGCCCAGGTAGAGGGTGCGGCGGATGGAGCCTGTCGTGGGGATGTGCATGGTGCGTCCCGGCCGCAGATGCGCGGCGCGTCTCCCCTACGTAACCGCAAAAACCGGCTTCGCCAAGGGGCCTGGCCGGGGCGCTTGACAGCCCGCCCGGACCGCGGGATGGGGGAGGGAGGGGAAAGGACGGGCCAGGAGGACGATCATGCGCACGCTGCACCGGGGGGCCGTGGTCGGGCTGTGCGCCGTGCTGGCCCTGCTGGCCGGCGCGGCCGGGGCCTGGGCCCAGGACGCGGAGGAGGAGAGGAGGCGCAAGGCCGACACGGTCACGGTGGCGGCCTGGGGCGGGTGGCTCTCGGCCGAGGGCTTCCGGGAGTGGTTCATCCCGCCCATCGAGATGGAGGACCACTACCTGGCCGGGCTCTCCCTGGCCCGGGAGCTGGCGCTTCTGGGCGACTTCACGCTGGAGGCGGAGCTGTTCGGGGCGCACCACTGGGGTCCCTTCCGGGGCGACGCCCAGGAGTACCAGGAGCTGGCCGGCCTGGGCCTGCTGCGCTGGCGGAACCTGCCCTGGGACGAGACCGTGGACGCCAGCATCGCCTTCGGCCTGGGCGTGTCCGCGGTGAGCGAGGAGCCGGAACACGAGCGCCGCATCAACGGCGCCACGGACCAGGCCCTCTGCGCCATGGTCCTGGAGTTCACCGCAGCCCTGCCCGGCCGGCCGGACTGGGAGCTGGCCTTCCGGGTGCACCACCGCTCCGGGGTCTGGGGCCTGGTGAACGACGTGAAGGGCGGGTCCAACTACCTGCTCCTGGGCCTCAAGCACCGGTTCTAGCAGTCTGTTGAAAAAGTCCGAATCAGCAGGCCGTTCAAAAAGCGTGAGATGCAAGGAAGGGGAAAAATTCAGGACGCGCAGTGTATTGCGCATACATAAGCGGTCTGGATTTTTTCCCTGACGAAGCAGATCGCACTTTTTCAACGGCCTGCTAAGGCGTTTCGGCCCGGAAAAGGGGGAAGCCCGGCGGGGGTGGTCGCCGGGCTTCCGGGGGTGGGGTGCGTACCCGTGGGCCCGGTCGCCGGGGGAGGCGGGGGCCCGGGAGGTGGATCGCAGGAGGAGGGACCGGGTTAGCCTGGCAGGCTGGCCTTGGCCGGCGGGGGGAGTCCGAAGCCGGCGCTTGCGGCGGCCTGCCGGAGGGCGAACACCGGAGAACAGGCGCTGCCGCGGCCTGGGGCGATGCTCGCGGATGGAAAGCCCCTTCCGCGAAGGCGTGGCTGGCCACCCTGCGGGGTCGGCCCAGCCCGATCCCTCTTTCACGTTGTACGCACCTTCTTTGTACTAATTTTCACAATACATGGCAAGGGGATTCTGAAAAAATATCTCATTGAAATTCAAATGAATGCAAATATTCCCCCTATTTTTTCCAGGTTGTGTCTGATGGTCAGGCCAGAACGCAGCGGCAGGGGCGCTCCGGAAAACTCCTTGAATGCAAAGGGGAAGGCGACATTTTTGTCGCCTTCCCCTTGCTTGTGAAGAAAAGAACGAGCCAGGGGCTCCCTGCACCAGCAGGGCGCGCTAGCGCATTTCACGCTTGAAACAAGCGGAAGAATTGAAATGATATCCTATCATTTCTAGGAAATGCACAAGAGCATCTAACGCTTTTCAAGCGTAAGATGCTCTAGCCGTCCTGCAGCACCAGGTTGATCTCCTGCCGCGACAGGTTCACGTCCGAGAGCGCCACCTTCACCGGCATGCCCAAGCCGAAGCGCCGCCGGGTGTGGTGGCCCCAGATCTCCTGGCGCTCGGGCACGTAGCCGTAGTAGTCGTCCGTGAGCGTGGACAGCCGCACCATGCCCTCGGCCAGCACCTGGTCCAGCTCCACCCAGAACCCGTAGTCCGACAGCCCGCTCACCACCCCGGTGAAACTCTCGCCCACCCGCTCGGCCAGCACGATGACGGTGAGGCGCTTGACGATCTCCCGCTCCGCCTCCATGGCCACCCGCTCCCGGGCCGAGATGTCCTCGCACCAGGCCGAGAGCTTCTGGGGCGCGGGCAGGGCCGGGGGCTGGCCGGTGAGCGCCCCCTTGAGCGCGCGGTGCACCAAGAGGTCCGCGTAGCGCCGGATGGGCGAGGTGAAGTGGCAGTAGCACTCCGAGGCCAGGCCGTAGTGGCCCAGGTTGCGGGTCATGTACTTGGCCTGCATCATGGTGCGCAGCATGAGCCGGCCGGCCAGGTACTCCATGTCCGTGCCCTGGGCCGCGGCCAGCACGTTCTGCACGTCCTTGGGCGTGAACCCGCCGGCCTTGGGCCTGGGCAGGGACTGGCCCAGTTGGGTGCGCTCCAGGACCTTGAGCGCGGCGCCGATCTTGTCCGGGTCCGGGCTCTCGTGCACCCGGTACACGCAGGGCAGGCCCCGGTCCGTGAGCAGCCGGGCCACGGATTCGTTGGCCGCCACCATGAACTCCTCGATGAGCTGGTGGGCGAAGGTGCGCGGCCGCGGGCTGATGTCCACGGCCTCGCCCATGTAGTTGAAGTGGATCTCCGGCTCGGGCAGGTCGAAGTCCAGGCTGCCCCGGGCCGAGCGCATGCGGTTCAGCGCCCTGGCCAGGGCCTCGGCCTGGCGCAGCATGGGCAGGTGCTCGGCCAGGTTCTTCTGCTCGTCCGCGTCGTTTTCCGTGAGCGCCCGGTGCACCTGGCCGTAGGTGAGCCGGCCGTGGCTCTGCATCACCGCGGCGTAGAACCTCTCGTCGCGCACCTGCGCGTCGGGCCCGAACAGGATCTCCGCCACCATGCACAGCCGGGGCACGCCCGGGTTCAGGGAGCACAGGCCGTTGGACAGCTTCTCCGGGAACATGGGCTCCACGGACGAGGGGAAGTAGTAGGAGTTGCCGCGCTCCCGGGCCTCGGCGTCCAGGTGGGACCCGGGCGGCACGTAGTGGGCCACGTCCGCGATGGCCACCCACAGGCGGTAGCCCTTGCCCTCCTTCCGCACGCACACCGCGTCGTCGAAGTCCCGGGCCTTGGCCCCGTCGATGGTGACCAGGGGGAGCTTGCGCAGGTCCTCGCGGCCCGCGAAGTCGGCCTTGCCGGGCTTGTCCGGCAGGCGCTCGGCCTCGGCCAGGGCGCCCGGGGGGAACTCGCCCGGCACCCCGTGCGCGGCCTTGACCAGGCGCTCCTGCACGGCCACGTCCTCCTCCCGGCCCAGGACCTCGGCCGCGTCGGCCTTGTACAGCCCGCGCTCCAGCCGCTCCCCGGGCGAGGCCAGGAGCACCTCCCCGGGCGCGGGCCGGGACTGGCCCGGGGCGATGCGCACCATGAGGTTGAAGTGGTACCGCTGGTCCGTGGGCTTGCACAGGTACAGGTCACGGCCCAGCTTGCGCACCACGGCCGCGGGCAGTTGTGCGGCCCCGCGCTCCAGCACGCGCACGATGCGGCCCTCGGGCCGGCGGCTCTTCTCGGTGCCGGGCAGCACCGCCACCACCACCTTGTCCCGGTGCCAGGCGTCGCCCAGGGAGGACGGGTTCACGAAGATGTCGCGGCGGCGCTTGTCCTCGGGCAGCACGAAGCCCACGCCCGAGCGCTGGATCTGCAGCACGCCGGTGACCATGTGCATGCTCTCGGCCAGGCCGAAGGCCCCGCCCTTGGTGCGGATGATGCGGCCCTCGTAGACCAGGCGGGAGAGCACCGTGCGCAGGGTCTGCTTCTCGTCCCGCGGGGCGTGCAGGTTGCGCAGGATGTCGGCCCGGCGCAGGGGCCGGTTGGCCTCGCGCAGGGCGCGCAGCACCGCGGCCTCGTCCACGACCTTGCCCTGGCCGGCCTTGCCCTTGGCCTTCGCATCCTTCGCATCCCTAGCATCCTGGGCGGCCTGGGCCTTCCTTTTCTTCCGCGCCGCCTGCTTGTCCTGCTGCGCGTCCTCCCAGGTCTGGACCGGGGCCTGGCGGTCCTGGGCCGGGGCCGCGCCGCCCTGGGGCGCCTGCTTGCCCTTGCCTTTGCGCTTGCCCGCGGGCCGGTCCGCGTTCCGGTCCGGGGGGTCGGGCTTGGCCTGGAGCTTGGCCGTGAACTTGGGCGCGGGCATGGGCAGGATCCTGATCGTGGGCCGGTCCTGGGGGGTCGCCTCGGGACCGCCCTGGGGCCGGGGCTTGGAACCGTCCTGGGTCCTGGGCTTGGAACCGCCCTGGGGCCGGGGCTCGGGGCCGCCGGCCGGGTCGTGCTTCTTTCTCTTCCTGCCCATGGGGGCCTCCGCGCGCTCCGGCCAGGGTGGGCAAGGCCGGGAATTGGGTGTAGGGTGGGCAGCGGGAACTACCCGCGCACCATGGAGAACCTAGCACAGGACATGCGGCAGGCATAGGTCGGAAAAGGAGCAAAGGCACATGTTCGAGCAGATGCAGAAGCGCCTGAGCAAGACCGGGCTGCCGCCCGGCGCCCTGGTGTACGTGGGCCGGGACCGGGAGTTCGCGCCCCGGCTGGAGCTGGTGTCCTATTCGGCCCAGGGCCTGGCCGAGCGCCGCCTGGAGCCCGCGGACCTGGCCGGCCTGGCCCTGCCCCCGGACCAGGTGCACTGGCTGCGGGTGGTGGGCCTGCACGAGCCGGAGCTGGTGCGGGCCGTGGGCGACCGGTTCGGGCTGCACCCCCTGATCCTGGAGGACGTGCTCAACACCACCCAGCGGCCCAAGTTCCACGAGAGCGGGGACGTGCTGTCCGTGGTGGGCAAGGACATCGAGTACGATGCCGAGAGCGGCGGGGTGGTGAGCGAGCAGGTGTGCCTGTCCTGGGCCGACGGGGTGCTGGTGAGCTTCCAGGAGGGCGAGCACGCGGCCTGGGACGTGGTGCTGGAGCGGCTGCGCAGCGGCCGGGGCAAGCTGCGCCAGGGGGGGTACGCCCTGCTGGTGGCTGCGCTCCTGGACGGGATGGTGGACGGCTGCCTGGAGGCCCTGGCCCACATCGGCATGCAGGCCGAGGACCTGGAGGACCGGGTCATGCTCCGGCAGAGCCAGGACCTGCTCTACGAGATCTACGCCCTGCGCCGGGAGGCCATCTTCCTGCGCGAGGCCCTGTGGCCGTTCCGCGAGGCCATCGGCCGGATGGCCCGGGAGATCGGAGACGACGAGCACGCCGTCGCAGTGCTCAAGGACGTGTACGACCACGCGGCCCAGGCCGTGGACGCCGCGCGCAGCCTGGCCGAGGTGGCGGGCGGCATGCTGCAGTTGGCCATCTCCCTGGCGGGCATGCGCATGAACTCCATCATGAAGGTGCTGACCCTGGTGAGCACCATCTTCATCCCCCTGACCTTCATCGCCGGGGTCTACGGCATGAACTTCCGGGTCATGCCCGAGCTGGAGTGGGAGTACGGCTACTTCGTGGCCCTGACGGCCATGGTCGCCCTGGGCCTGGGCATGGCCATCTGGTTCGTGCGCAAGAAGTGGCTGTAGTTACGACGCGTCGAACGCCAACGCCAGCGTCCCCGCGCTGACCGGCCTGGCATGGCCCGGGCCGAGCATCTCCTCCACGCACCCGTGCTGCACCAGCGCCACGGCCTGGGCGAACTGGGCCGCCTCCTCCGGGTCGTGGGTCACCAGCACCGCGGGCAGGCCGGTGCGGTCCAGCACCGCGGCCAGCTCGGCGCGCAGCCGTCCCCGCAAGGGCGCGTCCAGGGCCGAGAAGGGTTCGTCCAGCAGCAGCAGGTCCGGCTCGGTCACCAGGGCCCGGGCCAGGGCCGTGCGCTGGCGCTGGCCGCCGGACAGGTCCCGGGGCAGGCAGCCGGCCAGGCCGTCCAGGCCGAAGCTGGCCAGGGTCTCGTCCACCCGGGTCTCCTCCCCGGGCCGCAGCCGGCGCAGGGGCCACCGCAGGCCGAAGGCCACGTTCTCGCGCACCGTGAGGTGCGGGAAGAGGGCGTAGTTCTGGAACACGAACCCCACCCGCCGCGTCCGGGCCGGCAGGTTCACGCGCTCCGCGGAGTCGTAGAGGGTGCGGCCGGCCACGCGGATGTGGCCCGCATCCGGGGTGAGCAGCCCGGCCAGGGCGCGCAGGCACAGGGACTTGCCCGCGCCCGAGGGCCCGAACAGCACCAGCCGGGTGGCGTCCGTGGCCAGCCGCGCGTCCAGGCGGAAGCGCCGGCTGCCCGCGTTCAGGGTCTTGGTGATGGCGAGGTCGAAGCGCATGGGTGTCAATCGGTGTGTCGAGGTTGGTCAGGGGTGGCCCGAACGGGGAGCACGGGAGTTGGTAACGCCTGCCCGGCAGTCCGGCAAGCCTTTCCAGCTATTGCCCGGGGAGGCGGGGTTTGGACTGCGTGCGGGCGCGCTCCAGGGTGATCGCCAGCTTGGAGCGGGCCAGCAGGGTGGCGGCGAAGAGGATCAGGGTGGCGCCCAGAAACCGCCCCCTCCGCAGGAATAGGGCCAGGGATTTTACAAAGGACATCGGTTCGTCACGGCGTGTAGTTGTCGCGTCAGGCTGCGCTCCATGCCTGGGGCCGGCCCGTGCGGACCGGCAGGGCTGTAACCCCGAGGGCCAGGGAGATGCCCAGGCAGAACCCTGGCCCTGACGATTTACGGGAATTCCGAAAGAGATGCCCTGGTCCCTGCCGCTCCTGCGCGTCCGCCCGCGCCCCAGGGCTGCGGACAGTCCGGCGCGGCGCAGCAGGGCCGCGGCGAAGAGGACCACGGAGACGCCCAGGAAGCTCCCGGCCCCCCCAAATATCGTGAGATATTTTGGAGAGAACACGAGAGATCCCCGTTCCTGCGTATCCGTTTCCAGGCAAGGGATACGATGGCTCGGGCCAAAAGCGACACGGCGAAGAGGACCACGGAGACGCCCAGGAAGCTCCCCACGGGATCAGCGGTCAAGAAGGGTGTGAAACCGCCGGCGCAGACAGGCAGAGAGGCGAGCGGCACAGCAAAGGCGAGGCAACGAGGCAAGAATGGGCGCAACATAGGGAGCTTCCTGGGCATCAGCGTGGAGGGGGTTCTTCTGCCGCGTCGGATGGGATGGCGGCATCCGCCGCAGCAGAGAACCCCGGAACCGCCGAGTCGGCACGCTCCCGGGTGGGGGCCGGGAGCTTGGTGTGCCGGGAAAGAGCGGTCCGATTGACATCGCCAGTGTTCATGCCCGGGAGAAAGCAAAGAGCGGGCCAACATATAACCTATTGAAATTACGTGCTATGGCGGATTGGCCTCGGAGAAAAATCGGACAAGGCAGAAAAAGAGCGCGACAAAAACGTAGGCATTTTCCAGGCCGCAGGCCGCTGCCGGCCTGACGCCATGGCGGCAGGGCGATGCCTGTCAGGGTATGCCTCGCGCGGCTTGCCGCATCGGGCCGAGCCCGCGGCTTCGGAAATCAAAGCCAGGAAAAACCCAGGAGTATCCGCCGAATCCGGTGGACCGGACGGCTGGGCCAAGAGTCCGGTTTCCCGCACTGCCGCTTCCCCTTGCACGTTGCAGAGGAGCTTGCGATCGTGCAAGGGGCCGGGGCGGAAGCGGCCGGGGCGGGCAGGGGGATGCGCAGGGCCACTGCGCGATGCTCGATCCGGCGGGAGCCGCCCCCGCAGGCCAGGACCCGCACCCGGGCCAGGGTGGGGCCGGAGGAGGACCAGGACGAATCGAGGCAGCGGGAAACGAGCCGGGGCGCCTCACGCCTCCCGGTGCTCGGCGGCCACGGCCAGCCCGGCCCGCGCCAGCACGGCGGCGGCGCACAGGGCCAGGGCCGCGCCCAGCAGGCCTCCCGGAGCCAGGCAGAAGATCACGAGGAACGTGGCGGTGTTCATGCATTCCTCCGGTTGCGGGCTCGCGTGAGGGCCGATTCCAGCCAAGCACGGCCTGGCAGGGAGGCGGGGAACGGGCTCAATGGGAGGTCGCGGAAGCTCCCCTCTCCCCAAAATATCGCGAGATATTTCAAATAGAACATCTAGATTCCCCCGTTCCTGCGCACCCGCTCCCGGGCAGCGGTCGCGGCGCGGCGGATGAGGAGGGACACAGTGAAGAGAACCAGGGTGATGCCCAGGAAGCTCCCCACGGGGTCGGCGGCCATGAGGGGGGCGTGGCCGCCGGCGCGGACGGGAATGGAGGCGAGCAGCAAAGCCAGAGCCAGGAACAGGGCGAAGAGTAAGCGCTGCATGGGGAACCTCCTGGGCATCAACTGGGGCAGGGTCCGTTGTCCGCGAAGGGCGGGATGGCGGCGTCCGCCGCGGCCGGGAACCCCGGGACCGGCAGCCCGGCGCGCCCCCGTATGGGGCGGCGGGAGCACCTGCGCCGGGTGTCGGTCCGATTGTCACCACACGTGTTCATGCCCAGGAGAGAGCAGGAGGTGTGCCAGTCGGATAACTGGCTGGAATTACTATATTTAGCTGGTCGAAGGCAGGTGAACAACAAACAAAAGTGTAGATTGAGAGTGACGAAAGTGTAGGATGTCGCCTTTGGAAATTGCGGTCATGCCGGCCGTCACAGTTCAAACAATAATTCGCAAAGTTAGTCTGCTGGCTGGGAGTGTCGGCATGCTTTTACATGTAGGTGGCGGAAGTGTCGGTGTGCGTTTACACTGGTGGTCGCTTGACGGTGTGAAGCCAGCGTTACACATGCGATGAAAGAGTTGGCATGAGGGAGAGTCATCTGTATGATAAGACCTTTCAAACACAAATGGTTAGAGCAATTATACAGGAAGGGGACGGCCAAGGGTGTACAGGCCAAACATGCAGGCAAGCTTTCGGACATCCTGGACATGCTCGAAGCAGCAGGGCATCCACAGGACATGAATTTCCCGGGTTCTAGGCTTCACCAGTATCAAAACGTATTCGGTGGATGTCTCGGGGCAATGGCGGGTGCTGTTTGAGTTTCGTGAGGGCCACGCCTACGTGGACTACGCCAACCCGCATTAGGTCGGTATAATTAAGCGGCGAGGATGTATTCGTCGCATAAATGATGGAGTATATCCATGCAGACCATGACCCGGCGGCCATCACACCCCGGCGGTATCCTGGCGCGGTTGTATATGAAGCCGCTGGATCTCACGGTTTCTGGTTTAGCTAAGGATTTGGGCGTGTCCCGCAAGACGCTGTCTAGTATCGTAAATGAACACAGTGCAGTGAGCGTTGATATGGCCTTGCGTTTGTCGAGGCGCTTTGACACTACTCCGGAACTTTGGCTTAATCTGCAGCAGCGCCATGATTTATGGAAGGCAGTGCATACTAACACCGGTTGGAAGCAGGTTCCCTGTCCGCCTGATGCGTCATTGTGCCCCGCGTAGGGTAGGTATCCTCGGGTTTCGAACTACAGCGGGGTACTATTTTGTTACTTGTGATTCGCTGGTTGTTGAGTCATTGCTTGGTGTTGTCTGTTTTTCTTTGTTGCTATTTGTATCCTTAGTTGCTTCGCCCAGTGCATCTATTTTCGTGCATATGTGATTAGCAATTTTCCCAATTCCTACTGATACTGCATCGACTATCTTTGCGTTGCCAAGCTGAATACATTGTTGTGTCAGGTTGGCTAATATTTCCTTTTTAGCAGAAATTCTAGATTCGTAGTTGCTTTCTACTTTGTCAAGTAATTCAAGAAGATCAGTAGTAGATGTTGTTTCTTTTTGGGCAAACGAATTGATAATATCAAGAGATTTTAATGCAATCTGATCTTCCATAGTGTGCTTTAATAGCGTCTCAATTGCTTTTGAAATATCTTCCATTAGGCTTCTTCCTGTGTTCATATTCTACTCTCCTTGAGTTGGTATAATCCACGGTGTCTTTTAAAGGGGCTATCTTTTCACCGTCTCCAGCACGATCTCCGCCGCCCTGCCAGCCGCTCCCTCCGGCCCCAGAATCTCCCGTAGCGGCGCGAGCTGGCGGCGGATGCTCTCCAGGCGGGCCGGGGTGTCGAGCCAGTCGCGGGCCTGCTTGGCTAGGGCCGCGGGGTTGGCCTGGTCCTGCAAATACTCGGGGAACACGGGCTGGTTCAGGATGATGTTGGGCAGGCTCACGTAGGGCACCTTCACCACGCGCTTGGCCAGGAAGAAGGTCAGGGCCGAGAGCTTGTAGGCCACGATGGTGGGCACGCCCAGCAGCGCGGTCTCCATGCTCACCGTGCCCGAGGCCGCCAGCAGGAACCCGCACCCCCGCATGTGCGCGTACCGCTCCTCCGCGCCCAGCACCTCCAGGGGCACGTGCGCGGGCCACAGGCCGCGCAGGGTCTCCTCCTTCACCCCGGGCGCGGCGATGGCCGCGAAGCGCAGGGCGTCGTCGCGGTCGTAGAGCGTCTCGGCCGCCTTGCCGAACACCGGGGTGAGCGAGGCTATCTCGCTGCGGCGCGACCCGGGCAGGATGCCGATGCGCTTGGGGTCGGGCTTGATCCCGTCCAGCTCGGGCGTGGTCAGGTCCGCCAGCAGGGGATGGCCCACGTAGTCGGCGCTGACCCCGAACTTGGCGTAGAAGTCCTTTTCGAACGGGAAGATGCAGACCATCCGGTCCACGTGCTGCTTGATGAACCGCGCCCGGCCCTGCCGCCAGGCCCAGAGCTTGGGCGAGATGTAGTACGCCACCGGGATGCCCAGGGCCTTGGCCATGCGCGCCACCCGGAAATTGAAGGCCGGCGCGTCGATGAGCACCACCACGTCGGGCCGGCAGGCCTCCAGGTTGGCCCGGATGCGGCGCAGCAGCCCGGCGATGGTGACGATCTTGCCCAGCACCTCGGTGAAGCCCATCACCGACAGCTCCTCGGTGCGGGCCACGGCCACCGCCCCGGCCTCGCGCATGGCCGGCCCGGCCATGCCCGTGATGCGGGTGTTGGGCCGCAGGCGCAGGAGCTCCCGCATGAGCAGCGCCCCGTGCACGTCGCCCGACGTCTCGCCGGCGTTTATCCAGATGAGGGGAGAGGGAAGCGCGGGCAGGCCCATGCGGTGTCCTTGTGGCGGGCCGACGGGTTGTCGAGCCATGCCGGGTTCTTCATGTAGGGGCGGTTCGCGAACCGCCCTTCTTTTGGGGCCAGCCGGGCTAGGAGCCGTAGCGCTCGCCGCGGGCCGCGCCCAGGGGGGCGATGCGGTCCAGTGCCGCCAGGTCGTCCGGGGAGAGCGCCAGGTTCAGGGCCCCCAGGTTCTCCTCCAGGTACGCGGCGCGCCGGGTGCCGGCGATGGGCACCACGTCCGCGCCCCGGGCCAGGACCCAGGCCAGGGAGAGCTGGGCCGGCGTGCAGCCCTTGGCCGCGGCCAGGGCCTCTACGCCCCGCACGATGGCCAGGTTGTGCTCCAGGTTGTCCCCGATGAAGCGCGGGAAAAAGGGCGTCGCGCGCAGGTCCGTGGGCTCCAGGTCCGCCGCGCTCTTGATGCGGCCGGTCAGGAAGCCCCGGCCCAGCGGGCTGTACGCCACGAACCCGATGCCCAGCTCCCGGCAGGTGGCCAGGATCTCCTCTTCCACGTCCCGGGTCCACAGGGAGTACTCGGTCTGCAACACGCTGATGGGGTGCACCGCATGCGCCCGCCGGATCTGCTCCGGGCTGGCCTCGGACAGGCCCAGGTAGCGCACCTTGCCCGCGGCCACCAGCTCGGCCATGGCCCCCACGGTCTCCTCCACGGGCGTGTCCGGGGCCACCCGGTGCTGGTAGTACAGGTCGATGTGCTCCACGCCCAGCCGCTGGAGGCTGGCCTCGCAGGCCTTGCGCACGTAGGCCGGGCTGCCGTCCAGCCGGTTGTCCCGCAGTTCGGCGGTGGGACGCACCACGCCGAACTTGGTGGCCAGCACCACCTGGCCGCGCCGGCCCGAGATGGCCTTGCCCACCAGCTCCTCGTTGTGGCCGCGGCCGTACATGTCCGCGGTGTCCAGGAAGTCCAGGCCCAGGTCCAGCGCCCGCTGGATGGTGGCCGTGGACTGGGCGTCGTCGGTGCTCCCGTAGAACTCCGACATGCCCATGCACCCCAGGCCCAGGGCCGAGACCTTGAGCCCCTGCGTTCCCAATGTGCGGTACTGCATGGTGATCCTCCCCTAAAATTCCTGGCGCGCGGGGCGGATGACCAGGTCGGTCACCGCCACGTCCGCGGGTTGGCCCAGGGCGTAGAGCACGCCGTCGGCGATGGCCTCGGGCGGGATGGCGATGTCCACGAACGCGTCCATAGACCGGCGCACCTCGGGCACGCTGATGCCGTGCGTCAGCTCGGAGGTCACGGCCCCGGGATAGATGGTGGTCACCCGCACCTTGCCCGCGGTCTCCATGCGCAACCCCTCGCCGATGGCCCGCACCGCGTACTTGGTGCCGCAGTAGACCGCGGCCGTGGGCATGGTCTTGAGCCCGCCCACCGAGGAGATGTTCACGAAGTGCCCGTGGCCGCGCGTGAGCATGTGGCCCAGGGCCGCGTGGATGCCCCAGAGCACGCCCTTGATGTTCACGTCCACCGTGCGCTCCCACTCGTCCACCTTGTCCATCTCCATGCGGGAGAGGGGCATGACGCCCGCATTGTTCACCCAGGCGTCGATGCGGCCGAACCGGTCCAGCGCGGCCCGGGCCAGGGCCTCCACCTGCTCCCGCCGGGTCACGTCGGTCACCCGGTACTCGGCCGGGTTGGGCAGCCGGGAGGCCAGTTCCTGGAGCCGGTCCTCGCGCCGCGCGCCCAGCACCAGCAGCGCGCCGTGCTCTGACAGCTTCTGGGCGATGGCCCTGCCGATGCCGCTGCTGGCCCCGGTGACCACCACGACCTTGTCCTGCACTCTGTCCATGGCGTCCTCCTTTAATAAATGAACGATCGTTCTTTTTCTGGTGAAAAAAAGAGGCGGACAGGGCCGCAATCAGGCGGCCACCGAGCGCCAGGCCATGTCGAACAAGGTGTCCAGCTCCTCCGGCGTGCTGGGGACCCCGTTCTGGGGGCCGAGCTTCATCACCAGCCCCAGGGGCCCGAACACAGAGGTGAAGGCCACGGCAAAGGGCAGGGGCCGGATGAGGCCCTGCGCCTCCGCCGCGGCGAACACCGCGGCCATGGGGCTGTAGATCCGGTCGATCTTCTCCGGGGGCAGGGCCCGGATGTAGGGGGAGTTGTAGAACTGCTCGCAGAACCGGTAGATTTCGGGCCGGGAGATGAGCAGGGCGTGGAAATTGCGCCAGGCCCGGCGCAGCTTGCCCTTGATGGTCGCCTCCTGGTCCGTGCCCGCCATCATGCCCTGGAGCAGACCGGCCTTGAGCTCCAGGTACAGGCTCTGGACCATGTGCTCCTTGTTCTCGAAATACAGGTAGATGGTGGCCGGGGACACCCCGGCCGCCTTGGCGATCTTGGACATGCTCGCGCCCGCGAAGCCCATCTCGTTGATGAGCCGCACCGCGGCGTCCCGTATCTGCTGGCGCTTTTCCTCGTCCTTCACGCGCACGGCGTCTCTCCATAAACGAACGATTGTTTATTTATATGCTCCCGGATTCCTCGTCAAGCGGGATACCGGGCATGAAGAAAGGCGATTCGTGCACCGCCCCTACCCAAGAGGGCCGGACAAGGGAGTCCGGCAAGGTTCTCTTTCGTAGGGGCGGTGCACGAATCGCCCGTTTTTTCTTCCTGTCCGCGCCTCAGGGCCGGCCCGCCGCCTTGAGGAACGCCTGGTGGCGCTTCCGGTAGGGCGGGAAGCCGAAGAAGGCGGAGCCGGAGACCAGCACGTCGGCCCCGGCCTTGACCAGGGTCGTGGTGTTGTCCGGGGTGACCCCGCCGTCCACCTGGATGAGCATCTCGGGGTTGGCCTCCTCGCGCAGGGCCGCGAGCTGGCGCAGCTTGGGCAGGGTGAAGGGGATGAAGGACTGGCCGCCGAAGCCCGGGTTCACGCTCATGATGAGGGTCATGTGGAGCTGGGGGATGAGGTAGAGCATGTGGTCCAGGGGGGTGGCCGGGTTCAGGGCCACGGCGGGCTTGGCCCCCAGGCGCGCGATCTCGGCCACGGTGCGCTCCAGGTGGACCGTGGCCTCGGCGTGCACGCACACCAGGTCCGCGCCCGCGTCCACGAACTCGGCCAGGTAGCGCTCGGGCTTCTCGATCATGAGGTGCACGTCGAAGAAGAGCTTGGAGCGCTTGCGCAGTGCCTTTATCACCGGCGGGCCGAAGGTGATGTTGGGCACGAAGGCCCCGTCCATCACGTCCCAGTGCACCCAGGACAGGCCGGCCTCCTCCAGGGCGGCCAGCTCGTCGGCCAGGCGGCCGAAGTCCGAGGAGAGCAGGGATGGCGAGAGGATGAAGGGCCGGCCCATGCTACTTCTTCTTGGGGGCAGCCTTCTTGGGAGCCGCCTTCTTGGCCGCGGGCTTCTTGGGCGCAGCCGCCTTCTTGGGGGCGGCGGCCTTCTTGGCGGCCGTCTTCTTGGCCGGGGCCTTCTTCGCGGCGGCGGCAGCGGCCTTCTGGCGGGCGGCCACCACGTCCGGGCCCCAGACCCCGCCGATATTCCAGTTCTCGGCCGGGATTTCCTGGATGCAGACCTTGACCGCCTCGGGCGCGCAGCCGCAGATGCGGGCGGTTTCGCGCAGCAGGACCTCCGCCAGTTCCTTCCGCTGCTGCGTGGTGCGGCCGGTGAGCATCTGCACGGTGACGATGGGCATGGCTAGTCCTCCTCCTCGTTGCTGGCGTTGTTGGCCATCTTGAAGTCGACCTTGATCTTGTACATGCGCGAGGCGGGCAGGTTCAGGATGTCGATGCCCGTGGCCCTGCGCATTGCGGCCAGGGTGTCGTCCACCTCCTGGCGGGAGGGGCCGATGAAGGTGAACCAGACGTTGTAGGGGTGGCGGCGCAGGTAGTTGTGGGTCACGCCGGGGTGGCGGTTGACCTCGGCCACGAAGGCGTCGAGCTTGTCCTCGGGCACGCGGGCCGCGCACAGGGTGGAGTGGAAGCCCAGCTTGCGGGACTGGAAGTTGCCGCCGATGCGGCGGATGACCCCGCTCTGCTTGAGGGCGCGCACGCGCGCCAGGGCCTCGTCCTCGGAGATGCCCAGGCGCTCGCCCACCACGGCGTAGGGCCGGGCCTCCAGGGGGAAGTCGGACTGGATGATGTCGAGCAGGCGCTTGTCCAGGTCGTCCATGCGGGCATCCATGGGCAGCTAGGCTCCCTTGCCGGCGTTCTTCAGGCGGGCGGGCTGGTGCGAGCACAGGGGCTCCTCGGCCAGGTGGGAGCCCTGCATGGTGTAGGCGCGGGCGCGGCAGCCGGCGCAGACCTTGTGGTATTCGCACACGCCGCACTTGCCCTCATATTGCGACTGGTCCCGGAATTCAAGGAAATGCTTCGACTTGGCCCAGATTTCCGGGAAGGGGGTCTGCCGCACGTTGCCGCAGTCCAGGTCCAGGTAGCCGCAGGGCTGCACCTGGCCGGTGTGGGAGATGAAGCAGAAGCCGGTGCCGCCCAGGCAGCCGCGGGACACCGCGTCCAGGCCGAAGTTCTCGAAGGTGACCGGGATGCCGTCCTCCTTGGCCCGCTGCCGCAGGATGCGGTGGTAGTGCGGCGCGCAGGTGGCCTTGAGCTGCATGGAGGTGGTCTTGCGGAAGTCGTAGAACCAGTTGAGCACGTCCTCGTATTCCCTGGCCGTGATGACCTGGTCCGCGAGCCCTGCGCCGCGGCCCGTGGGCACCAGCAGGAAGATGTGCCAGGCGGCCGCGCCGAGCCGTTCGGCCAGGTGGAAGATGTCCTTGAACTGGCCCAGGTTGTTGCGGGTCACGGTGGTGTTGATCTGGAACTCCAGCCCCGCGTCTTTCAGGAACTGGATCCCCCGCATGGATTTCTCGAACGCGCCGGGCACGCAGCGGAAGGCGTCGTGGCTGGCGGCGTCGGGCCCGTCGATGGAGATGGAGCAGCGCTCGATGCCGGCCTCCTTCATCTGGCGGGCGTTTTCCGCGGTGATGAGGGTGCCGTTGGGGGCCATGACCGGGCGCAGGCCCAGGGACTTGGCGTGCTTGACCAGGGTGAACACGTCCTTGCGCAGCAGCGGTTCGCCGCCGGTGAAGATGACGATGGGGTTGCCCACCTTGGGGAAGGTGTCGATGAGGGCCAGGGCTTCCTCGGTGGAGAATTCGCCGGGGTAGGGCTCCAGGTGGGCCTCGGCGCGGCAGTGCTTGCAGGCGAGGTTGCAGGAGCGGGTGATCTCCCAGGCGATGAGCCGGCACTCGGGCACGTCGGGCCCCAGGTCGTGCTTGGGCGCGGGCTTGGCGCCCGGATGCCCCCCGGGATGTCCGCCCGGATGTCCGCCGGGATGCCCGGCGGGCTTCTCGAAACTGTCCTTCATCATCGCTCTCTATCTTCCTGATTCGATAAAAGTTTTTGGGATAGGGGAGGGGGAGCGCGA
>DKEU01000272.1:3922-9113 GCA_002452635.1 Desulfovibrionaceae bacterium UBA6814 | reverse complement strand
CGACAGCACGAGCGCGATGGTGGACGAGCGCGTCAATTACTGGGCGCCGGTCGACCAGTACATCCGCGGCATCGAGCACGCCATCCTGCACCTCATGTACTCCCGGTTCTTCGTCAAGGCCCTGCGCGACTTCGGGTACGTGAGCAAGGACCTGCACGAGCCCTTCGCCAACCTGCTCACCCAGGGCATGGTGCTCAAGGACGGGGCCAAGATGTCCAAGTCCAAGGGCAACGTGGTGGACCCGGACCTGATGATCGCCAAGTACGGGGCGGACACGGTGCGGCTGTTCTGCCTGTTCGCCGCGCCGCCCGAGAAGGACATGGAGTGGACCGACCAGGGCATCGAGGGCGCGGCCCGCTTCCTGAACCGCCTGTGGCGGCTGGTGGACGAGCTCCTGCCCGTGCTCTCGGCCGTGGGCCCCTGCGCGGCCTTCGCGCCCGCCGACGCCGCGGTGCGCGACCTGCGCCGCAAGGAGCACGAGACCGCGGACAAGATGGCCCGCGACCTCACCGACCGCTTCCAGTTCAACACCGCCATCGCCGCGGCCATGGAGCTGGTCAACGCCCTGTACCTGGCCAAGGACGGCCTGGCCCACAGCGACGAGGGCCGCCTGGCCCTGTCCTCGGCGGTGAGCACCGTGCTGGTCTGCCTCTCGCCGGTGTGCCCGCACATCTGCGAGGAGCTGTGGTCCCAGCTCGGCTACGCGCGGCCCCTGGCCGCCGAGCCCTGGCCCCAGGCCGAGGCCTCAGCCATGGCCCGCGACCTGCTCACCATCGTGGTGCAGGTCAGCGGCAAGGTGCGCGGCCGCATCGAGGTGGCCGCGGACCTGCCCGAGGACCAGGTCAAGGCCCTGGCCATGACCGAGGACAACGTGGCCAAGCACCTGGAGGGCAAGACCGTGCGCAAGGTGGTGGTGGTGCCCGGCAAGCTGGTCAACGTGGTGGCCAGCTAGGGTCGCCCACGCCATGTCCCGCACCGCACGCTCCGGAATCCCGGCCAGGGTCCTCGCGGCCCTGGCCCTGGCCGCGCTGCTGGCCGCCTGCGCGGGCTACGGCCCGTCCAGCCGCGCGGCCCTGACCCTGCCCGAGGGCCGGCGCGACCTGTGCATCGTGGAGGTGGACAACCCCACCCTGCGGCCCGACCTCTCGGCCCAGCTGCGCGGGCTGTTGCGCGACGAGCTGTCGCGCCGCAGCCAGGTGCGCTGGACCGACCGCGAGCACGCCACCGGCCTGGTCCACCTCCTGGTGCACGACTTCAGCTCCCAGACCACCCTCACCGGCTCCCACGAGCAGACCCTCAAGTCCACGGCCAGCATCAGCGTGGAGGCCTGGATCGAGCGCCGGCCCGAGGGCGGCGAGCTCTGGCGCACCGGCCGGGTCTCCCTGTCCCGCTCCTTCACCGGCAACGACCGGTCCGACGCGGAAACCCGGGTCCTGGAGCAGGCCGCCCAACGCCTGGCCGACCTCCTGGGCCAGGCCTACTGACCCGGAGCAGCCCGGCCCGCGGCCAGCTTGCGTCGCAGGGGCCGAGCACGTATTACGGGAAGCGCAAAATCAAGAGTTCTGCGCTTCCGCGGCTGCGCCGCGCGCAAGGAGGCCCCCACCCGGCATGCAACGCCCCGGCTTCACCTTTCTCGTCTGCCCGGACCCGGAACTGGTGCGCCAGCGCGTCCGCGCCCTGGCCGCGGACCAGGGCCAGGCCATGGAGCGCCGCACCTACTGGGGCGACGACGAGGCCCTGCCCCCGGCATTCTGGCAGGACCTGTCCGTGGCCAGCCTGTTCGCCGCGCCCAAGATGGTGGTGCTGCGCCGGGCCGACTCCCTGCCCGAGGCCTTCTGGAAGGAGCTCACCCCCCACCTGGCCGGGTTCAACGACGCGGTCTGGCCGGTGTTCTGCCTGGAGGGCGACTGGGACAAGGGCAAACCCCGCCGCCCCAAGGCCGTGACCAAGCAGAAGTACTGGGCCGTGGCCGACAAGCGGGGCTGGGTCCTGGACCTGCCCGGCCTCTCGCCCCGCACCCTGGGCGACCACCTGCGCCGGGAGCTGGGCCGGCGCGGGCTCAAGGTCCCGGCCCCGGTGGCCAAGCGCCTGGCCGAGCTCCTGCCCCCGGACGCCGCCGCGGTGGCCGCGGAGTTGGACAAGCTGGCCCTGGCCGCGGGACAGCGCACGGAGCTGGCCCTGGCCGACCTGGCCGTGGTGGCGGCCGAGCCGCAGCTCTCCATCTTCGACTTCCTGCGCGCGGCCCTGGAGGGCAACGCGCCGGTCAAGGTCTGGAGCCGGGTGCTGGCCGACCACCAGGCCGCCAGCAACGACAAGATGCTCTTCGCCTTTTTGGGGCTGCTCACCCGCGAGGCGCGGCTCTTGTGGGAGCTGGCCCACGGGGACAAGCCCTCGGTCTGGGTCTCGGACTACGCCCGGGACCAGAAGCTCTCCCTGGTCAAGCGGCTGGGGCCGGCCCGCATCGCGGGCCTGTTCGACCTGGCCCTGGCCGCCGAGCTGGGGGTCAAGTCCGGGACCCGGGACCCGGAGCAGGCCTTCGAGGCCCTGGTGGCCGGCCTGCACGCCCTGTGCGCGCCGCCTCCGCGGTCCCGGCCGGGGCGGCCCCGGCACTTGCAGCGGCCCTGATTCGTGCCTATTATGACTACAGCACCGCACTACCACGGACACCGCAAGCGCCTGCGGGAGCGGCTGGCCCGCAACCCCCGGGAACTCTCGGATTACGAGGTGCTGGAGCTGGTGCTGGGGTACGTGCTGGTCCGCCAGGACACCAAGCCCCTGGCCAAGGAGTTGCTCAAGAAGTTCGGGACGCTGCGTGGAGTGTTCGCCGCCCGGGGCGAGGAGCTGCGCCAGGTGGCGGGCTTCGGCCCGGCCCTGGAGGCCTACTGGTCCCTGTGGCGGGAGTGCACGGCCCGGATGAAGGAAGCGCCGGTGCAGGAACGGGCGGTGCTCTCCCGGCCCGAGGCGGTGGCGGAACTGGCCATGGCCCGGCTGGGGTCCTCCAGCACCGAGGAGTTCTGGCTGGCCCTGGTTGACAACAAGAACCGGCTCATGGCCTGGGAGCAGGTGAGCCGGGGCACCGTGGACCGGACCACGGTGTACGCCCGCGAGGTCCTGGCCCTGGCCCTGGGGTGGAGCGCCAGCGGCATCATCCTGGTGCACAACCATCCCGGGGGCGACCCCCGGCCCTCGGCCCAGGACCGCGAGCTGACCAAGCTCCTGGTCCGGGCTGCCGGCGACCTGGGGCTGCGCATCCTGGACCACGTGATCGTGGCTGAGGAGAGGTACTTCAGTTTCCAGGCCCAGGGCCTGCTGTAGGCCCGGCGCAACAGGCCCCGAAAAAAGGAGGAACGCCATGATCCGCAGCTTGCAGTGCCTCATCACCGGCAAGGTCCAGGGCGTCATGTTCCGCTCGTGGGCGCACGGCCAGGCCGAGAGCCTGAACATCAAGGGATGGGTGCGCAACCTCGGCGAGGGCAAGGTGGAGATCCTGGCTCAGGGCGATGAGGCCAACCTGAAGGAGTTCCAGACCCGCCTGTTCTCGGGTTCGCCCCTGGCCCGGGTGGATGGCCTGGAGTGCAAGTGGATTGACTACGACAAGCAGCACAACGAGTTCGAGATCCGCGGCTAGAGTCGCGTCCGCCACGTTCCTCAACAAGAAGAGCCAGGATACGGGGGACGCGACACGACATGGCGGCGACAGCCGCCATGCGCCGCCGCAGGCGGCGTGAGCGAGTTGAAAACCGTGTTTTTCAACGCGCGGTCTTCCGCGAAATTCCATGGACATGGATTTCGCGGACATCACGCAAGGGAGGGCCGGCCCGGAAAGGGCGGAAACGCTCTTGCGCCTTTGGCCGGAATGCTGAAAGGTATTCCGGCGCACGGCCTTGCTGCAAGGCCGCGGTGCGCCATGACCGCGTGCCATGTTTGCCCGCGCCGCGCCCCGACCGGGCGCGGCGCTCCCGACCTGGATTCCCAACCCGAGGATACCTCCCCGCATGTCCGATGACCCCCTGGATACCCTGTTCGTGATCGCCGGCCCCAAGGACGACGACTCCCTGAACCCCGACGCGGCCGAGCAGGACCCCAGCCACCCCGAGATACCCGAGGTGCTGCCGCTTCTGCCGGTGCGCGACATCGTGGTGTTCTCCTACATGATCCTGCCCCTGTTCGTGGGCCGGGACAAGTCCGTGGCCGCGGTGGACGCGGCCCTGGCCTCCGACCGCCACATCCTGGTCCTGGCCCAGAAGGACGAGAAGACCGACGACCCCGGGCCGGAGGAGTTGTACACCACCGGCACCGTGGGCCTCATCATGCGCATGCTCAAGATGCCGGACGGCCGCCTCAAGGTCCTGGTGCAGGGCGTGGCCCGGGCCCGGGTGCGCCAGTTCGTCCCCGACGGGCCGCACCAGACCGCGCGCATCGAGATCATCCCCGAGCGCAAGGCCCTGGAGTCCGACCCGCCCGACCCGGAGAACGAGGCGCTCATCCGCAACGCCCGGGAGCAGAGCGAACGCATCCTGGCCCTGCGCGGGGTGGCCTCGCCCGAGATCCTCTCGGTGCTGGGCGGGGTGTCCGAGCCCGGCCGCCTGGCCGACCTCATCGCCTCCAACCTGCGCATGAAGGTGGCCGACGCCCAGCGCATCCTGGAGACCGAGGACCCCATCGAGCGGCTCAAGCTGATCAACGACCAGCTGGCCAAGGAGGTCGAGGTCGCGGCCATGCAGGCCCGCATCCAGGCCACGGCCAAGGAGGGCATGGACAAGGCCCAGAAGGACTTCTTCCTGCGCGAGCAGATGAAGGCCATCCGCCGCGAGCTGGGCGAGGACGAGGAGGGGGCCGACGAGCTGGAGGAGGTGCGCGCCGCCCTGGACAAGGCCGCCCCGCCCCCGGACGTGCGCAAGGAGGCGGACAAGCAGCTCAAGCGCCTGTCCTCCATGCACCCCGACTCCTCCGAGGCCACGGTCATCCGCACCTACCTGGACTGGATCGTGGAGCTGCCCTGGAAAAAGGCCTCCCGCGACCGCCTGGACATGGCCAAGGCCCAGGCCATCCTCAACGAGGACCACTACGACCTGGACAAGGTCAAGGAGCGCATCCTGGAATACCTGGCCGTGCGCAAGCTGAACCCCACCATGAAGGGCCCCATCCTGTGCTTCGTGGGCCCGCCCGGCGTGGGCAAGACCTCGCTGGG
>DKEU01000272.1:0-3863 GCA_002452635.1 Desulfovibrionaceae bacterium UBA6814 | reverse complement strand
ACCTACATCGGGGCCATGCCCGGCCGCATCATCCAGGGCATCAAGACCGCCGGCACCCGCAACCCGGTGTTCGTGCTGGACGAGGTGGACAAGCTGGGCGCGGACTTCCGCGGCGACCCGGCGTCCGCGCTCCTGGAGGTCCTGGACCCGGAGCAGAACCACGCCTTCTCGGACCACTACCTGAACGTGCCCTTCGACCTGTCCAAGGCCATGTTCCTGTGCACGGCCAACTCCCTGGACACCATTCCCGACGCCCTGCTCGACCGCATGGAGACCATCCGCATACCGGGCTACACCGAGCAGGAGAAGATCATCATCGCCCGCACCTACCTCATCCCGCGCCAGGCCAAGGCCAACGGGCTGAAGGAGGAGGACCTGGTCTTCTCGGACGAGGCCCTGTCCCGGGGCATCCGCGAGTACACGCGCGAGGCCGGGCTGCGCAACCTGGAGCGGGAGATCGGGTCCGTGTGCCGCAAGCTGGCCCGGCGCAAGGCCGAAGGCCAGAAGGGCCCCTTCCGGGTCACGGCCCGCACCCTGGAGACCTTCCTGGGCGCGCCCCGGTTCATCGGCGACGAGATGGAGAAGGTGCTGCCCCCGGGCGTGGCCTTGGGGCTCGCCTGGACCCCCTACGGCGGCGAGATCCTGCACATCGAGGTCAGCACCATGCCGGGCAAGGGCAAGCTCACCCTCACCGGCAAGCTGGGCGAGGTCATGAAGGAGTCGGCCCAGGCCGCCATGTCCTACGCCCGCTCCCGGGCGGACCGGTTCGGCATCGACCCGGACTTCCTGGACAAGATCGACATCCACATCCACGTGCCCGCGGGCGCCACGCCCAAGGACGGCCCCTCGGCCGGCGTGACCCTGGTCACGGCCCTGATCTCGGCGCTCACCAACACCTCGGTGTGCGCGGACATCTGCATGACCGGCGAGGTCACCCTGCGCGGCCGGGTGCTGCCCGTGGGCGGCATCAAGGAGAAGATCCTGGCCGCCGCGGCCCACGGCATGTCCCGGGTCATCATGCCCCTGCAGAACAAGCGCGACCTGCAGGACATCCCGGCCGAGCTGCGCAAGAAGCTCCACGTGACCTTCGTGGAGCACGTGGACGAGATCTGGCCCCTGGCCGCCATCACCACCGGCACGGTGCGGCACGAGCCCGCCCCGGCCAAGCGGAAGCAGGCCGCCTCCAAGAAAACGGCCCCGGCCCCGGCCAAGCCCCGCAAGAAGAAACCCGCGACCCGCCGGCCACCCCGGCCCGCGGCCAACGCCTAGCCCGCACGCAACAAGCCCCCGCGACCTCACCGGCCGCGGGGGCTTTTCGTTGCGCCGCGCCTGCGCTGCGCGACCCTTTTCCAGCAGGACGCTAGGCGGCTTTCGCGAGCCGTTGCCGGTAGGCCACCAGCTGGGCCACGGCCAGCACGGGCAGGCCGTGGGCCTGGGCAAAGGCCCGCACCTGGGGGCCGCGGGCCATGGTGCCGTCCGCGTTGGTCAGTTCGCAGAGCACGCCGTAGGGCGCAAGCCCGGCCAGGCGCATGAGGTCCACCGTGGCCTCGGTGTGGCCGGGGCGCTCCAGCACCCCGCCGGCCCTGGCGCAGAGCGGGAACACGTGGCCGGGCCGGGCCAGGTCCCCGGGCCTGGCCGTGGGGTCCGTGGCCGCGCGCACCGTGGCCACGCGGTCCGCGGCCGACACCCCGGTGGTCACGCCCTCGGTGGCCTCCACCGACACGGTGAAGGCCGTGCCGTGGCGGCTGGTGTTGCGCTCCACCATCATGGGCAGGCCCAGGGCCGCCACCTTGTCCGGGGGCAGGCACAGGCACACGATGCCGCTGCACTCCCGGATGAGCAGCGCCATCTGGGGCACGGTCAGGGACTGGGCCGCGAACACGAGGTCCGCCTCGTTCTCGCGGTCCGCATCGTCGGTGACCAGCACGCCCCGGCCGGCGCGGAGCGCGGCCAGGGCCGCCTCCACCGGGTCTTGGGCTGCGGCGCTGGCCGCATCGTAAGGGGAAAGGGAGGTCTGATTCATGTTCTTCTCCTTGAATCACAGGGAGTTGCATGAATCAGGGCGCAGGAGATGGCCGCCCGCGCGGGCGCAGGACGCACCGCAGGGGCGCGCACCGGGAGAATCCCCGGCCGCGCGGGAGCCGCATCCTCTTCCATCCGGACTGTTACCGTCGGCCCTGGCCTCGCACCAGGTCTGCTGACCCCTCCCCCCGACGGGGAGGGCGCTCGCGGGCTCCCCGGTGACCCGGGATACCGCCGGTGGGGACTTCCACCCCGCCCTGAGGATGCCCCGATCCTACCCCGCCCCGGCCCGGGGCGCAACCGCCCGCCGGGGCACGGCGGCGAAACGCGGCCTTGCGCCGGCCGGACTTCTGGTCTAGACTTTTTCTATCATAAGGTTCTTCAGGTGGCCGAAAGGCCTGAAGAGGGAATCCGGTGCAAGACCGGAGCGGTCCCGCCGCTGTGATCCCCAGAGAGAACCCGGCCCCAAGCGCCACTGCCCACGAGGCGGGAAGGCGGGGCCGGCGGGGAGAGCCAGAAGACCTGCCTGAAGCGTATCCACCCGAAGCGGCCCGAGGAGGCCGCCAAAGGACGCGGACACCATCCCAACCTTGCCGGATCGCCGCCGGTCCCGCCGCGGCGTTCGCCAACGGCAATCATGCAGACCCCGGCCGCCACGGCCCGGACGTTTCGCCGCTGCGGCCCGGCCTGCACGCGAGAGACCCATGCCGGTTCAGATCGTAAAACGCGACGGACGCATCGAGACCTGGTCCACCAAGCGCATCGCCACCGCCATCTTCAAGGCATTGCAGAGCAGCGGGATCAAGGACCCGCTCCTGGCCGACCGCCTGGCCCGCAAGGTGGAGGCCAAGCTCGCGGGCGTGGACGCGCCCGAGCAGGAGCATGTGCAGGACATGGTGCAGCAGGTGCTCATGGAGGCGCGGCTGTACAAGGTGGCCGAGCGCTACATCATCTACCGCGAGAAGCGCCGCGAACTGCGCTCCCAGAACCAGGCCTTCCTGGACATCGCCCAGGTCACGGACAGCTACATCGAGAACACCGACTGGCGGGTGAACGAGAACTCCAACATGGCCCACTCCTTCCAGGGGCTCATCCTGCACATGGCCGGCACGGTGCAGGCGCGCTACGTGCTGGAGAAGTACCCCGAGGAGGTGCGCCTGGCCCACACCCACGGCTACTTCCACATCCACGACCTCTCCTTCGGCCTGGCCGGCTACTGTTCGGGCTGGAGCCTGCGCGACCTGCTCCTGGAGGGCTTCAACCTGGAGGGCCGCTCCTCGGCCGGTCCGGCCCGGCACTTCGACTCCGTGCTCGGCCAGATGGTCAACTTCCTGGGCACGCTCCAGAACGAGTGGGCCGGAGCCCAGGCCTTCAACAACGTGGACACCTACCTGGCCCCCTTCGTACGCCACGACCAGCTCTCCTACGACGAAGTGCGCCAGGCCATGCAGAAGTTCGTCTTCAACCTGAACACGACCTCGCGCTGGGGTGGCCAAAGCCCGTTCACCAACCTTTCCTTCGACCTCGTGCCGCCCAGGCACATCGCCGACGAGGCGGTGATCATCGGCGGCAAGCNNCGTGGACACCTACCTGGCCCCCTTCATCCGCCGCGACGGCCTGGACTACCCCGCGGTAAAGCAGCAGGTGCAGAAGCTCCTGCACAACCTGAACGCCACCTCCCGCTGGGGCGGCCAGAGCCCGTTCACCAACTTCACCTTCGATTTCGCGCCCCCGAGCCATATGGCCAAGGAGGCCGTGATCCTGGGCGGCGAGCTGCTGGA
This sequence comes from Desulfovibrionaceae bacterium UBA6814, assembly GCA_002452635.1. Lineage (GTDB taxonomy): Bacteria > Desulfobacterota > Desulfovibrionia > Desulfovibrionales > Desulfovibrionaceae > UBA6814. The sequence goes on along the minus strand of DKEU01000272.1, from coordinate 60 downwards.
CTCCACCTACGGCGAATACGCCGAGGAGATGGCCCTGTTCAACCGGGCCTTCCTGGAGGT
>DKEU01000095.1:14392-14518 GCA_002452635.1 Desulfovibrionaceae bacterium UBA6814 | reverse complement strand
TGAAGGCCATTTCCGAGGAGTCCACCGCGTGGTAGGAGCCGTCGTAGCAGATGACCTTGAAGTCCACCACCGGGTAGCCGGCCAGCACGCCGCGCGCGGCGGCCTCCTGGATGCCCTTGTCCACCG
>DKEU01000095.1:0-14310 GCA_002452635.1 Desulfovibrionaceae bacterium UBA6814 | reverse complement strand
CGGCCGCCGGACTGCTTCTTGTGCCGGCCCTGCACGTCGGCCTTGCCCTTGAAGGTCTCGCGGTAGGGGATCTTGGGGGTCTTGAGCAGGATGTTGGTCTTGGCGCGGCGCTTGGCCTTTTCCACGGACAGCTCGATGTGCAGTTGGCCCATGCCCGAGAGCAGGATGTCGCCGGTCTCGGCGTCGCGGTCCAGGCGCAGGGTGATGTCCTCGGGCAGGAGCTTGGCCACCGCGGCGTAGACCTTGTCCTCCTCGCCCTTGGCCTCGGGGGCCAGGGCGTAGGAGATGAGGGTGGGCGGCAGGCCGGGCTTCACGAAGGCGAAGGGGCTCTTCTCGTCGGCCAGGGTGTCGCCGGTGGCGGTGGCCTTGAGCTTGGCCACGGCCACGACGGCCCCGGGCAGGGCCTCGTCCTTGAGGGGCTTCTGGTCCTTGCCCAGCATGGCCAGGAGCTGGCCGATGCGCTCCTTCTCGCCGGTGGTGGAGTTCACCACCTGCGCGTCGCCGGCGCAGGAGCCGGACATGATGCGCAGCACCGAGAGCTGGCCCGCGAAGGGGTCGGCCAGGGTCTTGAACACGAACATGGACAGGGGCGCTTCGGGCGAGGAGGGGCGCTCGCCCTCCTGGCCCACGAAGGCCGGCCGGTCCAGGGGCGAGGGGAACAGGCGCTGGATGGAGTCCAGGACCTGCGCGCCGCCCGCGATCTGCAGGGCCGAGCCGCAGGACACCGGCACCAGGGCGCCGGCCAGCACGCCGGCGCGCAGGGCCACGTCGATCTCCTCGGGGGTGAGCTCGCCCTCTTCGAGGTATTTCTCCATGAGGGCTTCATCGGATTCGGCGATGTTCTCGATGGTGGCCTCGCGCAGGGTGGCCACCTCGTCGGCCAGGTCCGCGGGCACCTCGGCCTCGGTCACCTTGCCGCCCTCGCCGAACATGAGGGCCTTGCCCGCGAACACGTCCACCAGGCCCTTGAAGTCCTCCTTGGATCCGATGGGGTAGTGGAGCAGGACCGGCTTGATCTCCAGCATGGAGAGGCTGTCGTAGGCCATGGAGAAGTCGGCGCGGTCGCGGTCCATCTTGTTGATGAACACCATGGCGGGCCGGCCGGCCTTCTTGACCTCCTCCCAGAGGCGGCGGGTGAGGGGCTTGGCCCCGTCCACCGCGTCCACGGTGAAGAGCACCGCGTCCACCGCGGCCAGGGTGAAGGCGATGTCGCCGGTGAAGTTGCCGTCGCCGGGAGTGTCCACCAGGTAGTGGACGTTCTTCTTCCAGTCGAAGCGGGCGAAGCCGGGCTGGATGGAGCCGCGGCGTTTCAGTTCCTCGGGCTCGGTGTCCAGGGCGGTGGTGCCCTCTTCAATCTTCCCGGGCCGGGCGATGGCGCCGGACTGGAAGAGGAGCATCTCGGCCAGGCTGGTCTTTCCACAGCCGCCGTGGCCGACGATGGCGTAAGTTCTCTGGTTCTTGAGCGCTTCGGACATGGCCAACTCCCTCGGTGTATTCCCAGCGCGATACGGACCGCGGGGCCGCGGTCCCCTGTTTTGCGGGGTGTAGACCTATAAGAAGAGGCCGTAAACATTGTCAAGGGAAGGTGAGGGGCGGCCCGGCGCGGTGGCTCAGGCTGCGTCGCGGCCCTCGGCCGCGGCGGCCGCGCGCTCGAACTGCCGGCCCCAGGCGCACAGGGCTTCCATGACCGGCATCACCGTGCGGCCCAGGGGGGTGAGGTTGTACTCCACCCGGGGCGGCACCTGGGGGTACACCGTGCGCTCCACCACCCGGTCCGCCTCCAGTTCGCGCAGCTGCTGGGTGAGCATCTTCTGGGTGATGCTCGGGATGTGCCGCTTGAGTTCGGAAAAGCGCAGCCGCTCGGCCTGCCCCAGCCGGTAGAGGATGAGCGGCTTCCACTTGCCGCCGATGACCTGCAGGGACAGCTCCACCGGACAGTAGTACTCCCGGTCCCCGCAGCGCTTGAGTCGGCAGGTCTCGGACATGGCGGCCTCCTTGGTATCTTTTGGGATACTATCGAACAAAAAAGTGCGTACTTGCCTTGAGGAAAGGAATAGCGCAGGGAGTGGATCAAGTAAACCATCCCAGGAGGGTCCCATGAAGGCCAAGCTCGGACCTGCCAACGCCCTGTACCCGTCCCTGACCACCATCGTGGGCTCGGTGGTGGACGGCCGTCCCAACTTCCTGGCCGTGGCCCACGTGGGCATCATGAACCACGGCCAGCCCCAGTACCTGTCCTTCGGCCTCAACAAGCGCCACTGGACGCCCCGGGGCATCCGCGAGCACCGCCAGTTCAGCGTGAACATTCCCTCCCAGGACCTGGTGGAGCAGACCGACTACGTGGGCCTGGTGAGCGGCCGGAACACGGACAAGTCGGAGGTGTTCGAGCTCTTCCGGGGAGAGCTCGAACACGCGCCCATGATCGCGGGCTGCCCGGTGTGCATGGAGCTTCGCCTGGACCGGGTGCTGGACTTCGCCACCCACGAGGTGTTCGTGGGCGAGGTGGTGAACACCTGGGCCGAGGAGTCGGTGCTGGACAGCGGAAAGATCGACCTGGCCCGGGTCCGGCCCCTGCTCTTCGACTTCTCCAGCGTCCACTACTGGGGCCTGGGCGAGAAGCTCGCGCCCTGCTGGAGCGTGGGAAAGGGCCTGAAGAGGGGCTGAGGGGCCGGGTCCCGCGTTTACCTTTCCCCTGGATTTCCCTGGGGAGACTGGGGTAAGCTGGGACATGACCCAAAAGGCGATGTCCCAGACCGCTCCGGGGCGGCAGCGGCCTGGCGCGGACCGCCGCGCCCTGCGTTCGGCCCTGCTCTACGCCGTGTTCGGCGGGCTGTGGATCGTGTTCTCGGACAGCGCCCTGGCCTTCCTGGTGCAGGAGCCGGACATCCTGACCCGCATGCAGACCTACAAGGGCTGGTTCTTCGTGGGGGTCACCGCGGTGCTGGTCTGGTGGTTCGTGCGCACCCACCTGCTCGCCCTGGCCGGCGCCAACGCCCAGCTCCTGGAGCGCACCGCCCAGCTCAGGACCGCCCTGGCCGAGCGCGAGGCCCTGCTCCGGGAGGTCCACCACCGGGTCATGAACAACCTGCACGTCATGGCCGGGCTGCTCAACCTGGCCCGGGACCGGGCCGGGGACGCCGCGGCGGCGACGGCCCTGGACGGGGCCATCGCCCGGGTCTACAGCATGGCCCTCATCCATTCCCAACTCTACGGCAGCGAGCGGCTGGACCAGGTGGACATGGCCCGGTTCGCCCGCGAACTCTATGCCCACATCGCGGACCGGCATCTCGGCATGCAGGTGGAGGCGGTCTTCGACCTGGATCCGGTGGAGCTGCACCTGGAGCGGGCCGTGCCCTGCGGCCTGGTCCTGGGCGAGGCCCTGTCCAACGTGTTCGCCCACGCCTTTGCGGCGGGCGGCGGCAAGGGCAGGGTGGCGGTGCGCATCAAGCAGCGGCCCGCGGGGCGGGTGTTCCTGGCCGTGGAGGACAACGGCCAGGGCATGCCTGCGGACCAGGCCGACGGCCTGGGCCTGGGGCTCATCCGTTCGGTGGCCGGCCAGCTCCGCGGCGAGTTGTCCATCACCGGCGAGCAGGGCGCGGCCATCCGGCTGGAGTTTCCGGGCGAACCTCCCTCGCAGCGGTTCTGATCCCAGTGGCCGAAAAAAAGACCCGCCTTGCGGCGGGTCTTTTCCTGGCGTCTGGTGCGGGCTAGCCCAGGTCTTCGGCATCCTCGCGCAGCATGCGCTCGGCAATGGCGCGGCTGTCGGTCTGGTACTGGCCGCTGGCCACCTGCTCCTTGAGCCGGGCCACCTTGTCCTCGCGCACGTCCGGGGCCTTGCGCGCGGCCTCGAAGCCGGCGGCCAGGAGCTTGGCGTCGCCGCTCACGGACACGCCGTCGCCCGAGGGCGTCGACTTTCCGGCGGCCGAGCCGCGGCCGTCCACCTTCCCGGCGTCCGCGTCGTCGCGGATGCGGAGGTTCTCGTAGGGATTCTCGCCTGGTCCTATGCCTCTGATGCTCATGGTCGCCCTCCCGGGCCGTGGCCCACGCGGTTGACTGCTTTCGTTCCTAGTTGCCCGCCCGCCGGCTGTCAACTCGACCATGGGGCCATGGCCGGACCGCCGGCCGGGGGTGTCCCGGCCGCGTGCAGCTCCGCTTACGTCATTGCAATTTCAGCGCCAGAGCGTCCTTGCTGGATATCTGCTTCCCTGCAGTCATGTCCACACCCGAAGCGCGGACCGCGCGCCTGCCCGGTCAGGGGAGGTCGAGGCCCCGCCGGACGGGTTGCGCGGCCCGCGCCCCGAGTGTGGCCCCTGCCGCCCCGCCGGTCCGGACGTCGAGTTCCGGACCGGTGGACGGCGGCCTACACCGAAAGACCGGTGGACTGGATGAGCTCGGCCTTGGAATTGTAGACCGGCGAGACTTCCAGGGCCACCAGCTTGCCGGCCAGTTCGGGCCGGGCGTAGATTTCCCGGTGAAGCCGGGCCTTGCGCACCTGCTTCATGGTCTCCACCAGGGAGTTGCCGCTCTCACGGGACTGGTGGAGCGCCATGCCTTGATCGGTTCCAAGGGTCACTCCGTTCACGCTCATGGTTGCTCCTCCTTTGCATGGGAACCGGGCGGTAGCCGTGGTCCCCGGCAGCTTTGCCTGCCTTATCGGACAGGCATAAAGAAAACTTTACGTGCTGATGGAACCGGTTGGAATCAGAGGATTGTTGCCGGAGGTCAGGAGCCGGAGGGGCGGCCTGCGCCGCGGGCCGCAGCCAGGTAGCGCTGGGGCATGTCGCCCGCGGGATAGCCTTCCGCCGCGTGCAGGTACAGGGGGCGCAGGGTCTCGCGGAACAGGGAGTCGGCCCGGGCCAGGCGGGCTGCAACCAGGGCCGGCAGGTCCAGGCTGTCCAGCCACCGGCCCAGCGCCTGGGCCCGGTGCCTGGCCCGGTGCCCGGCATCCACCGCGGCCAGGCCCGCGGCCGCGGTCCGGGCGCAGAGGTCCGGGTTGCGCAGGAGCACCCGGGTCTTGGCCGCAACGGCCCGGGCGTCGCCCGGCGGGTAGGTGAACAGTTCCCGGCCCTCGGCGAACAGCCCGGCCAGGCCGTGCCCCACCCGGGGGGTGAGCAGGCAGACCCCGCAGCCCAGGGCCTCGAACACCCGGAAATTCAGGTCCCCGCGTTCGGCCTCGTTGAGCACCACCCGGGCCCGGGCGTAAAGCTCGCGGTACGCGCCCTGGCGCACGGCCAGGCCGGGGTGCAGCCTGCCCACCTGGGCCAGGAAATCGGCCCGGCCCGGGGACGTGACCGGGTTCACCGAGCCCACGAAGAGCAGGCCGAACTCCCGGGGAGAGCCGGGCAGGGGGCCGTCCTCGTCCCGGGCGTAGGGCGGAGACCAGCGCAGCCGGTCCTCGGCCACCCCGGCGGCCCGGAAGCCGGGCAGGTGGTCGGCCAGGGAGGCCAGCACCAGGTCGAAGGCCCGGGCGTAGAGCGGGTGCCAGGCGTGGATGTGGCTGTCCACGCTGTAGAACAGGGTGGGGCAGGGGTAGCGCTCCAGGCCGGCCAGAAGGGGCGGGGCGCTGCTGTCGCCCAGCACCACCAGGTCCGGGGTCCCGCCGGCCAGGGCCACCACCTCGTCCCAGCCCAGGGGCAGGTGGGGGAGGCGGCCGGCAAAGGCCACCCGCCAGCCGTGGGCCTCGAGCTTGGAGCAGAAAAAGGGGTTGCCGAGCCATGCCACTGTGCGCATGCGGCCCTCGATGCCTTATTCTTGCAGGCCGTTCAAAAACCGTGAGGGCAAGGCGCGAGAAACCGCCAAGCCCGAAGCGTATCTGGACATACGTGAGGGTTTGGCGGTTTCGAGCAACGCAGCCATCGCGGGATTTTCAACGGCCGTCTAGGCGGAGCGCTTGAGCCGCGGGCAGTCCGCGGCCAGGAAGCAGGTTTCGCAGCCGCCGGCGTAGGGCGCGGGGGTGAGCAGGGAGTAGCGCCGGGACAGGGTGTGGTCCGGGGTCATGGCCAGGCCCAGGTCCTCGGCGGCCCGCTCCACCTCGATGCTGGGCTCGGGCACCGGGGCGCAGCCGCATTCGGCCACCTCGGGCACCTGGTCCGCGGCCAGGGCCATGAGCCGGGCCAGGGCCAGGCAGTGGGCCAGGTAGCCCCGGCGCGGGGACTCGCCCCACAGGCTCTCCACCTCGGCCTCCACCGATTCGTCCAGCCACGCGATGAGCCAGCTCCGGGTGGAGTTCACCACCTGGTGGGCATTGAGCCTGGCGTCGAAACTCTCCCAGAGCTCGGCCAGCCACGCCGCTTCCGCGGCGGGCAGTTCGCCGGCCCGGGACAGTTCGCAAAACGCCGCCAGGTCGAAGGCGTGCGGTGACGAGAGCGGGGAAATGGTGTAGGCACCCACGTGAAGCTCCTTGGCGAGAACGGTAGCGGAATTTCAGTGCAGCGGCAAACGCCCCGGGGACAGCAAGGAGCGTGCCGTCCCCCGGCCGGCGTACTGACCCCGGGGAGTTGCGGCGTTCCATGGACACGGACCAGGTCATAGGCGTCAAGGGCCTGACCAAGCGCTTCGCTGCGGTGACCGCGGTGGACGGCCTGGACCTGGACGTGCGCCGGGGCGAGGTCTTCGGCCTGCTGGGCCAGAACGGGGCGGGCAAGACCACCACCATCCAGCTCCTGTTGGGCCTCACCGTGCCCGACGCCGGGGACGTCGCCGTGCTGGGCCTGCCCCTGGCCTCCCGCCGCCGGGAGATCCTGGCCCGGGTCAACTTTTCGTCGGCCTACGTGGCCATGCCCAGCAACCTGACGGTGCTGGAGAACCTCACGGTCTTCGCCCTGCTCTACGGGGTGCGGCGGCCGCGCAAGCGGATCATGGAGCTCCTGGAGCTCCTGGAGATTCCCGACACCGCCCGCCGGGTCTGCGGCGGCCTGTCCTCGGGCCAGCTCACCCGGGCCAACCTGTGCAAGGCCCTCATCAACGACCCGGAACTGCTCTTCCTGGACGAGCCCACCGCCAGCCTGGACCCGGCCATCGCGGCCAAGGTCCGCCGGACCCTCAAGCAGATCCGGCAGGAGCGGGGGGTGACCCTGGTCTACACCTCGCACAACATGCGCGAGGTGGAGGAGATGTGCGACCGGGTGGTGTTCCTGCGCCAAGGCCGGGCCGCGGCCCAGGGCTCCCCGGCCCAGGTGCGCCAACAGGCCGGCCGGGCTTCGCTGGAGGAGGTCTTCATCGATTTGGCCGAGCAGGGGAGGGGCTAGCCGTGTGGCTGCGGGTCTGGGCGCTGTTTTTGCGCTACGTCTACCTGCACAAGCGCTCCGTGGTGCGGACCATGGAGATCTTCTTCTGGCCGGTGATGAACCTGCTGCTGTGGGGGTTCGTGTCCAAGTACCTGGGCCGGCTGGCCGGGCCCGGGACCGTGACCTACCTCCTGGGCGGGGTGGTGCTTTGGGACCTGCTGTACCGCTCCCAGCACGCGGTTTCCCTGTCCATCACCGAGGAGTTCTGGGAGCGCAACATCGTGAACCTCTTCGCCGCGCCGGTGCGGCCGGTGGAGATCGTGCTGGCCGCCTGCGGGGTGGGGTTCGTGCGCGCCCTGGTCATGACCGTGTCCTCGGCGTTCATCGTGTACGCGGCCTTCGGGTTCAACATCCTGGCCATGGGGCCGTCCCTGGGCTGGTTCTATTTGTCGCTCCTGGTGTTCGGCTGGGCCGTGGGCCTGTTCACCATGGGCCTCATCTTCCTGTTCGGCCGGGCGGCCGAGGGCCTCATCTGGGGCATCCCCTTCCTCATCCAGCCCCTGACCGCGGTGTTCTACCCGGTGGACGTGCTGCCCGCCTGGCTCCAGCCCGTGGCCCTGTGCCTGCCCTCCACCTACGTGTTCGAGGGCATGCGCGCGGCCCTGGCGCACGGGACCGCGCCCCTGGACCTGCTGCTCAGGGCCGCGGCCGGCAACGGGGTGTTCCTGGTGCTGGGCGGGGTGTTCTTCGCCTGGACCCTGGAGCGGGTGCGCGTGAAGGGAGCCCTGGCCCGGCAGGCCATGGAGTAGGCGGCTTTACAGGGGCGGTGCGGAGGGCTATTCTATATGGGCTGAAACAGCCGGAGAGCGTATGGACCCGTCCCGCCTTTTTCTTCGCTACTACTATCCGCCCGCGCACTACCCGCGGCACGTGCCCACCAATGCCGAGCTCATCGACGCGGACATCCGGCGCGACTTCGCCGCGCACGAGGCCGGGTTCGTGCGCCGCACCGCGGCCACCGGCCCGGCCCCGCACGAGTTGTTCCACCAGAACCCCGCCCTGAGCGGCGTGCCCCGCCCCCCGGAAGAGTGGACCGGCGGCGTGATCGAGGCGGAAGGCTAGCTCCTCGCCCCGACAGCTTGCCAAGACGCCCCGTTCGGGGCGTTTTTTTAGAGCGTCTTGGCCTTGAAAAGGCTTAGACGCTCTTATGCATTTCGCTGGAATGCCCGCAGGCATTTCAGCTCTTGGTCGTGCTTACGACCGAAATGCCCTATCCCAGCAGGGACAGGACCAGAGGCAGGGTGACGAAGGAGAGCAGGGTGTGGGTGGTGACGATGGCCGCCATGAGGGCGGTGTCGCCGCCCAACTGGCGGGCCAGGATGAAGGCGGACGAGGACGTGGGCAGGGCCGCGAAGAGCACCGCGATGGTGCGCTCCTCGCCCGTGACCCCGAGCAGGGCGCAGGCGCCGGCCGCCAGGGCGGGCAGCACCGCCAGCTTGGCCACCGCGGACAGGGTCACGCCGCGCAGGTGGCTGCGGGCGTCGTTGAAGGTGAGGGCCGCGCCCACGGCCATGAGGCCCAGGGGCAGGGACACCCGGCCGAGCAGGGAGAGCACGTCGCGCAGGGCCAGGGGCAGGGGGACGCCGGTGAGGTTCAGGGCGAAGCCGCCCAGGCAGGCCAGGATCAGGGGGTTGCGGGCCAGCTCCCGCAGGGTGCCGCGCACCCCGGGGCTGCCCTTGCTCCCGAAGTGGGCCACCACCGGCACGCAGAAGAAGTTCAGCAGCGGGATCATGGCGATGAGCGCCACCGCGGACAGGGTCAGCCCGCGCTGGCCCATGAGGGCCGCGGCCCCGGCCAGGCCCACGTAGGTGTTCATGCGCACCCCGCCCTGGAACAGGGAGGAGAAGGACGGGCCGGGCAGGCCCAGGAGCGGCCGCAGGGCGAGCAGCAGCAGGCAGGCGGCAACGATGCCCAGGATGAGGGACAGGGCCAGGGGCGCGGCGGAGAGCTGGGAGAAATCGGCCCCGGCCAGGTTGTTCAGGAACAGGGCGGGCAGGAAGAGGAAGTAGGTGACCCGCTCGGCCTCGGGCCAGAAGGCCCGGGCCGGGAACTCCAGCCGCTTGAGCGCGTAGCCCAGCAGGATCAGGGCGAAGACCGGGGCCAGGGCGTTGAACATGGGTGCCTCGGCCCGCTCCTCTATCCCAGCAGGGGCCCAAACGCAAAGGGTTTGCGCTGCGCTACTGCTTCTTGGTTCGGCCGGCGGCGGCCTTCTTCCCCTTCTTGTTGTCCTCCTCGCCAAAGGACTTGAGGCCCTTGGCCAGCTCCGTGAGCCGGGCGTCCACCAGGGCGGCCACCGAGCCCTTGGGATACTTCCCGTCCTTGCCCGGCGCGCCCATGGGCTGGCCCGAGAGGATCTCGATGCCCTCGTCGATGGTGCGCACCGCGAAGAGGTGGAACTTCCCCTTGCGGATGGCCTCCACCACGTCCTTGCGCAGCATGAGGTCCGGCACGTTGGTGGCCGGGATCATGACCCCCTGCCGGCCGGTGAGCCCCAGGGCCTTGCAGGTGTCGTAGAAGCCCTCCACCTTGTGGTTCACCCCGCCGATGGCCTGCACCTCGCCCTTCTGGTTCACCGAGCCGGTGACCGCGATGTCCTGGCGCAGGGGGGCTCCGGACAGGCTGGAGAGCAGGGCGTAGAGTTCGGTGGAGGAGGCCGAGTCGCCGTCGATGCCGCCGTAGCTCTGCTCGAAGGCGATGGACGCGGCCAGGGCCAGGGGCTTGTCCTGGGCGAACTTGCGGCGCAGGTAGCCGGAGAGGATGAGCACGCCCTTGTTGTGGATGGCCCCGGACAGTTCGGCCTCGCGCTCGATGTTGATGACCCCCTCCTTGCCCATGGAGGTGGCCGCGGTGATGCGCGAGGGCTTGCCGAAGGCCACGTCGCCCATGCTGTACACCGCCAGGCCGTTGACCTGGCCCACCACCGCGCCGTCCACGTCGATCTGCAGGGTGCCCCGGGAGATCATCTCCTGGATGGCCTCCTCGATGCGGTTGGCGCGCAGGATGCGCTCCTCGATGGCCCGGTCCACGTGGGCCGCGGCCACGGCGTCCGCCTCGTCCCGGCCGGCGTAGTAGTCGGCCTCCATGAGCAGGTCGGCCAGCACCGGGAAGGCGGTGGAGAGCTTTTCCGTGCGGCCGGCCATGCGCACCGCCTGCTCCACCAGGGCGGCCACCGCGCCCCGGTCGAGGGGGCGCAGCCCGTTCTGGTCGCACTCGCGCTTCACGAACTTGGCGAAGTCCAGGACCGCGCCGTCGGTGCGGTCCATGGTCAGGCCGAAGTCCGCCCGGACCTTGAAGATGCGCGGCACGTCCTCGTCGTAGTGGCGCAGGAGGTGGTAGAGGCGCTCGTCGGACAGCACCACCACCTTCACGTCCAGCTCGATGGGCTCGGGCTGCAGCCCGGACGAGGAGAAGAAGTAGAAGGGGTCGTAGGTCTGGATCTCCATCTTGGTGGACTTGAGGCTGCGCTTGAGCGCGGGCCAGACCCCGGGCTCGAACACCGCGTCCATGAGGTTGAGCACCAGGTAGCCGCCGTTGGCGCGCAACAGCGACCCGGACACGATCTTGGAGAAGTCCGTGCGCCAGACCCCGCTGCGGTCGTAGACCCGCTCCACGGACCCGAAGATGTTGCGGTAGGTGGGGTGGTTCTCGATGATGACCGGCGCGCCCTTGAGCTCCGAGTTGTCCACCAGGAGGTTCACCCGGTAGGGGGAGAAGAAGTCCGGGATCATGCCGGCGGGCGCGCCCTGCTGTTGGGCCTCGCGGCTTTGCAGGAAGAGCTCGTGGTTCTCGGCCATGTCCTGCACCATGCCCACCAGGTACTTGTCCACCTTGTCCCCGGTGTGGGTCTTGCGCAGGGCGGCCAGGGCCTCTTCCGCCAGGGAGCGGAACATGATCTTGTCGATCTCCCGGCTCTTCTCCTTGACCTCCTTCTGCAGGTCGCGGAGCTGCAGGAAGATTTCGTCGATCTCCTTCTTGAGCGCGGCGTAGGTCTCCTTGAGCTTCTCGTACTCGTCGGCCGGGAAGCGCCCCTTCTCCACCATCTCCTCGAGCTGCATGAGGGGCTTGGGCTCGCCGTCCACGATGGGCATGAGCTCGGGCCGCTGGATGTTGCCCATCTGCACGTTGACCAGGGCGAAGCCGGTGTCCTTGACCTTCTTGTTCAGCTCCTTGAAGAACTCCCGGGACTGCCGCTCGTAGGCCTCCATGATCTCGTTCTTGCGGGCCACGAAGTCCTGGCTCTCGAAGAGCTGGGGCACCTCGGTCTTGAGGTGCTCCAGGAAGCTGTTCACGTCCTTCTTGAACGCCTGGCCCTGGCCTGCGGGAAAGCGCAGGAGCACCGGGGACTCGGGGTTCTTGAAGTTGTTCACGTAGCACAGGTCGTCCGGCACCTGGTCCTTGCGGGTGAGGTCCTCCAGCAGGCGGCGCACGTTGGCCAGCCGGCCGGTGTCGCCCGGGCCGGTGACGAAGATGTTGTAGCCCTCGCGCTCCATGCCCATGCCGAAGCGGAAGGCCTCCACCCCCCGGTCCTGGCCGATGAGCCCTTCCAGGGGATCCAGTTCGTCGGTGGAGGCGAAGGGCAGGGAGGCGGGGTCCAGCCTCCAGCGCAGCTTGGCCGGGTCCACAGCGTTGGGATGCGTCTTCTTGGCGGCCATGGAGACTCCTTTGCGGGGCGGGTTCTGGTCAGTCGACCTTCACGCAGACGTTGCGCGGCCCCCGGGGCGGGCACTTGGGCAGGGTGATGCGCAGAACGCCGTCCTTGAACACTGCCTCCACCTTGTCCGGGTCCACCGGGCAGGGCAGGCGCAGGGCCTGGGAAAAGGACCGGGTCCGGGTGATGGTTCCGGCCTCGCCGTTTTCCACCTCCTCCCGGCGCTCGCCCCTCAGGGTGAGCACGTCCTCCTCCAGGCAGATGTTGAGGTCCTGGTGGCCGTAGCCGGTGACTTCGGCCACCACCACCAGGGCCTGGTCGGTCTCTTCGGTGCTGAATCGGGGGGCGGCCCCGCCGGACGCGGGCATGCCCATGTCCCGGCGCAGGCTGTCGAAGAGCAGCTCCATGTCGCGTTTGAGCTGTCCCAGGCGACGGTTGGTCCACAGGGTGAGATCGGGCATGGCAACCTCCCTGGCCCCGCGGGCGCGTCAAGCGCCTCGGGGTCGTCAGTCTTCCCGAAAACTAACAACTTCGGGGAAATCTGCAAGGCCGGGAAGGAGAATGACTTGCGGTTACCCGTCGCGGAGTTCTTCCTTGCGCGCCTCCACCGACTCCTCCACCGCGTCGGCCGCGGCCTCGGCCGTGGTGGGCTCGGGCGCTTCCAGCAGGGCGATCTGGAGATTGAGCTCGCGCATGATGCGGATCTCGTCGGGGTTGTAGTAGGCGCGCCAGGCCGCCACCGCGTCCTTGGGGCGGCCCATGCGGGCCAGGGTGAGGCCCAGGTACAGGGAGGTGAAATTGTCCTTGGTGAGCAGGCGCAGGGCGCGGTCCAGCTCCACCCGGGCCTGCACGAACTGGCCCAGGCGGTAGAGGCAGTAGCCCAGGCGGCGGCGCACGTCGGGGTGGTTGGTGTCCAGGCGCGAGCAGGAGCGGTACGCCTCGGCCGCGGCCTCGTAGTCCGCGGCCTTGAACGCGGCGTGGGCCTCGGCCAGGCGCTTGGCCAACTCCGAGGCCGGGGGCGCGGCCTTGTCCGCCGGGGCGGCCGGTCCCTTTTCCTCGCCCAAGGAACGCAGCTTGCGCAAGCCGCCGAAGAGGATGTCCCGCCGGGAGAATCGCTTGTCCTGCATGGTGTCTCCTGGCCGGTCTTTGTACCCAAACCTCCTGCGGGGTCAAGCGGCTTGCGGGCCGGGGAGGGGGGATGCTATTACCCCGCCAGCCGACCACCACCAACCGGAAGGAAACCATGGAATACGTCTACGCCGCGCTGTGCTTCATCTTCGGCCTGGTGAACCTGCGCCTGGTGCGCGAAGAGGTCAAGAACGGCGAAACCAAGTTCCACATGCCCTTCCTGCAGGTGAGGAAGGCCGAGGACCCCAAGAAGTTCACCTGGATCATCGTGGGCCAGTGCGTGCTGTCCTTTGTCATGTTCCTGGTCGGCATGTACTGGGTGAATCCGCAGTAGCCATGGCCAAGCTTTCCGAATCCGGCCCGGTGCTGGTCAGCGCCTGCCTCTGCGGCCTGCCCTGCCGCTACGACGGCTCGGTGTCCGCCCTGCCCGCGGCCCTGGAGCTGGTGCGCCAGGGCCGGGCCATCCCGGTCTGCCCGGAGCAGCTGGGCGGCCTGCCCACCCCCCGCCCGGCCATCGAACTGCGCCACGGCCGCGCCTTGGACAAGGAGGGCCGCGAGGTGACCGCCCTGGTGGCCAGGGGCGCCCGGGCCGCCGCGGACCTGGCCGGCCTGGCCGGGTGCCGCGCCGCGCTGCTCAAGGCCCGCTCCCCCACCTGCGGCTCGGGCCGCATCTACGACGGCGCGTTCTCCGGCACGCTCATCCCGGGCGACGGCATGCTGGCGGGGCTCCTGCGGGCCATGGGCCTGGAGCTTGTCAGCGAAGAGGACCTGGGGTGAACGGACCCGGCCCGGGGCGGCTGCTGGCCGTGGACCTGGGCCTGCGCACGGGCCTGGCGCTCATCGACGGGCAGGGCCGGCCGGTGTGGCTGCGCTCCAAGCACCTGGGCGCCATGGCGGCCCTGCGCCGGGCCGCGCATTCCATCCTCAGGGAGCTTCCCGAACTGGACCTGCTGGTCCTGGAGGGCGGCGGCCCGGCCGCGGACATCTGGGTGAACGAGGCGGCCAAGGCCGGCATCCGGGTCCGCGTGGTCAGCGCCCAGGACTGGCGGCCCCACGTGCTCGCCCCGTCCCGGCAGCGCGACGCCAAGGCCGCCAAGGCCGCGGCCGGAGTCCTGGCCCGCCAGGCCCTGGCCGAGGCCGGCCTGCCCCGCAAGACCCTCACCTCGGACGCGGCCGAGGCCCTGCTCCTGGGGCTGTGGGCAGCGGGCCGGTTCATCCCGGCGGATTCTGGTCCAGCAACCTGTTGAG
>DKEU01000288.1:12019-15156 GCA_002452635.1 Desulfovibrionaceae bacterium UBA6814 | reverse complement strand
GGCGAGGGCGAGGGCGAGGGAGAAGGCGAGGGCGAGGGCGAGGGCGAGGGAGAAGGCGAGGGCGAGGGAGACCAAGGGGACATCGAGCTCGTCACGCCGATCGCCGGCCTGGGCGGCACGGATTTCGCGCAAGCCCTGGCGAATGCCGGGATCGTTCTGGGGGAGGGAATCACTTTCGGATATGACGGCGGATCGATCTTCACTGTCCCGGAGCCAACACCGGCGCCCGAGCCCGAACCAGAGCCAGAGCCAGAGCCCGAGCCCGAGCCGGAGCCGGAGCCGCCGACTCCAGCGCCAGAACCTGTACCGACACCAGTCTCGCCCGCCTACAAGACGTACTACGGGACCGCGGCGGGCGACAGGCAGAACTTCTACGACGATCCCTACCAGGCCTACGGCAACGCCGGGCCGGACTCCCTCACCGGCTCCAGCTACTCCGACACCATGTACGGCGGTGACGGCCGGGACAGCCTGCAGGGCGGTTACGGCAACGATTATCTGTACGGCGATTCGGGCATGGACACGCTGGCGGACTACTCCGGCGCCAACTACATGGACGGCGGGGTGGGCAACGACAGCCTGTACGTGAGCGGGGGCAGCAACAACACGCTGTACGGAGGCTTGGGCAACGACACCCTGTACAGCACCGGCACGTCGAGCAGCCTGTTCGGCGGTGCGGGCGACGACTGCCTGTATTCCGGGGGCAACGACACCCTGAACGGCGGTGCGGGCAACGACACCTTCGTCGGCACCTCGACCACCTACGTGAACTACGGGGACAATCCCAACGCGGTGACCGTGAACCTGCTCACCGGCGAGGCCCTGGGCGGGTCCACGGACTACCTTTTCGGCATCTACCGGGTGGAGGGGTCGGAATACGACGACTGCCTTTACGGAGGCACGGACAGCGACTCCCTCGACCAGTTCTTTGCCGGCGGCCGGGGCGACGACACCCTGGTGGGCGGCGCGGGCAACGACACCTTCGAGTCCGGCGACGGGGAAGACTCCATCGTGGGCGGGGCGGGCATCGACTGGATCCAGTTCACCGAGGCCGAGGGCCAGGGGGGCACCCTGGACATGGTCGCGGGAACCGCCGTGGGCATCGGGGGGACGGGCACCATCCACCTCTCGGGCATTGAGGCGGCCATCGGGACCATCTACAGCGACACCGCCATCGGCGACTCGGGGAACAATACCCTTATCGGCGGCCAGGGCAACGACTCCATCCTGGGCGGGGACGGCAACGACTGGCTGGACGGCCAGTGCGACAACGACACCGTGCTCGGCCAAGTGGGCGACGACACCCTGCTCGGCGGCAACGGCAACGACAGCCTGCTCGGCGGCGTGGGCAACGACAGCCTGGCCGGCCAGGACGGCAACGACATCCTGCTCGGCGAGGACGGCAACGACACCCTGGACGGCGGCTCGGGCAACGATTGCCTGGTGGGCGGCGTGGGCAACGACAGCCTGTGGGACGACACGGGCAACGATACCCTGTCCGGCGGGGACGGCAACGACGCCCTGTCCTCGGAGTCGGGAAGCAACTACCTCGACGGCGGGTCGGGCACGGACGTGGCAGTCTTTGACTACGCCGGCGCCTCCACCATCGACCTCACTGCGGGCCGGGCCAGCCACGGCGGGTACGTGGACACCCTGACCGGCATGGAGAACGTGATCGGCTCCAGTGGGAACGACTCCATCGTGGGCAACACGGATTCCAACTCCCTGTACGGCGGCACGGGCAACGACACCCTGGTCATCGGGCACGGCGGCACGGACACGGCCAACGGCGGCACGGGCAACGACTGGCTCATGTTCGCCTCCGGGACCCCCGGGGTCACCGTGGACCTGGAGAACCAGCAGGTGACGGGCGGCATCTCCGCCACCCTGACCCTCATCGTCAACGCCAAGGGCACGGAGAACGCCGACACCATGATAGGGCAGTCCTCCCTGGCCAACATCATGGACGGCGGTGCGGGCAACGACAGTCTGGTAGCCGGCCTCGATGCCGCCGATACCCTGATCGGCGGCGCGGGCAACGACTGCCTCATCGGCG
Source organism: Desulfovibrionaceae bacterium UBA6814 (assembly GCA_002452635.1). Classification (GTDB taxonomy): domain Bacteria; phylum Desulfobacterota; class Desulfovibrionia; order Desulfovibrionales; family Desulfovibrionaceae; genus UBA6814. The sequence goes on along the minus strand of DKEU01000288.1, from coordinate 13,100 downwards.
AGAATTCCTACCGCAACGACTGGGCGGACTACTCCGCCAGCACGTCGAACCTGACCCTGAGCCTCAACGCCGACTCCGGAACCGGCACCATGAACGGCGAAGGCGCGGATTCCCTGTCCGGCATCCACAACGTGCTCGGCGGCTCGGGCGACGACTCCCTGGCGGTGACCGGGGGGTCGAGCACCGGTGTCTGGCTCCAGGGTTTGGGCGGTAACGATACCCTGAGCATCCAGTACAGCGGCTATTCGGGCAACGCGACCCTGGTTGGTGGAGTCGGCAACGACTTCATAACGGGCTATTCGGGCAACGACAGCCTGGACGGCGGGGACGGCAACGACACGCTCACCGGCGGCCAGGGCGACGACTCCCTGTTCGGCGGCACGGGCCACGACTGCCTGATGGGCTCCACGGGGGCCAACTCCCTGTACGGCGGTGTGGGCAACGACACCTTCGTGGGCGGGTCGGGCAGCGACACGGTGTTCTTCAGCGACCTCAGTGCGGCGGTGAGCGTGAACCTCTCCGCCAACAGCGCCACTTCGGGATCGGATGTGGATTCCCTCACGGGCGTGGAGGCGGCCTACGGCAGCTCCTACAACGACACCCTACTCGGCAGCTCGGGCAATGAAAGCCTATTCGGCGGATCGGGCAATGACTCCATCGGGACCTCGACAGGTACCGACTGGCACGACGGCGGCGCGGGCAACGACACCCTGGCCGGGGGCCTGACCGGCGACACCCTGTTGGGCGGCAGCGACAGCGACACGGCCGATTACAGCAGCCTGTCTACGGGGATAACGGTGACCTTGGACTTCGATGCCGCGGACTTCGGCGCAGGCACCGTGGCATTCGGCAGGGCAGAGTACTCCACGAGCTACGACACCCTCTCGGGCATCGAGGGGGTGGTGGGCACCACCCTGGGCGACAGCTTGGTGGGCGACTCCGCGAACAACTCCTTGTTCGGCGGCCGGGGCGCGGACATCCTCGAGGGTGGCGACGGGACGGACTTCCTGTTCGGCGGCGCGAACCTGTTCACGAACAGCGCCGGCGACTCCCTGGACGGCAACGACACCCTGGACGGCGG
>DKEU01000288.1:0-12012 GCA_002452635.1 Desulfovibrionaceae bacterium UBA6814 | reverse complement strand
GGCAACGACTGGCTCTACGGCAACCAGGGCAACGACATCCTGGATGCCTCGGGCGACTCGGGCTACGTGGATTCGGTCACGGGCGGGGCCGGCAACGACCTCCTGGTGGGCGATTCGGCATACGACTGGCTGTTCTACAACGACGCCACCACCGGGGTGACGGTGAGCCTGGCCGTGAACACCGGGCAGAACACCAACTGGGGCACGGATACCCTGTCCGGGTTCCGGCACCTCTACGGCTCGGACTACGACGACACCCTGGGCGGCACCGACGACGCCACCTACGGCAACATCATCAAGGGCGAATACGGCAACGACTCCATGGCCGGCGGCGCGGGCAACGACACCCTGGACGGCGGCTCCGGCAACGACACCATGCGCGGCGACGACGGCAACGACTCGCTGTACGGGGACTCGGGCAACGACTGCATGAGCGGCGGCTCCGGCAACGACACCCTGGACGGCGGCTCCGGCAACGACACCATGAGCGGCGGAACCGGCAACGACTGCCTGATCGGCGGCTACGGCGACGATTCCCTGGCCGGCGACGACGGCGGCAACACCCTGGTCTACAGCTCCGGCACGGACTACTTCACCGGCGGCGCGGGCACGGACTTCATCGTCTACAGCACCTCCGCGGCGGTGTACGCCAACATGACCGGCGGGGACATCGAGGGCGCCATAGGCTCGTCCTACAGCGACTCGCTCTACGGCTTCACCATGGTCTACGGCGGGAGGGGGAACGACTACGTAGACGGCACCTCGTCCGGCGACTCCCTGTTCGGGGAGAGCGGCAACGACACCCTCTACGGCGAGAGCGGCAACGACACCCTGGTGGCCGGGTACGGCTCGGACTATCTGTTCGGCATGGCCGGCGACGACTCGCTCGTTGCCGACGATTCCGAATCGAGCGGCGGCAACCCCGTGACCGACTACCTGTACGGCGGGGCCGGGGACGACACCATCATCGGCGGGAGCAACGGCGGCGATCACGCCTGCTACAACGATGGCCTGCACGAGACCTACGGCATCAGCGTCGACCTGGGGACCACCGACGGGAACGGCTACGCCCATCTCGTGAGCGGAGCGGAAACCGACTACCTCAAGGACATCAACGACATCGAGGCCACCGGGCACGGCGACAGCATCCTGGGCGACAGCGACGGCAACTTCTTCGACGGCCTGGGCGGCAACGACACCATGGACGGCGGGGCCGGCAGCGACTACCTCTTGGGCGACACCGGCGATGACTCGATCCTGGGCGGGGATGGCGACGACACCCTGAACGGCGAGGCGGGCAACGACTGGCTGGACGGCGGCGCGGGCAACGACTGGATATCCTTCATGCTGGACAACGAGACCAGCGGGGTCACCGCCAACCTGGACACGGGCACGGCCACGGGCGCCAACCACGGCACCGACACCTTCTCGCACATCGAGAACGTGTACGGCACCGGCTACGCCGACTCCCTGGTGGGCGGCGTGGGCAGCAACATCATGTCGGGCAACGGCGGCAACGACACCCTGGTGGGCAGTGGCGGCAACGACTACCTGTCCGGTGGCGCGGGCAACGACCTGCTCGTCGGCGGTACCGGCGCGGACACCCTGTACGGCGGGTCCGGTTCCGACGTGTACCGCTACACCAGCACCAGCGAGATCGGTTCGAATAATGTGGACCAGGTTTCCGACTTCATCGGGGGCGAGGACAGCTTCAGTTTCGTGGGTTCGGCCTTCGGCAACCTGAGCGCCGGGACCCTGAGCGCGGCCAACTTCGCCAGCATCAGCGACGGCAACTACGCCGGCGGCGTCATTGCCGGCGGCACCACGGCCCCGACCTTCGTGTACAACGACCAGGACCGCACCCTCTGGTACGACGCCGACGGCACGGCCGGCTCGGGCGCGGCCCAGCAGGTGGCCGTCATCGACAGCGCTTCGGGTACGTATAACAGCCACGTGGAGAACACGGACATTGTCATCACTTGAGCCGGAACATCGCCATGACCGGAGGGCGGCTCGGGCTCGACCCGGGCCGCCTTTTTTCAGCGCATTGACAACCTCGGCCGCACGGGGCAGGAGGGGCGGATGCAGAAATCACTCAAGAAAACCCTGGCCGCGGGGGAGATCGCGCTGGGCTCCTGGATCACCCTGGCCCACCCGGCCCTGGCCGAGATCATGGCCCGGGCCGGCTTCGACTGGCTGGCCGTGGACCTGGAGCACAGCGTCATCACCATCCGCGAGGCAGAGGAGCTCATCCGCGTCATCGGCCTGAGCGGGGCCGCTCCGCTCGTGCGTCTCTCCTGGAACGACCACATCCAGATCAAGCGGGTCATGGACGCGGGCGCGCACGGGGTCATCGTGCCCATGGTCAACACCCCGGAGGAGGCCCGGGCCGCAGTGGCCGCGGTGCACTACCCGCCGCGCGGGACCCGGGGCGTGGGCCTGGCCCGGGCCGCCCAGTACGGCGTGGGCTTCGCCGCCTACCGGGACTGGCTGGCGGACAACGCCGTGGTCATCGTGCAGGTGGAGCACATCCGGGCGGTGGAGAACCTCCCGGCCATCCTGGACACCCCGGGGGTGGACGGCTTCATCGTGGGACCCTACGACCTGTCCGGCTCCCTGGGCCGGCCCGGCGATTTCGAACACCCGGACTTTACGGCGGCCATGGCCCGCATCCGCGAGGTGGCCGCGGCCAAGGGGGCCCTGGCCGGCATCCACGTGGTGGAGGCCGACCCCGCCGAACTGCGGCAACGCCTGGAGCAGGGCTACCGCTTCGTGGCCTACAGCCTGGACATCCGCATGCTGGACACCGCCTCCCGTGCGGGCGTGGCGGTGCTGAAGGACACCAAATGAGCAGCGCCATCGCCATCATCCCGGCCCGCATGGGCTCGTCGCGTTTCCCGGGCAAACCCCTGGCCCCCATCGCCGGCATCCCCATGGTGGGGCACGTGTGGAAGCGGGTCTGCCTGGCCCTGGGCCCGGAGCGGACCTTCGTGGCCACCTGCGACCGGGAGATCGCCGACTACGTTTCCTCCATCGGCGGCCAGGCGGTCATGACCGCGGACACCCACGAGCGCTGCTCGGACCGCTGCGCCGAGGCCATGCTGGCCATCGAGAAGAACCTGGGCGTAAGCGACCTGGTGGTCATGGTCCAGGGCGACGAGCCCCTGGTGACCCCGGAGATGGTGTCCGAGGCCGTGGCCCCCTTCGCGTCCGACCCGGACCTGATGGTGGTCAACCTCATGGCCCCGCTCCTCACCCGGGCGGAGCAGGACGACCCCAACGAGGTCAAGGTGGTGGTGGACCTGGCGGACAACGCCCTGTACTTCTCCCGGGAGCCCATCCCCTCCTGGAGGAAGGGAGCCAAGGACCTGGCCATGTACAAGCAGGTCTGCATCATCCCCTTCCGCCGGGATTTCCTCTTGAAGTTCAACTCGCTGATCCCCACTCCCCTGGAGGTGGCCGAGTCCGTGGACATGCTCCGGGTGCTGGAGCACGGCCTCAAGGTCCGCATGGTGCGCACCTCGGCCCGCACCGTGAGCGTGGACACGCCCCAGGACCTGGCCGCGGCCGAGGCCCTCATGCGGGAGGACGCCCTGTTCGCCACATATCGCAGCGGGTTGTCCGGATAAGTCGATACTCGCGTTGTTCCTTGTATTTCGCCTTGGAATGACATATTTTGCGATGATGCACGGTGCGTTGTCATGCATGCGGCATGCAGTAGCGCGGAGTGATGCGGAGGGGACGTGAGCGAGCTGGCGGTGGTATTCGGGGGGTCGGGCTTCCTGGGAAGCCATGTGGCCGACGCCCTGCAGGAGGCGGGATGGGACGTGCGGATCTGCGATGTGGCGGATTCCCCGTTCCTGGCCCCCGGGCAGGAGATGGTCCGCTGCGACATCCTGGATCCGGACGCCGTGGCCAAGGCCGTGGCCGGGGCCGCGGTGGTGTACAACTTCGCCGGCCTGGCGGACATCGACGAGTCCCGGGACAAGCCCGTGGACACGGTCAAGCTCAACGTCCTGGGCAACACCCACATCCTGGACGCCTGCCGCCATGAGGCCGTGCGGCGCTACGTGTTCGCCAGCACGGTGTACGTGTATTCCGAGCGCGGCTCCTTCTACCGGGCCAGCAAGCAGGCCTCGGAGCGGATCATCGAGGCCTACCAGGAGCGCTACGGCATTCCCTACACCATCCTGCGCTACGGCTCCCTGTACGGCCGGCGGGCGGACCGCCGCAACGGCATCTGGCGCATCCTGCACGCGGCCCTGACCCAGGGCGAGGTCACCTATTCCGGCAGCGGGGACGAGCAGCGGGAGTACATCCACGTGCGCGACGCCGCGCTCCTGTCGGTGAAGGCCCTGGAGCCGGAGTTCGCCAACCAGCACGTGATCCTCACCGGCCCCTATCCCTGCAAGGTGCGCGACCTCATGGAGATGGTGCGGGAGATGCTCGGGGGCAAGCCCGCGGTGCGCTTCGAGAACAAGCCCGTGGCCGGGCACTACACCATCACCCCCTACAATTTCCTGCCCCGGGTGGGGCGGAAGCTGGTGGGCGAGAGCTACACCGACCTGGGCCAGGGCCTCCTGGACTGCCTGGCCGAGATGCACGAGCAGGTCCATCCCGAGGAGCGCAGCATCGGCGGGCTCTTGGTGCGCAACGGCGGGCAGGGGAGAGGCAGTTGAGCATGCCTCCGGCCAACCAGGTTCTGGTCATCGTCCCGGCCCGGGACGAGGTCCTGAGCGTGGAGCGCGTTGTGCGCTCCATTCTGGGCCAGGCAGGTCTGGACGTGCTGGTGGTGGACGACATGAGCGGGGACGACACTGCCGGGGCGGCCCGCCGGGCCGGGGCCCGGGTCATCCGCCTGCCCATCCACCTCGGAGCCTGGGGGGCCATCCAGGCGGGAATGCGCTACGCCCTGAAGCATGGCTACCGGATTGCGCTGACCATGGACGCCGACGGGCAGCACTTGGTCAGCGATGTGGAGTTGCTGCTGGAGCCCCTGCGTAGTGACAGGACCGATGTAGCCATCGGCGCCTGTCCACAGCGGGGAAGCGCCAGTCGCCGTTTGGCTTGGCGTCTGTTCCGCGGTATGACCGGGCTCACCTTGCAGGATCTGACCAGCGGATTCCGGGCCTACAACCATCAGGCCATCTCGCTGTTGGCCTCGGCCAAGGCCACCCTGCTGGACTACCAAGACATCGGCGTCCTGCTGCTGCTTTTGCGCTCCAACCTGCGGGTGGTCGAGCGCCAGGTCACCATGTGTCCCCGGGAATACGGCCATTCCCGGGTGTTCGACACCTGGTTCGCGGTGACCCGTTACATGCTGGCCAGCACCGTGCTCTCGGTCTCCCGCAGCATGCACGGCACCACCATCAAACGGATGTTTTTATCCTAGCCGAGGTACGATGCTGACCCTGAACTGGACCACCGCGGGAATCGGCCTGGCCATTGCCGCGACCATCATCGTCCTGGTGCGCAAGGACCACCTGCACACCCGGTACTCCCTCTGGTGGCTGGCTGCGGCCGGCGTGGTGATGCTCTTCGGCCTGTTCCCCCGGCTGTCCGATTGGCTGGCCCGGTTCTTCGGGGTTTCCTATCCTCCCACCCTGGTGCTGACCCTGGCCCTGGCCGTGCTGGGTCTGAAGTCCCTGTTCATGGACATGGACCGCTCCCGGCACGAGCGCGACATGCGCCGTCTGGCCCAGCGTCTGGCCCTGTTCGAGGCCGAGCACTTGGCCCGGAAGAACGACTCTCCCAAGCAATAGCCCTCTTTCGCCGCCAGCGGGACCTCCCCCCGCCATCCCTCCCGCTCCCAAGTCCCCCGGCCTTGCCGGACCGACGCGCTGCGTCCAGTGTCCCCGCCGGGTTGAACCAGGGGCGCTGACGCCGCCTGGCCTCTGGCCTGGTTGCGTTCGGGCCGCATGCCGAGACTCGCGGAGGCAGGGCTCCTGGCGGGGTCTGGGCCGGAGCGCGCGACTGTGCCCAGCGGCAGGGCGAGCAGCACGTGGCGCACGCCGAATCGGGCAAGGGGAAAAGGGCGGGGCCGGCGCAGCGTGCGCCGCAGCTTGTCCCAAAAAGAAGCCGCCCGGCCTTGCGGCCGGGCGGCTGGTTTCAGGGCTTAGACCCTGGAGGCTACTTCTTCCGGCGGATGAAGTAGGCCAGCGGGGCCAGGAGGAGGAGCAGGAACTCGACGGAGAACCCGGCCATCGGGTTCAGCACGCAACCGTTGTCGGAGCTGCTGCCGCCGATGCCGCCACCGCCGCCGCCGCCGACAAGGAAGGCGCCGGGGTCAGCGATCTGGGCGTCGGTGGGATCCAGGTCGTAGTCGCCGTCGTCCAGGATGGCCAGCCACATGTCGTAGTTGGAGCCCAGGGCCAGCTTGTTGGCGTCTGCGTAGTTCAGGGTCAGAGTCGGGAAGCCGGACGGGGTGATCCAGTAGGAGCCGTCGGTGATGGCCGATCCCGCGCTGCGATAGGTGAAGGCCTTGGTCGAGTTCATGGCATGCACGGTGCCGGCCTTGGTGGTCACCTTCTCCACGTAGAACTTGGTCGGAACCGGCAGCTCGCGGATGAGCTTGTTGTTGCCGGCGAAGCTGATCTTCCGCACGGTCATGTTCCCGGCGTTGCCAGCGCCGAGGTTCACGGCGAAGCTCACGATCGGGAAGTTGCGGTCGAGCGTGGCGCTGCCCAGGCTGAACTGCGTGGTGAGGTCGGTGTCAGTCGCGTTCTCGAACTGGCTCACCAGGGTGCCCAGGTAGGTGCCGGAGGTGCCCACGGTGGTGCCGGAGAGTCCGATATCCGTGCCCGCGATGACCTGCACGGCGGAGCCACCGGAACCGGTCACGGTGAAGGAGGTGTTGAAGGTGTTCACCTCGGAAGTGGACGGGGCCACGGGCGCGTTCACCTGGGAGGCGGCCGGGGTGAATATCTGGAGTCCCACCGCCCCGTTGGTGAAGGTCAGACCGGCGTAAACGTTGCTCACCTTGCGGCCGATGAAAGTCGAGGCCTCGTTGGAGAGCTTCACCGTGGAGTGGGTCACACCGCCGAGCGTGGTGGAGCCGACGGTCACGGTCCGGCCCACCAGGGAGTTGATGAGCAGGTTGTTCTTGCCGGAGAAGCCGGTCGTGTTGCCGGCGGTGATGGCGCGGGTCGAGCCGGTGTAGAACGTGTTGAGCGTCGCGTTGGCAACGTTTCTACCGATGGTGGAGTTGGTGTTCGCGATCCGGATGGAGGTCATGCCCACATCCGTGAAGTCGGACGACGAGAAGGTCGAGCCGGACTTCAGGGCGATCAGGGTGCGCACGTTGCCGGCGCCGGTGGGCACGGTGTAGCCCACGACGATCTTCTTGTCCCGGCTCAGGAAGGCCTTGTCGCAGAGGATGCCGGCAGCAGTGCCGTTGATGTTGATGGCGGCGCCGTCGTCAACCTTGCCCCAGGTCGCGGTGTCGGTGGCGGTGCCGTTGCTGGTGCCGTTGTTGTACAGCGAAGCGTAGCTCATCGCCCCGGCGGAACCCGTGGAGGTCAGCACCATGGAGCCGGCGCGGGCCACGATATTCGAGGCGTTGGTGCCTTCCAGGGAATAGAAGTACCAAGTCCCGGCCACGTCGGTCACGTTGTTGGTGATGGTCAGGTTCTGCACCATCAGGCCCAGGTGCGGGCCGTCGCCGGTCCCGCCAACGCTCAGGTCATCTTCGCCAAAGGCGGCGAACAGGGTCTGGGCGGGGTTGTTGATGAAGTAGAGGGTTGGGGCGGTGGCGTTCAGCGCGAGCAGATTGTTGGCGTTGGCGAAGGGCTCGTCGGTCGACCAGTCGGAGGCGGTGCCGCCAGCGCCCAGCCGGACGGTCGAACCCGCGCCGGCGGCGGTGAGGATGTCCAGGCTGCCCTCCAGCCCGTTCCCGGCAACGCCGACAGTGGAGTTCAGCATGTGGCCGTAAGCGATGGAGGGCGCGCCCGTCGCCTTGGTCATCTGGAACGCGGTGTAGTTCCAGGACGAGCCGTTCAGGCGGGTCGGCACCGAGGCCGCCTGCGCCGCAACGGCTGCGAAAGTGAATGCCGTGACGAGGGTCAGAACCAGCCAGAGTTTCCTCATTGCCATGTCTCCTTTAGGGAATGTAGGAGTTACCTTGGAAATATGACAACCGCGGACTTCCGCGACTGTGCCCGTCGTAGATGATCCCCCAAAAACGTAACAATATCAAGAAGTTATCAAACAATACCCAACCATTCTACGCAATGAAGCGAAAAAAATCAATCATGATGCGATGATTTCGGAGCCCTGGCAGCATGCAGGACAACCAAAATATCTTGAAACCAACGTAGCAAATCCCGGGATAATCGTCCATGGGCCGCGGGAAAAAAGTGTGGAGGACGAGGAAGACCGGCCTAGGGGTGAAAGAGTTCGCCCACCCGGCCTTGGCGCTGCACCGGGTTGTCCAGGAGTCCGGGGAAGGCCACCCCGTTGAATTCGAAGGTCGAGGCCGGGATGTTGTCCCAGGCCAGGACGGCGCTGCCCCGGCCGCGCAGGGGGACCGGCTGCTGCATGCGGACCTCCCGCAGGGTCAGTTGCGTGCCCTCCAGGCTGGCCGAAGCTGCGAGCCCGGCGGCCGAGCGTCCGTCGGGGAGGGTCAGGGACGGGGCCGATATCTCGGCGCTCCCGCTGGCCGGGGGATGGCGCCAGTCCTCCCACGCCAGATCCGCGTTGATCCCGAGGATTCCGGCCAGCCGGGATTCGGGAAGGAGCTTGGCCAGGTCTATCGTTCCGCCCATCACCAGGGTGCGATTGCGGATGAGGGTGAGGGTGAGTTCTTCTCCTGCCGTCAGGCGCAGTTCGGCCAGGGGCGAGAAGCCCGCCTCCAGCCGGACCCGGTCCAGATGGACCACGGTGCGGCCGGTGCGGGCGGTGAGACCGGTGAGGAGCAGGGGGGTGGAGCCCAGCCGCAGCCGGACGCTTTCAGCCTCGGCCGTCACCCGCCCGGTGGCGTTGGCCGAGACCCCGCGCAGGGTGAAGCCCAGCGCCGACGGCTCTTCCAGGCCGGCCCAGCCCAGGGCGAACTGGGGGTTGCGGGCCGCGGCCCGCTCCAGGACGCTGGGCCAGATCAGATCCCAGGGCAGGAACAGGGCCAAGCCCAGGGCCAGGGCCAGAACGAACGCCAGGCCGGCGAGCAGGATCGTGGCCAGCCTGCGGGCGAGGCCCGGCCGGCCGGGCGGGGACGGAAGCTGGTTCATGACGGACTGTTAGCGCACAACCACCAACTGCATGTCGGCCCGGTCGCGGGCGTCCAGCCGGCGGCTCAGGGTGGCGGAGACCGTGGACAGGCCGCCCCGGCTGCGCATCTGTTTGAGCAGGTTGATGATCTGGGGCAGGTCCAGGGATTCGAAGATCATCTGCACGCCTTCCACCCCGCCGCCCAGTTGGGTGGGCCGGATGGCGGTGAGCCGTTTCTCCATGCCCAGGTCCCGGACCACCTGCTGGGCCGCGGCCAGCGGGGCCAGGCCCGAGAGGGCCGCGAGTTGGGCCTCCATATGCATGACCTGGCCCACCAGCCCGGCGGTCCGCTCCATCTCGCGCCCCGTGGCCTTGATGCGCTCCCGGGCCAGGCCCGGAGCCTCGGACAGGGCCAGCCAGCCCAGCAGGAGCACCACGGCCCACAGGAGCACGCCCAGGGCCAGGACGCGCTTGCGCCGGGCCGGGGAGAGCTCCTGGATGAAGGGGATGTCCTCGATTCTCATGGCCGGCCTCCGGGTTGGCTGGGAACCACCTTGAGGGTGAAGCTCACCCCGCCGGCGACGCTGGTGGCCTGTTCCAGGGTGAAGGAATAGGGGCCGTCCTTGGGCAGGGTCTTGAGGTAGGCTTCCAGGGCGTCGTAGCTGTCCACCTTGCCCGACACGCTGCCCGTGGAGGTGGACAGGGCCACGGACTCCACGTCCAAGGCGGCCGGGGCGTTGGCCGAGAGGCTGGCCAGGAATTCCAGCAGGTCCATGGCGCCGCCCTGCTGCCCTTTCATCCGCTCCAGCTTGGAGAGCAGCCGGCCGAAGGGGTCCCGGCCAGGCTCGTTGCCCAGGGCCTTGACGTAGAGGTCGTGCAGGGCCTGGTCCCAGGCGTCGGCTGCGCGCTTGACCGCCAGCAGTTCGCGCACCTGGACCGAGTAGAGCAAGAGCGCGGCCAGAGTCAGCCCCAGTGCGGCGTACACGTAGGGCCGCAGGTTGATGCGGACGCTGGCGAATCCGCGCAGGGGCATGCGCAGGCGCGACCAGGACAGGCCGGGATCGCCGCTATGCGCCAGGACTTCGCGCCAGTCCAGATCGGGAGGCAGGGGCTGGCCTGCGGCGGCCAGGGACCGGGATTGGGCCGCAGCGTCGAGCAGCGTGTGGAGTTGGCCCTCGCGAAACAGGGCCAGCGGGTCGTCGCCGTTTTCCCCGGGCAGGGACCATTCCGCAAGATCCTTGGCCGAGGACCAGCACCAGGCCAGCAGGAAGGGAGTGGTCACCAGGGCGGCCTGGGACAGGGCCGCCTGGTGCTGCTCCCAGAAGGCGGCCAGGTCGGGGTGGGTGTGGAAGCCGGGCATGCCGGCCGGGCCCCCGGGCAGGGTGCCCCATTCCTGGCCGTTGCCCGGCGCGGGAAAGACCTGGCCCAGGCGCAGGGCCACTGCGGCCCGTTGCCGGCGTTCGCCCTTGACGTTCAGGTCCGGGGGCAGGTGGTAGAAGAAATACCGGTCCGGGATGAGCACCACCACCGGCAGACCGGCCTCCTGGCCGGGAGGCGCCACCGGAGAGAAGGCGCCCCCCTCGAAGCGCAGCCATTGGGGCTCGCCTTCGGGGAAGTGCAGCACGAAAAATCGCTTTGCCCGCATGTTCTCCTCAACTCGTAATCCCGGTGAAGAGCACGTCCGCGCACAGGACCTTGGGCGTCCCGGTGGAGATGCTCCGGTCGATTATGAAGCGCCGGATTTCCACCCAACTCCCGACCTGGGCCCGGACCAGCACCTGGAACTGGTCGGAGCGCACGGTCAGGTACGGCGTCACCTTGGCGTAGGTATCCTCGTCCATGCCGGTCGCCGTCAAGAGCTGGCTTACGTCCTGGAACCCCTGGGAATCCCGGAAGGCGACCAGGGCCGTCCGGTAGGGGACGAGTTCCGGAACCAGGGCTTCCAGCACCGCCACCGGCGCGAAATTGATGTTCAGCCGGGGTTCGCGTTCGCCCCAGGCGGTGAAGTGAGCGCGCAGCCAGTCGGGATCCAGGGATTTCCAGCCGTCGACCAGCAGCGCCTCCTCGGTCCGAACCAGGTGTGCGTTGCGCGGAACGTACCCCCTATTCATGGCAGCATATGCCATTCCCTCGGCTCCCGGCAACCTCTGTCCGGTGTCGTCGTCTATCCAGTCCTGCAGGGACAGGATCAGGTCGCGGGATTTCTTCTCGAGGCGCAGCAGGTTCTCCACGGCGGTCTCCATGCGCTCCCGGAGCGGATTGGGATTCTCGGTGGTGGGCTCCTTGCCCACCAGCAGGGCGTTCAGGTTGAGGTAGGCGTTGCAGGGTATGATGTTCACGGTCAGGCCGCGGGAATTCCATATGGGCAGGGGGCGACCCTCGATGCCGGGCCGGCCTCCGCACCAGGGCTCCTGGGGGGTGTCTGCGAGGGAATCCTGGTCTTGGCGCAGGAGGTTCAGGGCCACCTTCAGGCCGGACTGGGCCAGAATCCCCGCCCGGCTTTCGTCGGCCAGCAGGGCGGGCTCCCGGGCGTGCATGAAGCTGGTGTCCAGCAGGGTGTACACCGAGGGGACCAGGGCCAGCAGGGTGGCCAGGACCACGATGAGAGCGGCCCCTCTCCGGCTGCGGCCTTTCCCGGGTCGGGTCATTCCTCCGTCTCCGGCAGCAGTTCGGTCATTTCCACCGCGCCTCCGGGCAACTGCAGGGTGAGCCGCAATCCCCGGTACTTGCCCAGGTCGCTCCCGGCCACCATTTGCCGAAGATCCACCCAGCGCTTTGACGAAGGAGAGTAGATTTCCGCCTTCCAGTCCG
>DKEU01000277.1 GCA_002452635.1 Desulfovibrionaceae bacterium UBA6814 | reverse complement strand
GTTTCAGCAGGCCGGGCCGGCCGCGTCGGAGGAGAGCCTGCCGCCGGTGCGGCGCAGGCCCGCGGCCAGGACCAGGGCCACGGCCTGCAGCGCGCACAGCCCCAGCACGAACGCGGTCCAGCCCAGGTGGCGGTACACGTAGCCCGGCAGGTACGAGCCCAGCGCGCCGCCCGCGTAGTAGAACGACAGGTACAGCCCGTTGACCACTCCGGGCCCGCAGGGGGCCAGGCGGTTGATGACCCCGGGCGCGGTGGTCTGCACCGTGAACATGCCCAGGCAGAACAGGCTGACCGCGGTGAAGATCACCACCTCCGCGGGCACGGCCAAAAGCGGCGTGACCGCCAGGTAGAAGCCCAGCCCGGCCAGGATGGCCCGGATCTCGCCCCCGCACAGGGCCACCACCCGGCGCGAGGACAGGGCCAGGAGCATGCCCACCAGGTGTCCCAGGTACATGAACGCGATGCGCAGCTCGCTGATGCCCGGGTCCAGCTCGTGCAGCCGGAAGGGCAGGAAGTTGAACACCGCCGCGAACACGAAGAACACGAAGAACACCACCAGGTACAGGCGCAGCACCCCGGGGGCGCGCAGGGCCTGGACCACCTGCGAGGGCCGCAACCGGTCGAACCCGGCCCGGGATTCCTCCTTGAGCCGGAGCAGGGGGGGCAGGCCGGCCAGGATGGCCACGAACAGGGCGGCGAAGGCCCAGCGCCAGCCCAGCACCGTGGCCAGGAACCCGGCGGAAAGCCGGCCCAGGAAGGCCCCGAAGATGGTGGCCCCGATGTACAGGGACATGGCCCGCTGCAGGCCCTGGCCGCGGGTGTTGGCCGCCACGTAGGACATGAGGGCGGTGACCGCCGCGGGCAGGAGCAGGCCCTGGGCCACCCGCGCCCCCAGGATCACGGCAAAGGAGTCGGTGAACACGATGGGCAGTTCGCTGGCGGCCAGGAGCGACACCGCGGCGATGATCAGCCGCCGGGTGGACACCGAGCCCAGGAGCAGGCCGTAGACCATGGGCGCGAAGGACAGGGGCAGGATGGTCACGGTGACCAGCAGGGAGGCCGCGGCCTGGCTCACCCCGAACTCGGCGCGCAGGGCGGGCAGCAGGGGCTGCGGCGCGTAGAACGCGGCAAAGGCCAGGGACGCGATGTACAGGACCAGGAGCAGCCGGCTCGCGGGCAGGCTGACATCGCCCGCAGGCGGGGTGGGGGTGGGCTGCTGGTCCATGGGGGGGTAACCGCCCGGAATCCTAGTAGGGAGCCCGGGCCGCGTCAATCGCCGCCGCGCCTTGACACACGGCAAATCCCGCTTACTTTTCCGGGAATTGTTTCCCAGGAGGAGAGTATGAAGATAGCGGTACCCACCCGGCAGGGCCTGGTGGACGAACATTTCGGGCATTGCGAGTCCTTCACCGTGTTCACCCTGGACGAGGCCAAGGCAGTGTCCGGGGAAGAGAGCTTCACCCCGCCCCCGGGCTGCGGGTGCAAGTCCGACGTGGCCGCCACGCTCAAGGCCATGGGCGTGGGCCTGCTCATCGGCGGGAACATGGGCGAGGGCGCGGCGGCCAAGCTGCGCGGGGCCGGCATCGCCGTGGTGCGCGGGGCCAGCGGCCCGGTGCGCCAGGCCGTGGCCGACTGGGCCGCGGGCAGGCTGGCCGACTCCAAGATCGTGTGCCTGTCCCACCACGGCCACGAGGGCTGCGGGAATCACTAGCCCGGCGGCGAAATAAAGAGGGCGGATCGCGATCCGCCCCTACACAAATCCCCGCGACACAATCCGCTGATTTTCTTCAGTCTTCTGTAGGGGCGCATCGCGATGCGCCCTTCTTCACGCTCTTCCCCGCCCCACCATGGGCAGAGGCGTCACCCCAGGATGGCCTGCCGGGCCTGGCGCTCGATCAGGTCGCGGCCCTCGGGGCCGAGGACCAGGAGGGCGGTGGACAGGGCGTCGGCCCGGGCCGCGGTGTCCGCCACCACGGTGGCGGAGTGGGCCAGGTGGGGGCTCGCGCCGGTGGCCGGGTCCAGGATGTGGTGGTGGCGGCGCTGCGGGTCGAAGTACACCTCGTAGTCGCCCGAGGTGGTGCAGGCCCCGTCCGTGAGCTCGATGCGTTCGCGCACGGCCTCGGGGTTCTCCGGGTCGCGCACGGCCACGGTCCAGGGCGTGCCCTGGGCCTTGCCGCCGAACGCGGCGATGTCGCCGCCCGCGTCCACCAGGCCGTGCCGCACCCCGGCCCCGCGCAGGGCCGCGGCCATGGCGTCCACGATGAAGCCCTTGGCCACCCCGTCCAGGGTCAGGGCCATGCCGGCGCGGGTGAACCCCACCTTGCGCGCGGACCAGGACACCCGGTCCAGGCCCACCAGGTCGCGGCGGGCGGAAATCTCTCTCAGGTCGGGCTCGCGGCCTGCGGCGCACTCGGCCTCCACGTAGGCCAAGAGGGGCAGCACCGTGGGGTCGAAGGCCCGGCTGGTGGCCTGGTGCGCCCGGTGCGCCTCATCGAGCACGGCCACCAGGCAGGCGGGCGGGGCGTCCAGCCGGCCCTGGGAATTCAGCACGGCCAGGGGCGCGGCCGGGTCGAAGCGGGTGAGCAGGGGGGTGAGCCGGTCCAGTTCGGCAAAGGCCGCGGCCAGGGCGTCCTCGGCCCGGGAACTGGACGGGTCCACGGCGCTCACGGTGACCACGGTGCCCATGCCCAGCTTGGTGGCGGACGTGAGCCGGCCCTGCCGACCGGGCAGGGCGAAGTGGTCCAGGCTGCGCGCCACGCCGAAGCCCGCGGCCAGGGCGGCCCCGGCTCCCCCGATACGCAGAATGGTGCGCAGGGCGTCGCGACGGTTCATCTCATGCCTCCTGCGTCTGCTGCGCTTCGGCTGCGGGCTGCGGGGCCTTGGCCGGCGGCGCGGCCTGTCCGGTCCTCCTCAGGATGGACCGGGGACAGGACTCGGCGCAGACCTCCTCGCAGGCCGGGCCATGGGCCAGGCAGGCGTCGTGGTCGATCTTGATGCGGCCCGCTTCCATGGAAATCGCATTGGCCGGGCACTTCTTCACGCACATGCCGCAGGCGATGCAGCCCGCCTGGCACACGCTGGTGACTTCCTTGCCCTTGTCCCGGGAGGAGCAGTGGGTGAGCACCCGGGCCGCGCGCGGGACCAGCTCCAGGATGGCCTTGGGGCAGGCGCGCACGCAGTTGCCGCAGCCCGTGCAGGCCTCCGGGTCGATGCGGACCATGCCGCCTTCCAGGTGCATGGCCCCGAAGGGGCAGGAGGCCACGCAGTCGCCCAGGCCGATGCAGGCGTAGCGGCAGGCGTCGGGGCCGCCGTGGGCCAGGCTGGCGGCCAGGCAGGTCGGGATGCCGGAATAGGCCAGCTCCGCCGCCACCTGGCCCTCGTCCTTGACGCAGCGGCGCACGGCCATGATGGGCTGGGCCGAGCCCAGCTCCTTGCCGGTGATGCGGGCCACGGCCAGGGCCACCTCGGGCCCGCCGGGCCGGCACAGGTCCGGGGGCACCGCCGGGTCGTTGACCAGGGCCTCGGCGTAGGCCTCGCAGCCCGGATAGGCGCAGCCGCCGCAGTTGGCGCCCATGAGCGCGTGCTTCACGGCCTCGATCTTGGGGTTCACCTCGACCCGGCAGCGCACCGCGGCCAGGGCCAGCGCCACCCCGGCCAGGAGCCCCAGGGCCCCGAACACCGCCAGTCCGGTCCAGGCGAGTTGGGTTAAATCCATCATGCGCTCCTAAAAACTCATGCCCGAGAAGCCCAGGAATGCCAAAGCGAACAGGCCCGCGGCCAGGAAGGCGATGGGCAGGCCGCGGAACACCTCGGGCACGTCGGCCAGCTCCAGCCGCTCCCGCACGCAGGCCATGAGGAACAGGGCCAGGGCGAAGCCCGCGGCCGAGCCGATGGCCAGGGCCAGGCTCTCCCACAGGTCGTAGGCGTTGCCCACCAGGATCAGCGGCACCGCCAGGATGATGCAGTTGGTGGTGATGAGCACCAGGTACACGCCCAGCTTCTTGAACAGGAACGGGTTCACCTTGCGCAGCACCGTGTCCAGGAGCTGCACGAAGATGGCGATGATGCCCACGAAGGTGAGCACCTGCAAAAACTCCAGGTGCAGGGGCCTCAGCACGAAGTTGTACATGGCCCAGACAAAGGCCGCGGACAGGGTCATGACCAGGCCGAAGGAGAAGCCCATGCCCACCGCGGTCTCCTTGCGGCCCGAGGCCCCGAAGAAGATGCACAGGCCCAGGTAGCGGCTGAACACGAAGTTCTGGATGAGGGCCGCGGAGATGACGATGGACAGCAGCGTGGCCAGCACGCCCTTGCGCACCAGGAAGCGTTCGATCTCCGAGCCCACGCCGCCGATCTCCACGTGGCGCAGGGCCACCCGGTAGGCCCCCTGCTCGGCCACGGGCTCGGCCACGGCCAGGGTCAGTTCGGTGCGGTCCGGGGATATCTCCACCCCGGTGACCGTGAGCGGGATGTCCGGGCTCTCGCGCTCGGTCACGCTCACGTTGCCCGGCCAGTCCCAGCCTGCGGCCAGGGAGCCGGCCAGCTCCAGGGTGATGTGGTGCTCGTCGGCCACGGCCCCGGCGCGCACCAGGCCCGCGGCGTGCGCCGGCAGGGCCAGGGCCAGGAGCAGCAGGGCTGCGAGAGCGGCGGAGAGGGCGCGGCGGGTCATCGCTTGGCCCTCCAGGCGTTGAATTTGCGCTCCAGCCAGATGAACAGGGCCATGATGAGCCCGATGGCGAAGAACCCGGCGGGCGGCAGGGACCAGAAGAAGAAGGGCTTGAAGGGCAGGATCTCGAAGCCCCACAGGGTGCCCGCGCCCAGGAACTCCCGGAAGCAGCCCACCAGCATGAGCCCGAACATGAAGCCCAGGCCCATGCCCAGGCCGTCGTAGAGCGAGGGCAGGATGGGATTGCGCGAGGCGAAGACCTCCAGGCGCGAGATGATGATGGCGAACACCACGATGAGCTTCACGTAGAGCGCGATCTCCTTGTAGAAGCCCGGCGCGTAGGCGGCCAGGCCCATGTCGCTCACGCTCACCCAGGTGGCGATGATGATGATGTAGGCCGGGATGCGGATGCGCTCGTGGATGCCCCGGCGCAGGATGGACACCGTGACGTTGGAGGCCACCTGCACGAAGAGCACGGCCAGGCCCAGCAGGAACCCGTTGCGCACGGAGTTGGTCATGGCCACGGCCGGGCACATGGACAGGGCCAGCTTGAAGATGGGGTTCTCCTTGACCAGCCCGTTGCCCAGGCGCTCCAGGAGGGTATAGCTGCGTTCGTTGCTCATGCCTTCACCCCGCTAGAAAGCAGGCTCCAGTCCGGCCTTGGCGGCCGCGGCGGTGACCATGTCCATGCGCCGCACGAAGGCCCCGGCCAGGCGCTTCACGCCGTCCGTGACCCGGCGGCTGGAGATGGTGGCCCCGGTGATGGCGTGGATGTCCTCGCCCCCGAACTTGGCGCACACCTCGTGTTCCTGGGCCGCGTCCAGGCCGCGTTCGGCCCAGCGCGAGCGCTCCAGGCAGCGGCGGTAGTCGTCGGGCAGGGGCAGCTTCACCACCCCCAGCCTGGCCAACTGCTCCAGGGTGCGGCCCGTGAACTGGTTGCGGAAGTACTCCTGCTCGATCTCCGCGCCCAGGCCCGGGTCCTCCTCGTGCTCCAGCACCTCCAGGCCCAGGACCCCGTTGTCCGGCCCCAGGGCCACCAGCAGCTTGACCCAGGTCTTGAACCCGGTGGTGCGGCCGGAGATGAAGGAGGCCAGCCGCCTGCCGTCCGGGCCCAGGGCCAGGATGTAGGTGTCCGCGAAGTGCAGGCGCGCCCCGGGCAGCACGTGGGCCAGGGCCTCCTCGCGCTCGGCCTCCGAGTCCAGGGGGGCGTCCACCTCGGCCCGGTGCAGCACGTTGCCCTCGGGGTCCAGCACCAGCAGGGCGTGGCCCGTCCTGGTGGGCAACAGGTAGCCCACCCCGGGCTCCAGCCCTGCCTCCTCCACCAGGTAGCGGTGGATGGGCGAGAAGGCGGCTTCGGCGCCCTTGGGCAGGTAGCGCCGCATGGACGTGGTGAGCCGCGCCTCCTCGTTGCGCAGGCGCGCGGCCTCGGTGTGGATGAAGATGCCGCCCAAAAGCCCGGCGGACACCAGGCAGATGGCCAGCAGGTTGGCGGCTATCTTGAGGAACTCCTTCACGGCTTCTTCCCCGGCTCGCATTGCAGGGGCGGGGCGAAGCGGCGGGGCCGGATCCAGTCGTCCAGCACCGGGGAGAGGCAGTTCATGAGCAGGATGGCGTAGCACACGCCCTCGGGGTAGCCGCCCTTGAGCCGGATGAGCATGGTGAGCGCGCCGCACCCGGCCCCGAAGATGAGCTTGGCCCTGGGGCGCGAGGGCGAGGTCACGTAGTCCGTGGCCATGAAGAACGCGCCCAGGAACAGGCCGCCCGAGAAGAGGTGGGGCAGCACCGGCCCGGTGAACCACCCTTCCGGCCCGAACACCCAGGCCAGGAGCGCCACCGCGGCCAGCATGGAGGCCGGCACGTGCCAGGTGATGATGCGCTTGTAGAGCAGCCAGCCCCCGCCCAGGAGCAGCAGCACCGGGCTGGTCTCGCCGATGCAGCCGGGCCGGAAGCCGAGAATGAGCGCGGCCCAGCCGCGGGAATTGCCGAACTCCCGGAGGAACTCCGCCAGGCCCGCGTGCTTGAGCACGTAGAGCGGGGTGGCGGTGGCCACCGCGTCGGGCGCGGCCAGGGAGGACAGGAAGCCCGGGAACTGGGGCATGATCCAGGCGGTGGTCATGGCCACCGGGAAGCCCACGGCCAGGAAGGCGCGGCCCATGAGCGCGGGATTGAAGAAGTTGAAGCCCAGGCCGCCGAAGAGCTGCTTGGCGATGCACACCGAGAACACCGCGCCCCAGAAGGGCAGGTCCAGGGGCACCCCGGGGGGCAGCACGTAGGCCAGGAGCAGGCCGGTGAGGGCCGCGCTGCCGTCGGTGACGGTGTTGTCCCGGCCCATGGCCTTGCGCACCGCCCACTCGGCCAGCAGGGCGGAGCCGATGCTCACCCCGGCCAGGAGCAGCACCCGCGGCCCGAACACCCAGGCGGACAGGCCGAGCTGGGGCAGGAGCGCGCAGAACACGGTCCACATGATGCTCGACGTGCTGGTCCCGTCGCGCAGGTGCGGGGACATGGTGACGCGCCAGAGTTTCTCGGCCATCCTACCCCCGGCACCGCAGGCGCAGCTTGCTGGCGCGGATGAACTGGACCAGGGGCCGCTTGGCCGGGCACACGTAGGCGCACGAGCCGCACTCGAAGCAGTCCCACAGGCCGAAGCGCGCGGTGTCGGCGAACCGGCCGCGCTCGGCGTAGATGGAGATGTCGCGGGGCTCCAGGCCCATGGGACAGGCGTCCAGGCAGCGGCCGCAGCGGATGCAGGGGCCGAAGCCCCCGGTCTCGGTCTCGTCCGCGGTGAGCAGCAGCACCCCGGAGGTGGCCTTGGTCACCCGGTAGTCCAGGTTCTGCACGGCCAGGCCCATCATGGGGCCGCCCAGTACGCACTTGACCGCCTCGTCCCGGACCCCGCCCAGGTGGTCCACCAGGTTCTGCACGGACGTTCCCACCCGGCAGAGCAGGTTGGCGGGCCGGGCCACCCCGGCCCCGGCCACGGTGACCACCCGCTCGTAGCAGGGCCGGCCCAGGGCCACGGCCTCGTACACCGCAACGCAGGTGCCCACGTTCTGCACCACGCAGCCCACGTGGGCGGGCAGGCCGCCCGCCGGCACGTTGCGGCCGGTGAGCGCGCTGATGAGCTGCTTTTCCGAGCCCTGCGGGTACTTGACCGCCAGGGGCTCCACGGAAATCCGGCCGCCCTCGCCCGCGGCCTCCACCGCGGCGAGCAGGGCGGCGATGGCGTCGGGCTTGTTGGCCTCCACCCCGATGAGCGCGCGTTCCACCCCCAGGACCTTGCGCAGGATGCGCACGCCCTGCACCACGTCCGCGGTGCGCTCCAGCATGAGCCGGTGGTCCGCGGCCAGGTAGCTCTCGCACTCCACCCCGTTGGCGATGAAGGTGTCCACCGTGAGGCCCGGGGGCGGGCAGAGCTTGATGTGGGTGGGGAACCCGGCCCCGCCCATGCCCACCACCCCGGCCGCCTTGATGCGGCCCAGGATGTCGCAGGCCTCCATGGCCTCCCAGTCAGTGGGCAGGGGCGCGAAGGGCGCGGCCTCGGGGTCGGGCTCGATGGCCACCGCGGGCACCAGGCCCAGGAAGGGGTTGGGGGTGCGGGTGAGGCCCGTGACCTTGCCCGTGCACGGGCTGTGCACGGACGCGCCCAAGCCCTTCTCCACCGCGCCGATGCACTGGCCCTCGGCCACGGCCTCGCCCTTCTTGACCAGGGGCATGGCCGGCGCGCCGCAGTGTTGCAGCAGCGGCACCACGTACTCGGCCGGCGCGGGCAGGACCTCGATGGCCAAGCCCGCGGCCGGGGCCTTGCGGCCCGGGGGATGGACCCCGCCCAGGGAGAAGGTGCGAAGGGTGCTGCTCATGCGAAGGTCTTGGCGCAGGCTCCGGTGCAGGTTGACCGCCGGGCGCGGCGGGAGGCAGTGACCAAGGCATAGGCAACTTGGCGGGGAAAGACAAGGGATTCCAGGAAAGAAGCGCGGGTTGGTGGGAAATTCGGCCGGCCAGGGGGGGCGGGATGCCCGCCCCCGGCCGGCTCAGTCGAAGCGGTACTTGGCCACGTAGCGGGATATCTCCACGTAGCGGCCCACCTCGTGCTTCAGGCCCTGGTCCAGGCCGGTGAACATGAGGCCCAGGGCCACGCCGGCGTCGTCGCGCACGATCTTCTTGACCTGGCCGGGCAGGAGCACGTCGTGGCCGTCGTGGGTGAACTTGGCCGCCACCACCACCAGGGCGGACTCCTCGATGTCGCGCAGGGTAGCGGCGTCGTCGCCCAGGAAGGCGATCTTGGCCCCGCCGCTGGAGATGTTCAGGGCCGTGCCGTGCAGGGTCTGCTGGTTGTACACGCAGGAGCAGGGCAGGGCGCACACCGCGCGCTCGTGCTTGCGCAGGTTGAGCGCGTAGAAGAACTCCGGGTACTCGTAGCACACCACCTGGAACGGGGTGGTGACGATGGACTTCACCTGGGTCTCGAACTTGCAGATGTTGTAGTCCTCGTGCAGGAACGAGACGTTGACCGCCCGCTCCGGGGTGAGGATCTCGCGGACGCCGGCGGAGGTGGGCAGGGTGGCCAGCAGGTGGCTGGGGTAGAGGGAGCCCACGTAGGTGCACTCGTAGACCTTGTCCGAGGCCACGGGCTTGAGCCGCCAGCGGGTGCCCACCTCGATGGACAGGGATGTGCCTTCGATCTTCTGCTGGGTGACCTGGGTCAGGTCGAAGGTCGGCTTGGAATTGGCCACGCGCCCTCCGCCGTTTGCACGGGTATTTTGGGTATTCTCCACACATACACCCAATTCGCGGGCCGGAGTCAAGTGCCAGGCGCAAGGCCGGGATCGGTGGCGGGCGCGCCGCAAAACCAAGCGGGCCCGGAGTCTCCTCCGGGCCCGCGGTCCATGTGGGGGTTGGCGGCTAGGCCTTCACGATCTTCACCCGGGTGCTGCTGAAGTCCGGGATGCCGGCCACCCGGTCCACCAGGGGGGTGTTGCCCTGGGTCTGGTCCAGGCGGGCCACGTCGTTGGGGTTCAGGCCCGCGCGGAAGGCGGGCCGGGGGACCAGCCCGTCCGCGTCGGCCACGGACGAGCCGCCCAGGAAGG
Source organism: Desulfovibrionaceae bacterium UBA6814 (assembly GCA_002452635.1). Lineage (GTDB taxonomy): Bacteria > Desulfobacterota > Desulfovibrionia > Desulfovibrionales > Desulfovibrionaceae > UBA6814. The sequence continues at coordinate 4,548 of DKEU01000277.1, read as the reverse complement.
CGCTGGCCGCGTCCCGCACGTGCAGCCGCGTGCCGCCGAACTGGGTGTGGCCGTAGTGGAAGGACACGGCCACGCAGCCCGGCCGCACCAGTTGGGTGGTCTTCACCTTCCCTTCGATGCCGCCCGGATTGCTCGCCGAGGCCAGGCGCACCCGGTCCCCGTCGCGCAGGCCCAGCCTGGCCGCGTCCAGGGCGTTCAGCTCCACGTGGTTCTCGGGCAGGATCTCCATGGCTCGGCTGCACCACAGGGAGCGGGACTGGGTGTGCAGGTGCCGCTTGTAGGTGACCACCGTGAAGGCGTGGCCCGGGTCCAGGTCCTCCATGTCCCGGCCGTCGGTGAACTGGGGCGGCACGGCCAGGGGCGTGCCCGGATAGCGCTTGCCCGTGAGCGCGTCCTTGGTGGTGGCCAGGGTCTCGTTGTACAGGGCGTAGCGGCCCAGGCCGTGCCTGAACCTGCCCTGGTCGAACCGGCCCGCGTAGTCGGTGAACACCCCGCCCCGGGCCAGGGCGTGGCAGACTCGCGCCCACTCCTCGGGCTTCAGGATGCCCCGGTGCCGGGCGATGGGGTAGTTGGCCTCCACGAAGGCCGCATCCTGGGCCGAGGCCGCCGGGGCCTTGGCGTTGTGCGCGATGTTGGCGAACCCGCGCAGGTAGTAGTCCTCGGCAGTGCGCAGGGGGTAGGTGCTCCCGTCCTCGGCCTTGATGGCGTCGTCCCCGAACCCGGGCAGGCCCAGGGCCAGGGCCAGGTCGATGAGCAGGGTCTCGGTGCTGAAGGCCCGGCCGTCCCTGGTGCGGCCGGTGAGGGGCTCGATCATGGGGGAGCGCAGCCCGGTGAACTTGTGCGCCGGCGCGTGCGGGTTCAGCCACCCGTGGTGCCCCTCGGGGTAGCACAGGTCGGGCACGATGTAGTCCGCGTAGATGTTGGTCTCGTTCACCGCCGTGTCCAGGGACACGAACAGGGGCACCCGGGCCGGGTCGGCCAGGGTCTCCTTGAACCGGTAGCCCCCGGGCGCGGAGTACACCCCGTTGTAGAGGTAGGTGAAGAGGATCTTGCACCGGTAGGGATAGCCCGCGTCGATGCCGGCCAGGGTCTCGGTGGACAGCCCGCCTGCGGAGAAGGGGTACCAGGGCCGCGCCGCGGGGTAGCCCGAGCCCGTGTCCGCCTTCTTCTTGCGGAACTCGGTGGTCTTCTCGTAGGCGAACTTCTCCCGGGAGATGGGCGCGCCGCCGGCCTTGCGCTCGCCCGGGAAGTGCTTGAGGTCGTAGAGCCCGGCGTCGTGCTTGCCCGCGCCGCCGCCGGCCTTCATGTACCCGCCCTGGGCGTCGATGCTCCCCACCAGCAGGTTCAGGGCGGCCACCGCGTAGGCGGCCCACACCCCGCTCAGGTAGTTGCCCGCGCCGTGGTACTGGGTCACGGCCGCGCGCCTGCCGTGGGAGGCGAACTCGCGGGCCACCCGCTCCATCTGCTCCCGGGGCACCCCGCTCATGGCCGCGTACTCGTCCATGCTCCGGGACAGGAGTCCCTCGGTGTACAGCCGCCAGGCGGTCTTCACCGGGTACGTGGCCCCGAAGTAGTCGCGCACCTCGGCCTCGGCGTCCAGTTGGCCCGAGGCCGCCGCGTCCGCGGGCACGGCCTTGCCGTCCGCGCCGAGCACCATGGGCTCGTCGCCCCGCTTGCCGCCCTGGGAGGGGTCCATGTCGCGGAAGCGCAGCAGGTGGCCGTCCCGGGGATGGCCGGGCGAGCACACCACCAGGCAGGGCGCGTTGGAGCACGACCCGTAGCCCAGGTCCCAGGCCGCCTGGGGGTTGGCCGCGGCCAGGTACGTCGTGTCGTGCAGCCCGGCCTCCACCATGGCGCGGGCCATGCCCATGGCCAGGGCCCCGTCGCCGCCGGGCTTGACCGGCAGCCACTCGTCCGCGTGGGCCGAGGCGTTGGTGGCCCGGGGGTCGGCCACGGCGAAGCGCAGCTCGCCCTTGGCGCGGCGCTTGGCCACCACGGCCCCGTAGGTGGTGATGCCGGGCTGCAGGGCCTCGTAGATGTTGGCCCCGAACACCAGGATGTACTCCGCGGACTCGGGGTCGGCCTTGAGCTCCACCTGCTGGCCCTCGGTGAGGGCGAAGTTGCCCATGCGGAAGCCCAGGCCGCAGATGTCCGTGTGCCCGATGCGGTTGCGCGAGCCGAAGGCCTGCTTCACGAAGCGGTCGATGAAGTTGCCGCGGCCGGCCTGGGAGCGGCCGGTGATGAACACCAGGCCGTTGCGCTTGGGCCCCAGCTCGGGGGCGTCCGGGTCCAGGGGTGCGTCCGAGTCCAGGGCGCGCAGGCCCTCGACCGTGCGGTCCTCGCCCAGGTGGGCGAAGAGCTTCCCGCCCTCGGCCAGCTCCTTGACCAGGTCCTCCCACGCGATGGGCTCGAATTTGCCCGAGCCGCGCGGGCCGCTGCGCTTCAGGGGCCGCACCAGGCGGTAGGGGCTGTAGGTGTGGGCCACGGTGTCCAGGCACTTGCCGCACACCGGGCTGGGCGCGTCCAGGGAGGCCGCGGCCGGGGTGTCCCCGGCCAGGGGCGAGTCGTGCCGGTTGTAGGGGTGGTAGGGATTGCCCGTGACCTCCTCCAGCCGGCCGTCGCGCACCACGCCGCGCACGCCGCAGCGGGCGTTGCAGGCCAGGCACACCGAGTGCACCACCCGGACCCCGGGGTCCTTGCGGGTGGCCGCGGCCTGGCGGGAGGCGAACCCGGGCCGGGGGGCTTCGGCCTGGGCCGGTTCGGTCGTCCCGGCCAGGGCCAGGGCCAGGCCGGCCGCGCCGGCCGCGCCCAGGAACTCGCGCCGGTTCGTCGTGTCGGGTTTTTTCATACGGCCTCCTGCACGTGCGCGCTGCGGTAGAGGACCCCGGTGGCGAGGCCCAGCTCGGGCCGGGCCGGGGCCAGGCCGCCCTTTTCGAGCAGGGCCGCGAACTCGCCCTCCGGATGGTTCAGGTCGCCGAAGAGCCGCGCCCCGGGCGGGCAGGACTCCACGCAGGCCGGGGCCAGGCCCTGGGCCAGCCGCTCCGCGCAGAAGTCGCACTTGTCGGCCTTTCCGAAGCGCGGGTCCATGAACCGCGCGCCGTAGGGGCAGGCCTCGATGCAGGCCCCGTCGCCGATGCAGCGGTTCCAGTCCGTGAGCACCAGCCCGTCGGCGTTCTTCCAGGTGGCCCCGGTGGGGCAGGGCCGCACGCAGGGCGGGTCGTCACAGTGGTTGCACAGGGTGGGGAAGAAGGTGATGCGCGCCGCGGGGTAGCGGCCGGCCTCGGCCTCCGCGATCCGGGTGGCGAAATGGCCCTCGGCCGTGAGGTTGCGGGACTTGCAGGCCACCACGCAGGATTGGCAGCCGTTGCAGCGGGACAGGTCCACGAGCATGGCCCAGCGGGCGTCCGCCTTGGGGCCGGGAGTCAGGACGTTCCTGCCCGTGCAGGACAGGACGCTCCCGGCCAGGCAGAAGAGCAGGCCGTTCTTGATGAAGGTGCGTCGGTTCGGCATGGCTCCTCCCAGGAGGCTAGTCAAGGGTGAAGCTCACGCTGTAGCTGAACCCCTTGGGGTCGAAGTAGTTCAGCGTACCGCCGTCCACCTGGGCGAAGGGGTACATGAAGTAGGCCACGTCCAGCCCCTCCTGCTTGGGCGAGAACACCACGCCGCGGGAGTCGCGGTTGAGCGCGATGCGGAACAGGTCGTCCCCGCCCCAGAAGAACTCGCGCCACTCCTTGGTCTGCGGGTCGCCCAGCTCCAGCTTGTGCACCAGCATCATCTTGCGCACGTCCGCCGGGTCCGCGGGCACCCAGCCGGCGCCCGGCAGATAGAACTCGGCCCAGCAGTGGTAGCCGCTGGTGATGTCGCCGGTCTTGGGGTCGGCCAGGCGCAGGCCGTACACGTCCCGGGCCGGGATGCCCGCGGCGCGCAGGGCGGCCACGAACACCGCGCTGATGTCCGCGCACTTGCCGCCGCCCTTGCAGTCGTTCAGGGTCCGGCTGGCCGAGCCCAGGCCGCAGCCCTTCACGTCCGGGTCGCGGAAGGTGTGCTCCACCACCCAGTCGTAGACCCCGCGGGCCTTGGCCAGCAGGCCCTTCTTGCCCTTGGTGGCCTCGGCCGCGATCTGCTTGAACTCGTCGGACGCCGCGGGGATGAACTCGGAGGATTCGAGATAGTTGAGCGCCTCGGCCGGGAAGGGGTCCTTGGAGTCCTTGAGGGCCGGGAGCTTGGCGTAGTGCGAGTCCACGTGGAAGCTCATGGTCAGGTGGGGCTGGGCCGTGACCTGCTTCCAGTCCGCGAACAGGTAGTTCGCCCCGCTGGCCGGGTCGTGGTACACGCCCGAGGCCTGGTAGTTGCCGCTGACCTGCACGTCGGCGATGGCCTGGTTCCGGTCCGAGAGGGGGTAGGGCAGCCAGAGCCGGGCGGTCTTGGCCTTGCCGCCGGTCTCCAGGTTCACGGTGTAGGTCACGATCCCCCCGCCGTTCTTGGCCCAGGCCGCGCCGGCCAGGAAGGTGAAGCACAGGACGAGAGCGAGCGCCTTGATCCGCATGG
>DKEU01000284.1:3934-8295 GCA_002452635.1 Desulfovibrionaceae bacterium UBA6814 | reverse complement strand
CAACAACGGCCGCAAGGCCGACTTCAGCCACGTGGTGCTGCTCATGACCTCCAATGCCGGGGCCTTCGAGATGGCCGGCAAGAGCATCGGGTTCTCCTCCACCGCGTGCGAGGACAAGTCCGGCCGCTGCATGGACGCGGTGGAGAAGCTCTTCTCCCCCGAGTTCCGCAACCGGCTGGACGCGGTGGTGTCCTTCCACAGCCTGACCCCGCAGATCATGATCCAGATCGTGGACAAGCTGGTGGCCGACCTCAACGTGCGCATGGCCGAGAAGCGCATCAGCGTGGAGCTCACGGACAAGGCCCGGACGCTCCTGGCCGAGCGGGGCTACGACAACGAATTCGGCGCGCGGCCCCTGGCCCGGCTCATGGAAAAGGAAGTGGAGGACCGCCTGGCGGACGAGATGCTCTTCGGCCAGTTGGCCGGCGGCGGCAAGGCCGTGGTGGACGCGCCCAAGAACCCGCCCAAGCCCATCCAGGGCAAGCGCGAGGGCCTGGGGCTGGTGTTCACCTTCGAGTAGCGCAGGCCGTTGAAAAATCCGCGATGNNCTCGCGTATGTGGAATACGCGTCGGGCTTGGCTTTTTCTTGCGCCTTGCCCTCGCGTTTTTTGAACGGCCTGCGTACGCATCCCCTCTTCTTCAAGGGAGGAGAGTTCTGCCAGGTCTTCTGGCGGTAACGAGACAACCGCCGACTCCCATCATGCCCGTCTATCTGCTGCACCCCGACCACCCCGATTTTCCGGACCCGTCCCGGGCCGACCCCTGCGGCCTGGTGGCCGTGGGCGGGGACCTGTCGCCCCTGCGGCTCATGTGCGCCTACGCCGCGGGCATCTTCCCCTGGTATTCGGCCGGCGAGCCCCTGCTGTGGTGGTCGCCGGACCCTCGCCTGGTGCTGTTCCCGGACGAGCTGCACGTGCCGCGCTCCCTGGCCCGGTTGCTGAAGCGCGGGGAGTTCCGGTTCACCACGGACGAGGCGTTTCCGGTGGTCATCCGCGCCTGCGCCAAGGTGGAGCGGCCCCAGGGTCCCGGCACCTGGCTCACCCCGGAGATGATCCAGGCCTACGAGGCCCTCCACGTCATGGGCCACGCCCACAGCGTGGAGGCCTGGCAGGGGGATGACCTGGTCGGCGGCCTCTACGGCGTGGCCCTGGGCCGCGCCTTTTTCGGCGAATCCATGTTCCACCGCGCGCCCAACGCGTCCAAGGCCTGCCTGGTCACGCTGGTGGAGCTGCTCCGGGCCAAGGGCTTCGCCATCCTCGACTGCCAACAGACCACCCCCCACATGCAACGCCTCGGCGCGCGGGAGATACCCCGTGCCGAGTTTTTGGAGCTTCTTGAAGGGGCGGTGCTGGGAGGGGAGGAGCCGGGGAAGTGGAGTGTGGAGGGGGAGGAGGGATAGTCCTGGTTCGGTTCTTGCCTGATGCTGGAGGAGTGGGTATTGTCGAAGTACGGAGGAACGAATCGTGTCCGATGTCAGCATGATGCCGGTGGAGGTGCGCTTCAAGCCCTCGGGCAAGTGGTGGATCGCCTCCGCGCCCGAGCTTGAGGTCGTCACCCAGGGCGCGACCTTTGCAGAGGCCGAGGCCAACCTGCGCGAGGCCATCGCCCTGTTCATCGAGTCCTGTCTGCGTCGGGGCACCTTGGAGCAGGTCCTGCGCGAGGCCGGGTTCAGCGCGATCCGCGTCAAGGCCGTGCGCCAGGCCGCGCAGTCCTTTGTTCCCCCCGCTTCGCCGACTGCCTCCAAGCAATGTCCCGCCTGACGCCCCAATCCTGGCGTGTCCTTGACTGCATCTTCCGCAAGGCGGGCTTCGCCTTCGTCCGCCAGGCATCGAGCCACCGAGTCTACGAAAAAGACGGCGTCCTGCGCCCGCTCATCGTGCCCGAATACGACGAGGTGGGCGTGGAGATCATCCAGGGCCTGCTGAAGACCGCGGGCATGACCCGGGGCGAGTACTTCGCGCTGCTGAAGAAGTGCTGAAAGTTAGGCGTGATGTCTCAATGGTTGCCGGTGCTTGACTGCCCCTCTGGTATGTACTAATTTCTGTACAGAAGGAGCCAGCCATGCCCGATGCCGTGAATTATACCGATGCCCGGAAGAATCTGGCCGCCATCATGGACCGGGTGACCGAGGACCACGACGCGGTCATCATCACTCGCCAGAAGGCCAAGCCCGTGGTCATGATGTCCCTGGACGACTACAACGCCATCCAGGAGACCGCCTATCTCCTGCGCTCCCCGGCCAACGCCGCCCGGCTGCGCAAGAGCATCGAACAGGTGGAGCGGGGCGAGGCGAAGGTGCGGGAGCTTCTGGATTGAGCCGCATCGCCTGGTCCGACGAAGCCTGGGAAGATTATGTCGGCTGGCAGCAGACCGACAAGCGCATGCTCAAACGCATCAACGCCTTGCTCAAGGACGTAATGCGAACTCCGTTTTCCGGGATCGGCAAGCCCGAGCCCCTCAAGTTCGAACTCACCGGCTACTGGTCCCGCCGCATCACCGACGAACATCGCCTGGTCTATTCCTACGATGCCGAGCAGGACATGGTGTTCGTGATTCAGTGCAGGAATCATTACTGAGGGATTATCCCCTTACCCCTTGTTTATTGTCTGCAATGCCTCCACCGTGGCCCGGTGTCCCTCGGCTATGGCTTCGGCCGCCCGGTGGTATTCCAGGAAGCGGATCTGGCCGAGTTGGGGCTGGATGAGCAGGTCGGGCGGGTCGGCGGCCAGGCGGGAGGTCGTGATCTGGGCCTCCATGATGTTGATGGAGCTGGTCAGGACCTCGAAGATGTTCGGCTCGGCGGAGTTGCCGGACAGGCGGCGCAAGTGCGCCAGGGCGGGCGACTTGAGCTCGTTGAGCCGCTTGGCGAGTTCGTGGGTGACTTTCCAGGTGGACCGGGGCGGAGTGCTTTCCTCCTGCTGCTGCTGCGGTGCGACCGCAGGGCAGGGGGACGGGCACCGCTTGGCCACGGTGTCGGCGTTCAGGTCCACCGCGATGACGTACTCTGCGCCGAGCTGCCGGGCCACGCTGACCGGCACGGGATTCACCAGCCCGCCGTCCACCAGGTACCTGCCGTTGCGCTTGACCGGCGTGAACACGCCGGGAACCGAAATGCTGGCGCGGATTGCGGTGATGAGGTCCCCGTGGTCCAGGGCCACCTCGCGGCCGGTGGCCAGGTCGGTGGCCACCGCGCAATAGGGGACGCGCAGGTCCTCTATGGCGGTTTTCCGGGCCTGGGCGCGGAAGAAGTCGGTGAGTTTCTTGCCGTCGATGAGCCCGGACCGCGGGAAGGTCACATCCAGGAACTGGGCGATCTGTTTCCAGTCCAGCCCGCGGACGAAGGCCTCCAGGTCATCCAGCCTGGCCAGCGCAAAGGCCCCTCCCACCAGGGAGCCGATGCTGGTGCCGGACACGCAGGATATCTCCACCCCCGCCTGGGCCAGGGCGCGGAGTACGCCGATGTGGGCCCAGCCCCGCGCGGAGCCGCTGCCCAGGGCCAATCCTACCTTCACAGGAATCCCCGTACGTTCCCGGCCGTCCGGCTGGGGGGCTACCCCTCGTCCACCAGCGGCTTGTGCCGCGCCAGGTCGTAGAAGCCGTGGACCGGGAAGGGCAGGGGGTAGTTGGGGACCTTGTCGAAGCGGATGAAGCCCACGGTCTTGCCCTCGGGGATGTCGGACAGGGGGCGCAGGCCAAGGGGGACGGGGAATTCGACGGCCTGGCCGGTGATGGTGCTCACCCGGTCGCCATAGCGCTGCTTGAGGTACTCCACCACCTGGTTGCGCTCGTCCGCGGTGAAGCACTCCATGAGCAGGCGGCGGCTGCCCTCGGGGTCGTCGCGGCCGGGCTCCAGGGGGTCGCCCAGCACATGGTCCCACCGCCAGTTCGCAGCCTCGGCCGGGTCCACCTCGGGCCGGAACAGGTGCACCTCCACGTCGCGGCGGCCCTTGAAGCTCAAGATGGTCATGCTGAGCACGTAGGCACGGGGAACAGGGGGCTCCTGGGCCGGGGCGAGGATGTCGATGCGCATGCGAGGCTCCTTGACCGGGGCGACCCCGGGGATGGTTGGGTTCGCTGTACAGCGCCTGTTCGGCGCGCAGCCTGCGGCCTTTGTACGCAATCCAGCGCCAAGTGTGAAGCCCTGCGCCGGGTTGCGCGAGGACCTGGGGTCTTTCTCGGCGCTTTACGGCCGCTGCCGGCACGGGTACAAGCCGGGGGCATGGACACCGCCTTCCAACTCGTGAGCCCGTACTCGCCGACGGGCGACCAGCCCGAGGCCGTGGCCTCCATTGTCGAGAATCTCTCGCAGGGCGTGCGCGACCAGGTGCTCCTGGGCGTCACCGGCTCGGGCAAGACCTTCA
>DKEU01000284.1:0-3794 GCA_002452635.1 Desulfovibrionaceae bacterium UBA6814 | reverse complement strand
CATCGAGAAGGACTCCTCCATCAACGACGAGATCGAGAAGCTGCGCCACTCGGCCACCCACGCGCTGCTCACCCGGCGCGACGTGCTCATCGTGGCCTCGGTGTCCTGCATCTACGGCCTGGGCTCGCCCGAGTACTACGCCAAGATGGTCCTGCCCGTGGAGGCCGGCCAGCGCCTGGCCATGGACGCCTTCGCCCGCCGCCTGGTGGAGGTGCACTACGAGCGCAACGACTACGACTTCCACCGCGGCGCCTTCCGGGTAAGAGGCGACGTGCTGGAGGTCATCCCGGCCTACCGCGAGGACCGCGCCCTGCGCCTGTCCTTTTTCGGCGACGAACTGGAGTCCATCACCGAGGCCGACCCCCTCACCGGCGAGGTGCTGGGGACCCTGGACAAGACCGTGATCTTCCCGGCCAGCCACTACGTGTCCGACCGGGAGAACCTGGCCCGGGCCATGGGCGGCATCCGGAGCGAGCTGGCCGAGCGGTTGAGCTTCTTCGCCGGCGGCAACAAGCTGGTGGAGGCCCAGCGCCTGGAGCAGCGCACCCAGTTGGACCTGGAGATGATCGAGGAGCTGGGCTACTGCAACGGCATCGAGAACTACTCCCGCCACCTGGACGGCCGCGCCGCAGGCGAGCCGCCGGCCACGCTCCTGGACTACTTCCCCGAGGACTTCGTGCTCTTCGTGGACGAGTCCCACGTGTCCCTGCCCCAGGTGCGGGGCATGTTCAACGGCGACCGCTCGCGCAAGCAGACCCTGGTGGACTACGGGTTCCGCCTGCCCTCGGCCCTGGACAACCGGCCCCTGAACTTCGACGAGTTCCTGGAGCACATCAACCAGGTGGTCTACGTGTCCGCCACCCCCGGGCAGTGGGAGCTGGAGCGCAGCCAGGGTTTGGTGGCCGAGCAGATCATCCGGCCCACCGGCCTGGTGGACCCGGTCATCGAGGTGCGGCCCGTGGCCGGCCAGATGGACGATCTGCTGGGCGAGTGCCGCAGGGTCAAGGATGCGGGCGGCCGGGTGCTGGTGACCACCCTCACCAAACGGATGGCCGAGGACCTCACCGAGTTCATGCAGAACCGCGGCCTGGCCGCGCGCTACCTGCACTCGGACATCGACACCCTGGAGCGGGTGGCCATCATCCAGGCCCTGCGCGCGGGCGAGTTCGACGTGCTGGTGGGCATCAACCTGCTGCGCGAGGGCCTGGACATCCCCGAGGTCTCCCTGGTGGCCATCCTGGACGCGGACAAGGAGGGCTTTTTGCGCTCGGCCCAGGCCCTGGTCCAGACCTTCGGCCGGGCCGCGCGCAACGTGGACGGCCGGGTGCTGCTCTACGCCGACGCCGTGACCCCCTCCATGCGCGCGGCCATGGACGAGACCGACCGCCGTCGCGCCAAGCAGGCGGCCTACAACCGGGAGCACCACATCACGCCAGAGACAATCCGCAAGAAATTGGATAACGTGCTGGAGGCCGTGGCTGTGGAGGCCCGGGGAGAGGCGCCGGCCGAGGCCGCGGAGGACGCGGCCCGCTACGGCCGCGATCCCCGGAAGCTGGCCGCGGAAATCAAGCGGATGGAGCGGGAGATGCGAGCCCTGGCCAAGGACCTGGAATTCGAGCGGGCCGCCGCCCTGCGCGACCGCATCTCGTCCCTGCGCGAGGTGCTGCGCGCCGCGGAGGGCGAATGATGCGCGTGCGCCTGCCCAGCGCCCGGCTGACCATGCTGCGCATCCAGCAGCGCTACGGGTCCTTCGCCCCCTTCATCCTGGCCCTCGTCAACCTGCTCGTCATCTTCTTCGGGGCCATCCTGGGCTACATGTACCTGGAGGGCTGGAGCTACCTGGACAGCTACTACATGGTGGTCATCACCCTGGCCACCGTGGGCTTCCAGGAGGTCCATCCGCTGTCGGACCAAGGCCGGCTGTTCACCTCGATGCTCATCCTGTTCGGGGTGGGGAACTTCGCCTTCCTGGTGGGTTCCTTCACCCAGATATTGGTGGAGGGCCGGCTGCAAACCATCTGGGGGAGGCGCAGGGTGCAAAGGACCATCGACAAGCTCAAGAACCACATCGTGGTGTGCGGCTTCGGCCGCATCGGCAGCATCGCGGTCCGGGAGATCATCCGGGAGGGCCTGCCCGTGGTGGTCATCGAGAAGAACCCGCAGCTCGTCGAGAAGATGGAGGAGAAGGAAGTCCTGTACGTGAGCGGCGACGCCACGGCGGACGAGACCCTGGAGCGGGCCGGGCTCATGCGGGCCAAGGCGCTCATCGCGGCCCTGTCCAACGAGGCGGCCAACGTCTACGTCTGCCTCATCGCCCGCCAGCTCCGGCCGGACCTGCGCATCGTGGCCCGGGCCGACTCCGAGGAGCACATCCCCCGGCTGGAGCGGGCCGGCGCGGACCGGGTGCTCATGCCCCACATCCTGGGCGGGGTGCGCATGGCCCAGAGCGTGGTCAAGCCCGCCATCACCAGCTTCCTGGAGATGGGCCTCACCGAGAAAGGCCTGGACCTCCAGATGGAGGAGCTGGAGATTACCGAACGCTCGGAACTGGCCGGCAAGAACCTCATTGAGTCCAAGATCCGGCCCCGCTTCAACCTCATCGTCATCGGCATCAAGAAGGCCACCGGCGAGATGCTCTTCAACCCCGGCGCGGACTCGGTCATGAGCGCCGGGGACACCATCATCGTGGTCGGCAACCAGGACGACCTGGCCCGGCTGTGGGAGATAGTCTGATCCATGCCTCCGTCTACCTCGCCCGGCCGCGTCTCGGTGGTCGTGGCCCGCTTTCGGGAGGACGTGTCCTGGCTGGAGGAACTGGGCCTGCCCGCCGTGGTGTACGACAAGTCCGGCGCGCCCGGTCCCAACGCCCTGCCCAACGTGGGCCGGGAGGCGCATACCTATTTCTGGCACCTGGCCTACACCTACCCTGATTTCGCGGACTACACCGTGTTCCTGCAGGGTTCGCCCTTCGCCCACCTGGAGTGGGGCGCGGTGGCCGAACTGCAGAAGCTGGTCACCGACGCGGTGCGCAGCGAGGCCGGGTTCAAGGGCCTGGCCCGCTACCGCCTGCGCTGCGACGGCCTGGGCCGGCCCCACGACATGCTCGACCCGGCCAAGCAGGGCCAGTGGGCCGGCTGGGGCAAGGACATCCCGGTGGCCGGGACCTACGCGCAGCTCTTCCAGGGCAAGGTGCCGGAGACCTTCATCGCCCGCGGCGCGGCCGGGCTCTTCGTGGTGCGCAAGGAGCGCATCCTGGTGCGGCCGCGGGAGTTCTACCTCCTGGGCCTGGCCCTGACCGAGGCCGACCCCCGGGACGAGAACAACACCGGCCACGCCCTGGAGCGGCTGTGGCAGATCGTGTTCAACGGCTCGCCGGCCATCAACCGCGACGACTACGCCGAACAGCTGGCCACGCTGCAGGCCCGGAGGGGCAGGTGAGCGCGCCGCCAGAGATCCGCGAGCGGGTGGCGGCCCTGCGCCGGGAGCTCGAATACCACAACCGCCGCTACTACGTGCTCGACGACCCGGAGATTTCCGACCCCGAGTACGACGCCCTGTTCCGGGAGCTGCAAGCCCTGGAGGCCGCGCACCCCGACCTGGACGACCCCAACTCGCCGACCAGGCGGGTGGGGGGGCAGGTGTTGGACGGGCTCACGCCCTACCGCCACCGCCAGCCCATGTACAGCCTGGACAACGGCATGGACCTGGACGAGTGGCGGGAGCTCGCCACGGGCCTGTCCCGCGCCCTGCGCGACCGCCTGCGTCAGGCCTTGCTGGACGAGTTTGCGGCCGAG
>DKEU01000119.1 GCA_002452635.1 Desulfovibrionaceae bacterium UBA6814 | reverse complement strand
CCGAAGCGGGCGGCCAGGCGCTTGCCGGCCAGCACGTGGTCCAGGCCCAGGCGGGCGATCTCCAGGTCCAGGAGCGCTCCCTCGCCTGCGGCGCGGCGCCCCAGCAGGTCCTCGTACTCCGGGCCCAGGGCCGAGAGCAGGGCCAGTTGGCCGCAGTCGTGCACCATGCCCGCGGCAAAGGCCTCGCCGGCCAGTTCCGGCCGGGCGGCCTCGGCCAGGAGCCGGCCCGCCACCGCGGCGGTCAGGGCGTGCCGCCACAGGTCCTTGAGCAGGGGGTCGCCGGACTTGGGGTCCACCAGCAGGTGCTCGCGGATCACGATGCCCAGCACCACCTGGCGCAGGGCGGCCAAGCCCAGCACGGTGAGGGCCTGGTCCAGGCTGGCCACCTTGCCGCGCAACCCGTAGGCCAGGGAGTTGGCCTGGCGCAGGACCTTGAGGGTCAAGGACTGGTCGGACTCGATGAGCTTGGCCAGGGCGTGGAAATCGACCCCGTCCTCCAGGGCCAGGGAGAGCACCCGGGCGGCCACGGCCGGCGGGGCGGGCAATTCGTCGATGCGGCGCAGCACCTCGTCCACGTCGGGCGCGCCAGCGAACTCGAAACCGGCCTCGTCCACCTTTCCCCCCCTGCAGAACATGCCGTCCTGGCTTTTCTGCTCCCGGCCAGGAAAAAGCGTGGTTTCCCCTGGCCTCACGGGCGCAAAAGCGCCCGGCCCCATTTCCTGTGGGACTGGTCTCCCCTCGCAAATCCCAGCCCCTGCGTTGCCCGGACCCTAGCGTATTTCCGCCCGACGGGCTAGGTCCCCCACTCCACGGGCAGGCGCACGGTCTTGCCCGCCTTGTTGGTGAACAACAGGTGCCCGTGCTCCCGGCCGAAGAGGTAGAGGTCCCGGGTCACGGCCACGTCCTGCTTGCAGTAGGCCACGATCTCGTCCAGGCGGCCCTCCTTCCACCAGGCCAGGGCCTGCAGCCCGTCCGCGCTCTTGGCCGCGTTCAGGGTGGCGCGGGCCAGGGAATCCAGGGACAGGCGGTAGCCCAGGCGCTCGTAGACCTTCTCCAGCATGTCCAGGGTGGGCAGGTCCGCGAAGTCGAAGTCCGACACCCCGGAGAGCACCTGGTAGTCGAAGCGCTTGAGGTTGAAGCCCACCACCAGGTCCACGGCCTTGATGTCCTCCACCAGCTTGGGAATCTCGTCCTGGGTGTAGGCCAGGAACTCGTCGCGGCCCGAGTCGTAGAGCACGGCGCAGGACACGCCCATGCGGTTGGCCCGGTTCCAGCCCCCCACCTCCGCGGCGCTGCGCCTGGTCTCGATGTCCAGGACCCCGTAGCGGGGCAGAGGGCCGGCAGGCGGGGCGAACAGACTGGGCTGGGGCATGGTCTCCTCCGTGGGCGTTTCGGCGCCCTGTTCCGTCATCTCTTCCGCAGGACGTTCCGTAGGCGTTTGCGTCAACACGCCCTGATCCTCGATGGTTGGGCGGGGGGCCTGGGCGATGGCCTCCAGGATGGCGCGGGCCGCGCCCTTGTCGATGGGCCGGTTGCCCGAGCCGCACTTGGGCGAGTGCACGCAGGAAGGGCAGCCCAGCTCACAGGGGCAGGTGGCGATGGCGCACAGGGTGCGGGAGAGCAGGTCCTCGGCCAGGCCGAAGGCCTGCCGGGTCAGGCCCACGCCCCCGGGCATGCCGTCGTAGATGAACACCGCGGCCGCCTCCACCTGGGGGTGGTAGGGCGTGGAGATGCCGCCCAGGTCGTTGCGGTCGGTCATGACGAGAAGCGGGAGAATCCCGATGGCCGCGTGCTCCAGGGCGTGGATTCCGCCCATGAAGTGCAGCAGCGCGTCCTCGGCCTGGCGCTGCACTTGGCGGGGAATCTCGATCCACAGGCCTTCGGTCTCGAAGGTCAGGGGCGGCAGGTCCAGGGGGATGATGGTCAGGATCTTGCCCCCGCGCACCCGTCGCTTTTCATACCCCGTAATCGTCTCCGTGACCTTGAGCCGGCCGAAGAACACCCGCGCGCCATAGGCGGCCCGGCAGGCGTAGACCTCGCGAATCTCGGTCTCCTTGGCGCTGCGCGGCCGGGTGTAGTAGTCCACCTTGGCCGGGGCCACCCGCACCGTGCGGGAGGCCAGGTCCAGGTCGCGCACCGCGAAGGTCTTGCCCAGGTGCAGGTACACCGCGCCGGGGTGGGTCTCGCGGAAGGCGCGGTGCTCGTCCACCTGGCCCACGTTCACCACCTCGCCCCCGGGCAGCTCGGCCTCGATGGCGTAGGTCCCGCCCGCCCCGCGCAAATCTATCTCCCGGTGCGGCCGCTTGCGCGAGGAGTGGATGGTCTGCCCGTCCTTGTCCCGCAACAGTCCGCCGGACATCTCCAGCCGGCGCACCGCCTCCCCCACCCCGGGCTCGGCAAGCCAGGCCTCGCCTTGGCGCAAAGGCAGTTCCGCAGCGGCGCACACCAGGTGCCGGCCCAGGATGACCTCGTTGGCCGGATTGAGCACCGCGTTCTCCGCGGGCCGGTCGAAGAAGTCCCGGGGATTGCGCATGAAATACTGGTCCAGGGCGTCCTCGCCCGCCACCAGGAGCACGGCCGAGGGCTGGCCCGCCCGGCCCACCCGGCCGCCGCGCTGCAGGGTGGACATGACCGTGCCCGGGTAGCCCACCAGGATGCACAGATCGAGCGCGCCGATGTCGATGCCCAGCTCCAGGGCGCTGGTGGACACCACGGCCAGGAGTTCGCCCGAGGCCATGCGCGCCTCGATGTCGCGCCGCTCCTCGGGCAGGAACCCGGCCCGGTAGGCGCTGATGCGGTTGCGGTACTCCCCGGCCTTCTCCGCGGCCCACAGGGAGATGAGCTCGGTCATCTTGCGGGACTGGCAGTACACGATGGTGCGCAGGCTCCTCGCCAGGGCCGCCTTGAGCAACTGGATGGCCACGGACGAGGGCCCGGCGGCCATGGTCAGGGCCGGGTTCAGGAACAGGACGTGTCGCTCCCCGGCCGGGGCCCCGTTCTCGGAAACCCCCGTGACACTAAGGCCGGTAAGCTGTTCGGCCAACTCCACCGGGTTCCCGACCGTGGCCGAGAGGAACGCATAGGCCGGGTCCACCCGGAACCGCGCACAGACCCGTTGCAATCTCCTGAACACCTGGGCCATGTGCGAGCCCAGGACCCCGCGGTAGGTGTGCACCTCGTCCACCACCACGTGGGTCAAGCCCGCCAGGAAGGGGGCCCAGGCCTCGTGGTGCGGGAGGATGGAGAGGTGCAGCATCTCCGGGTTGGTCATGACCACGTGGGGCGGGTCGGTGCGAATCTTCTTCCGGAAATGCCCCGAGGTGTCGCCGTCGTAGATGGCGGCCGTGGGCCGCTCCCCCTTGGGCCAGGCACTGGCCAGCTCCCGGAAGCCCTTCAACTGGTCCTGGGCCAGGGCCTTGAGCGGGAAAATGTACAGCGCCCGGGTGTCCGGGTTGCCCAGCACCGCTTCCAGCACGGGCAGATTATAAATGAGCGTCTTGCCGCTGGCCGTGGGCGTGGCCGCCACCACGCTGCGCCCGGCGCGCAACAGGTCCATGGCCCGGGCCTGGTGGCTGTAGAGCCGCTCGATGCCCCGCGCCCTGAGCAGCCGCTCGATGGTCACGGGCCAGGGCCGCAGGCAGTCGGCGTACACCGCCGGTCTGGCGGGCAGCACCTCGTGGTGCACCACGAGCTGTCCCAAGGGTTCGTTGGCCTTGAGGGCGGCGAGGTATTCGAGGAGGGTGCTCATCGGCGTGCCGGCGAGGCCCGGAAACCCAGGCCCCGTGTGGGGTCATAGCCTGTTTGCGGCCCGCCGTCGACAGCGCGGGAGGCCCCGTACCCTCCCGGGGGGCTCAAGGGCCGGCGGCCCTTGAGAATCCCCATCGAAGGCAGGGCGTTCCGTTCAACTTTCCCGCGCGGGTTGACCTGGGTTGCGCGGTGCACTAACGCCCTGGCGCAAAGGAGAAAACGCCCATGCCCCCAGCCCCCGAAGCCGCACTCTTCGCCCTGCTGGAAGAGGCCAACGCCCGGCCCGAGCCGTTTTCCCGGTACACGGCCCGCGACCTGTGGACCGACGAGCACACCTCGGCGCAGATGCTGGCCTTCCACCTGGACGGCAGCCGCGACATCTCGTCGCGGAAGTTCGCGTTCATCGACCGCTCGGTGGACTGGATGGCCTCCCGCTTCGGCATCGGTCCCGCCACCCGCGTGGCGGACTTCGGCTGCGGCCCGGGCCTGTACGCCATCCGGCTGGCCCGGCGCGGCGCGCGGGTGACCGGCATCGACTTCTCGGAGCGCTCCCTGGCCCACGCCCGCCAGGCGGCCCAGGCCGAAGGGCTGGACATCGCCTACGTGCAGCAGGACTACCTGGAGTTCGAAAGCTCGGAGCGCTTCGACCTGGTGTGCCTGATCATGTGCGACTTCTGCGCCCTGGGTCCGGCCCAGCGCCAAGGTCTGCTCACCAAATTCCGGTCCCTGCTGGCCCCGGGCGGCCGCCTGCTGCTCGACGTGTATTCCCTGCCCGCCTTTGCGCTGCGGGAGGAACAGGCGGCCTACGCCCCCAACCTGCTGAACGGGTTCTGGTCCCCGCGGCCCTACTACGGGTTCCTGAACATCTTCTGCTACGACGCGGACAAGGTGGTGCTGGACAAGTACACCATCGTGGAGCCCGACCGGGTCCGCACGGTGTACAACTGGCTGCAGCATTTCGACCTAGCCGCCCTGGAGAGGGAGCTCGCGGCCAGCGGATGGCGGGTGGAGGAGGCGCTGGGCGACGTGGCCGGCTCCGCGTTCGACCCCGAGGCCCCGGAGTTCGCCGTGGTGGCCGCGCCGGCCTAGCCGGGGCGAGAGGCCCCGTACCCTCCCGGGGGGCTCAAGGGCCGACGGCCCTTGAGAATCCCCATAATAAGGTCCAGGGGATTATCCCCTGGCGGGGGGTCCCGGGGGCAAGGAGCCCCCGGCGGGGTCTGGGGCGGAGCCCCAGCCTCCGGCTAGCCGGTGATGTCGTACTTTTTCAGCTTGTATTGGAGCAGGCTCTTGGAAATCCCCAAGGCGTCGGCGGCCTTGGCCTTGACGAAGTCGTTGCGGGCCAGGGCGCGGCGGACCAGGGCGGATTCGATCTTCTCCAGGGTGTCGGCCAGGTTCAGGCGGGCGGGCAGGAGATCCACCGCGCCCTTGAACTGGGACTCCTCGTCGCGGATCTCGGGGGGCAGGTCATCCAGCTCGATCTGTTCCCGGTTGGACAGCACCACGCAGCGCTCCACGGTGTTCTGGAGCTGGCGCACGTTGCCCGGCCAGTCGTAGCCGATGAGGTACTCCACGGCCTGGGGCGCGAAGCTCTTCACGGGCTTCTCGTTCTCCTTGGCGTACTTGGACAGGAAGTGCGCGGCCAGGAGCGGG
>DKEU01000247.1 GCA_002452635.1 Desulfovibrionaceae bacterium UBA6814 | reverse complement strand
TCCTGCTGACCCTGCTGCACCTGGGCATCAAGGACATCCGGCTGGGACCCTCCCTGCCCGCGTTCCTGACCCCGGGCGTGCTGAACTACCTGGTGGAGAACTTCGGCATCAAGCCCATCACCACCCCGGACGAGGACCTGAAGGCCATCCTGGGCTAGCTCCAGTCGCCTCCTGTCCCGCCTCCTGAACGGCGACGGTCCGGACCTCCCGCCGGGCCGCCGCCTTTTTGTCGTGAAAACAGGGCGCGCATTGACCCGAAACCAGTGGCTGTGCTATACGCAAGGTCCCGCACCTTCATTGTCTGAATGTTCGTATACATAGTGCAGGGTTGGGCCGGGAGATTCAGGACCACAATCGTCCGGAAATTTGACCTAGGTCAAAAAAATGCGGGGCCAGGCAGGGTAGGGTCCGTCAACCGGACCATGCCGGCCGGCGCGCAACCGGAGGGGAGGACCATGAGCGGACCGATTAAAGCGTTGGTACTGGTGGCCCTGGGGGTGGTGCTGGCCTTTCCCCTGTTCAGCATGACCTACTACACCATGGTCCGGACCTCGACTCCGGGCTTCTGTTCCTCCTGCCACGAGATCGAGTGGGCCTACAACACCTGGCGCACCTCGCCCCACGTGAACAACGAGCGGGGCGTGGTGGCCGACTGCATGGACTGCCACCTGCCCGCCCCGCACCAGACCGTGGACTTCTTCTTCACCAAGACCCTGCACGGGGCCAAGGACGTGTTCGCCCACTTCTTCGGCGGGGAGTACGACCACGCCGAGAACCGCGCCAAGGCCTACGCCAGCTTCAAGAACGACCAGTGCCAGAAGTGCCACCGCAACCTGCTCTACATGCCGGAGAAGCGCGGGGCCATGCTGGCCCACCGGGCCGTGCTCTATCCCCTGCCCGGGACGGAGCAGAAGCGCTGCGTGGACTGCCACCGCGACCTGGTCCACAACGACCGTCCGGTCTACGAATACAAGCAGTACCAGGCCATGTACCGGAGTTCGGGCATCTAGCCCGGCCGGTTGTGTTTTCCACACCCCAAGGAGGAGGCGTCGAGGAATGAAACGCGCAGCGACCCTGACGGCGGCCCTGGCGGCCGTGGTGGTGCTGGTCCTGGCCGCGGGGGCGGCCCGGGCCCAGACCCCGAACATGCCCAAGGTGCGGGAATTTCGCCTGGAGCGGGCCATGCCGCCCCAGGCCGTGGCCTGCATCGAGTGCCACAAGCGGGAGTCACCGGGCATCTACGGCGACTGGGCCGCCTCGCGCCACGCCGCCGCGGGCGTGACCTGCCTGGACTGCCACCAGGCCGACCCGGCGGACAAGGACATCGCCCAGGACCACTACAAGCAGTATGAGCGCGGCGACCAGCCCTTCGGCAAGGCCGAGTACAAGATGCCCGTGGCCGGGGTGGTCACGCCCAAGGACTGCTCCCGCTGCCACCCGGACGAGGCCGCCCAGTACGCGCGCTCCAAGCACGCCAACACCATCGAGATCATCTGGAAGATCGACCCCTGGCTCAACAAGGGCATGAACTCCGACGCCGAGCGCAAGGTGGGCTGCTTCGCCTGCCACGGCACGGTGCTCAAGACCACCAAGGAAGGCAAGCTCGACTCCGAGACCTGGCCCAACGTGGGCGTGGGCCGGGTGAACCTGGACGGCTCCCTGGGCTCGTGCACCTCCTGCCACACCCGGCACCGCTTCGCCACGTCCGAGGCCCGCAAGCCCGAGGCCTGCGGCCAGTGCCACCTGGGCCCGGACCACCCGCAGATCGAGATCTTCGAGGAGTCCAAGCACGGGGCCATCTACCACGGGTTCAAGGACGAGTATAACTGGAACGCCGCGCCCGGCACCTGGACCGCGGGCACCGACTACCGCGCGCCCACCTGCGCGGCCTGCCACATGTCCGGCTCGGGCAAGGTGCTCACCTCCCACGACGTGACCGAGCGCCTGTCCTGGGAGACCCAGGCCCCGCTTACGGTCCGGCCTGCGGACTTCAAGGCCTTCCCGGCCAAGACCGACTGGAAGGTTGAGCGGGAGAAGATGTCCGAGGTCTGCCGCCAGTGCCACGGCCAGAACTGGGTCACCGACTTCTACTCGAACTTCGACAAGGTGGTGAACGAGTACAACGAGGTGTACTTCAAGCCCGCCAAGGCGAAGCTGGACGAGCTCTACGAGAAGAAGCTCCTGGACCAGGCCAGCTTCTTCGACGAGGAGATGGAGGTCGAGTACTACGAACTGTGGCACCACGAAGGCCGCCGCGCCCGCATGGGCGCCATGATGATGGCCCCGGACTACACCTGGTGGCACGGGTTCTACGAGTGCAAGAAGCGCTTCAACTCCTTCATGGAGGTGGCCGAGCACATGCTGAAGACCGGCGAGAAGGCCTACGTGTTCCCCACCTATCCCAACAAGACCGGCAACACCGAGAAGCCGGCCGAGATCTTCAAGAAGTAACCCTGGCCCCTCCTGGCCGCAGAGAGGCCCCCGCCGCAAGGCGGGGGCCTCGTTGTTTTTCCGCGAAAACGGGCCAACGATATTGACAGGTTGGCGCTGCCTGGGAATAGTCCGGGGGCGATCGAGCACCAGGCAGACCCGAGGCGACCATGCCCTACGACAAGGACGAGAAGAGCCGGTCCCGCATCCGGGCGAAGCGCCCGGCGGAATCGCCGCGGCCCGCGCCCGAGGAAACGGCCGAGGCCGTCCCTGCCCCGCCGGAGCCGCCTGCGGCCGCGCCCCCGGAACCGGAGCCGCAGCCAGGGGCGGATCGTGACGCCGCGCCGGCCCCGGCCCCGCGCAAGCGCCGGATCACGTTCGCGTTCGGCCCGGACGCCTCCGGGGAGGATGCGCCCGGGCCGGACAGTGCCCTGCGCCGGAGCCCGCCCGTCCGCTGGGGCAAGGTCGTCGCTACGGCCGTGTGCTTCTCCCTGCTCATCCTGGGCTGGGACGCCTTTCGCAAAGGGCAATGGCCCTTTGCCGGGAGACGTCCGATCCCCGCCCCCAGGGCCGCGCAACCCGCCCCGCCCCCGGGACCGTCCGCCCTGGTCTTGGGCCTGAAGCCGGGCGGAGTGGGGGAAATCCCCCTGGGGCTTTCCACGGCCTATTTCGACCAGGACAACGACGGGTTCCGGGAGAAGACCTCCTGGATATCCCCGGACGACGCCTTCCTGGCCCAGGATATCAACGGCAACCACCGCATCGACAACGCCACCGAGTTGTTCGGGCGCGGGGACGGCTTCCCCAACGGCTACGAAAAGTTGAAGGCCCTGGACGACAACCACGACCTGATGATCAGCGCCGAGGACGCCGCCTTCTCCCGCCTCCTGCTCTGGCAGGACGCCGATTCCAACGGCGACTGCGGCGAGGGCGAACTGAAGACCCTGGCCGATGCCCGCATCCGCTTCATCAGCGTGCTCCACAAGACCATCCAGCCGCATTCCCTGGGGCAGCAGCCCGCGCCGATCCTGGAGGCCAAGTTCTGCGACGTGGCGGGGAAAGA
>DKEU01000178.1 GCA_002452635.1 Desulfovibrionaceae bacterium UBA6814 | reverse complement strand
CCATGCGGGTAAGCGTCAACTGGTTGCGGGAGTTCACGCCGTTTTCCGGCGAGTTGCAGGATCTGGCCGACCGGATCACCATGCTGGGCCTGGAGGTGGAGGAGATCGCGCATCCCTTCGCCGGCCTGGACAAGGTGGTGGTGGGCAAGGTGGTGGAGTGCGCCAGGCACCCCGAGGCGGACAAGCTGTCGCTGACCACCGTGGACGCGGGCCAGGGCGAGTTGCTGCCCATCGTGTGCGGCGCGCCCAACGTGGCCGCGGGCCAGACCGTGGCCGTGGCCCTGGTGGGCGCGAGCCTGCCCAACGGCCTCACCATCAAGAAGTCCAAGATCCGCGGGGCCGAGTCCCGGGGCATGATCTGCGCCGAGGACGAATTGGGCCTGGGCGAGGGCCACGCCGGCATCATGGTGCTGGACCCCGCGCTCAAGGCGGGTGCGCCCCTGGCCCAGGCGCTGAACCTGGACACCGAGGTGCTGGAGGTGAGCATCACCCCCAACCGGGCGGACTGCCTGTCCGTGCTGGGCGTGGCGCGCGAGGTGGCCCTGGCCTTCAACCTGCCCCTGACCCTGCCCAGGGTGGCGGTGAACGAGCAGGGCCCGGGCCGGGTGGAGGACTTCTTCCGCATCGAGCTGCCCGAGCCCGACCTGTGCCCGGTGTATCAGGGCCGCATGCTGGCCGGCGTGAAGATCGGCCCGTCCCCGGACTGGGTGCGCTGGCGGCTCCTGGCCGTGGGCCTGCGCCCCATCAGCAACATCGTGGACGTGACCAACTACGTCATGTTCGAGCTGGGCCAGCCCCTGCACGCCTTTGACCGGCGGCTCCTGGCCGGCGGCCTCATTCGCGTGGCCCGGGCGGACGAGGGCATGCGCTTCGTGACCCTGGACAACCAGGAGCGCATCCTGAACGCCAACGACCTGCTCATCTGGGACGCGGAAAAGCCCGTGGGCCTGGCCGGGGTCATGGGCGGGGCCAACACCGAGATGCGCGACGACTCCACCGAGGTGTTTTTGGAGAGCGCGGTGTTCCGCCCCGGCGCCATCCGCAAGACCGCGCGCCGGCTGGGCATCCCCAGCGAGTCCTCCTACCGCTTCGAGCGCGGGGTGGACCAGCCCGGGTCGCTCTTCGCCCTGGACCGGGCGGCCGCGCTCATGGCCGAGTTCTCCGGCGGCCGCATCCTGCCCGGGGTGGCGGTGTCCGAGCCGCGGCCCTGGCAAAGCCGAGTGGTGCCCTTCCGGGCGGAGCGCGCCCGGGACCTGCTGGGCCTGCCGGTGGACGAAGCCTTCTGCCGCAAGACCCTGCAGGCCGTGGGCTGCGAGCTCCAGGGCGCGGGCGAGGATTTCTCGGCCGTGGCCCCCAGCCACCGCCTGGACCTGGAGCGCGAGGTGGACCTCATCGAGGAGGTGGCCCGGGTCTGGGGCATCGACCGCATCCCCGCGGTGCTGCCCCGCATCCCCAAGTCCCTGGACGCGGTGGGCAAGGCCGACACCACCTACGACTTCGCCCTGCGGCTCAAGACCTGGGCCCGCGGCGTGGGCCTGCGCGAGGCCATCAACTACAGCTTCGTGGGCACCAGGGATCTGGACCTGCTGGGCCTGCCCGCGGACAACCGGGTGCCGGTGAAGAACCCCCTGTCCGAGGACCAGAACGTGCTGCGCACGGCCCTGGCCCCGGGCCTGCTGAACACCGTGCGCCAGAACGTGTCCGCCGGCGCGGCGCGGGTGCGGGTGTTCGAGCTGGCGCACCTCTTCTTCCCGGACGCCGCCTCCGACACCACGGCCCGCGAGCCCGTGCGCCTGGGGCTGGCGCTCTACGGCGACCGCGGGGCCGAGGGCTGGCCCAGCGAGGAGCGGCCCGCGGACTACCTGGACCTCAAGGGCCTGGTGGAGCACCTGCTGGCCCACCTCAAGCTGCCCGGGGTCGCCTTTGCGGCGAAACAGGGGCATCCCTACCTCTCGCCCTGCATCGAGGCGACCCTGGACAACGAGGTCCTGGGCGAGTTGGGCCGGGTGAAGCCGGAGCTGGCCGACGCCTACGAGGCGCGCAAGGACGTGTGGCTGGCCGAGCTGGACGCGGACCTGTTGAAGGCCCGGGCCGAGGCGCGGGTGCAGGGCTTCGCGGCCCTGGCCAAGTTCCCGCCCGTGCGCCGCGACGTGACCTTCGCCTGCCCGGCGAGCGTCGAGGCCGCGGCCCTGCTGGCCGCGGCCCGGGGCGCCCGGGAGAAGCTCCTGTCCGACGTGCTCCTGGTGAACGTGTACCAGCCCGAGCCGGGCGGCGAGCGCAACCTGAGCCTGCGCCTGACCTACCGCCACGCCGAGCGCACCCTCAAGGACGCCGAGGCGGACAAGGCCCACGCCAAGGTGGTGGCCGCCGTGACCGCGGCCCTGCCCGTGCGCGTCTAGCAGACCGTTGAAAACAGCCGTGAGGGAGCCCCCTGCGCCGTGCCGCGCAGGGGGCTCTTTTTGGTTCATCCGGGGAGTGCGGGAGGTCGAGGCCGCCGGGAAGTCCGGTGGTCCGAGGCCGTCGGGAAGTTCAAAAGGGCCGGGTCGCCGGGAAGTCTGGGAGGACCTGGGGCCGCAGTGCCGCGGCACCCTGCGGGAAGGCAGGATTTAAATCCCTCACAGGGAAGGCCTGGCCGTGCGGCCCTTCTTCAGGGAGTGCAGAGGCTTGCCTCTGCGTTGCAAGCCGTGGCGGGAAACCTGCGCAGGCAGGTTTCATGACACGGCCCGTCTTGATGCCCACCGCCATCCCGTGTGGTTGCGGGACGTTGACGCCGGACGGCGCGCCCCGTAGGTTGGGCCCATGGGAGACAGGGTGTACCGCATCGGCCAGGCGGCCCGGCTCTTGGGGCTCAAGCCGCACGTCCTGCGCTTCTGGGAGACCGAGTTCCCCCAGCTCGCGCCGGTGCGCACGGAAAAGGGGCAGCGCCTCTACACCGAGGAGCACCTGGCCCTGCTCAAGACCATCCACCGCCTGGTGCACGAGGAGGGCCTGACCCTGGACGGCGCGCGCCGCCGCATGGAGCAGGCCGAGGGCCTCACGGACCTCAAGCGCAGCGTGGCCGAGGAGCTCAAGTCCATCCGCCGCCTGCTGGAGGCGGGCGCGGCCGGCGGCGCAGCCGGGGTCGAATCCCCGGGCCAGGACTGACGCGCCGCCG
This sequence comes from Desulfovibrionaceae bacterium UBA6814, assembly GCA_002452635.1. Taxonomy (GTDB): domain Bacteria; phylum Desulfobacterota; class Desulfovibrionia; order Desulfovibrionales; family Desulfovibrionaceae; genus UBA6814. The sequence goes on along the minus strand of DKEU01000178.1, from coordinate 3,652 downwards.
GAATCGCGGCGGAAATTCCCGGCGCGGAAAAGCGTTGACAAACGAGCGGACGGGCCGTATCAGTTCATTCCCTTCTGGGGTCGGGATGTAGCGCAGTCTGGTAGCGCACCTGAATGGGGTTCAGGGGGTCGGATGTTCAAATCATCTCATCCCGACCAGTAAGAGAATCAGGGCCGCGAAAGCGGCCCTTTTTCTTTGTTCGTGACAGGGAGGCCGGCTTCGCCGGCCTCCTTCTTTTCTAAGCGTTCAGCCGCTCCAGCAGGGCCAGGGCCTCGGGGATGGGTTGGGCCTCCACCCGGCGGTACTGGCGGCCGTCCGGGGTGCGGGTGACCAGGCGGGTGTCCACCAGTTGGCGGCGCAGGAAGGCGTAGTCGCCGAAGGCGTGCAGGTCCTCGATGCGGTCGCTGATCTCGCGCTCGGTCATGGCCGTGCGCGCGGGCAGGCGGCTCCACAGCACCCAGAGGCAGGCCTGGCGCGGCAGGGTCTTCTTGGGCCAGCGCAGGAGCCGGCCTTCCCCGTCAAAGAGGCGCAACAGCCGGTTCACCAGCTTGGGGTCCACGGTGGCGGGTTCGGCCACAGCTTCCGCGGCGGCGTCGGGCGCAGGGGCGGGCTGGTCGGCCATGGCCTCGGCCGCGGCGCGGAAGTGCGAGAAGTTCTTGAACCCGGCGGCCTTGGCCAGCAGGTTCAGGAGCTCCAGGTGGCTGGGGAGGCGCTCCAGGCCGTCCAGTTGGCGGCGCAGGGCGCGGGCAAAGGCCGAGAGGTCGGCCACGTGCAAAGGAAGGGGAATTCGAGACACGACGTATCCTCGCTCACGCGCCTTTTCCTTGGGGAACGCCGGTGGTCGCCGTCTTCCGGCACGGCGCGGGGACACGGTGCCAGGGAAGGGGAGAGGGCAGGTTTAGCACCCCGTACGGGGCGGCGACGCCTGGGTGAACTGCCGACCGAGGACGGTACCTACCGGAAACCCCGCAGGGTGACAACTTCGGCCATGCATCGGCCGTTCCGGCGCGCGCGCACTGGATGCGGTTCACTTACCGGGGCATTTGCTATACAACCAAGCCAACCGGCCTGATGTGCAATGACTTTCCCGGGGTTGCGCCACACCGTCAAGGAAGACGCCATGAAGAAACCGAGTGCCGTTGCCATCCTCCTGGCCTGCTGCCTGCTGTGTCTGCGGCCCGCCGTGGGCCTCGCCCAGACCGAAGTCCTGGTCATCCCCGGCACCGGGGACAGCCAGGCGGTGCTGCGCGGCCTGGCCGAGGCGTTCATGCGCGCCAACCCCGGGGCCAGGGTGGAGGTGCCCGACTCGGTGGGCAGCAGCGGAGGCCGCAAGGCGGTGCAGGACGGCAAGGCCACCCTGGGCCGGGTGGCCAACTCCTCGACCGAGAAGGAGGCCGCAGGCGGCCTGGCCTACCTGGAGTTCGCCCGCACCCCGGTGGTGTTCGCGGTGCACCCCGGGGTGGAGGGGGTGGTGGACATCACCCCGGAACAGGCCCTGGGCGTCTATTCCGGGACCATCCGGGACTGGTCCGGCCTGGGCGGCAGGCCCGGCAAGATCTATCCCCTTGCCCGGGAGGAGGGGGACTCCTCCTGGCAGATCGTCCGCGAAAAGCTCCCCGGGTTCAAGGACGTGGCCGCCCCGGCGGGCAAGGTGTTCTACACCACCCCCGAGACGGTGAGGGCCCTGGAGGAGCATGCCGGAACCATCGCCTTCGGCCCCCTGGCCATGTTCACGGACAGGAAGGCGCGGGTCCTCAGCCTGGAGGGCATTCCGCCGCTGGGGTCCGACTATCCGCTCTTCACCCGGCTGGGCCTGATTTGGAAGGGGAAGCCCGGCCCCTTGGCGCAGCGGTTCCTGGATTTCGTGCGCGGGCCCCAGGGCGCCGCCGTCATCCGGCGGAACTCCTGCGTGCCGGTGGGGCAGGGAGACTAGCGACCCCATGCTGTCCCGCATCAAGAACCGGATATTCGCGGCCCAGGCGGCCCTGGCGGCGGTGGCCGTGCTCGCCGTGGGGCTTTCGGCCTTCGCCCTGGTCAGCGGGGTCATGTCCGACCTGCGGGGGAGCAACCTGGGGCTCATGGCCCGCCATGCGGGGACCCGGGTGGAGGGCCTGGTGGACGAGGCCCGGGAGGCGTTCCGCGGGATTTGCTTCCAGGAGGAGATCGAGGTCTTCGTCAAGAAGAACCAATACCCCCTGTTGCAGCGGCATTTCACGGAACGGGGCCGGCGGTTTTCCTCGCTGGCCTTCATCAATGCCCAGGGCCGGGAGGAGCTGCGCCTGGAGAACGGCGCCGTGGCCCAACCCCGGGTGTGGAGCCTGTCCGACCCGATCCTGGCCGGCGCCGTGGCCCGGCCGGGCAGCATCGTGGTCCAGGGCGAGGCCAAGCCCGGCCGGGCCGGCCTGGTCCTGCGGTTCGTCGCCGCCCGGGTGAGCTACTTTGACGAGTTCCTTGGCGTGATCCTGGCCGAATATCCCTTGGCCAAGCTGGACAAGGTCCTGGCGGACGTGACGGCGGGCTATCCGGGCCAGGCCCTGCTGGTGGACCAGAGGGGGTGTATCCTCGCGCCGCAAGGCCAGGGCCTGCCCGAGTTCCTGTCCCTGTCCCATGCCGGCGGGGGAAATCTGGGCGAGGCCCTGGTGGGCGGCACCGACGGCCTGGGCCGGCTGGCCATGGCGGGCCGGGAGAACATGGCCGCCACGGCCACGGTGCCCGGCATGAACTGGTCCGTGGCCGTGCTCCAGTCCATGGAGGAGTACAACCAGGAAATCGACCGGTTCAAGCTCATGCTGGTGGGGGTCTTTTTGGTGCTCACCCTGCTTGCGGCCCTGCTGGCCTCCCGCATGGCGGCCCGCATGGCCAAGCCCCTGGGCGACGTGGCGGCCTCCGCCCGGAAGGTGACCGAGGGCGGCGAACTGGAGCAGGTCCCGGTGCAGGGCCGGGGCGAGGAGGCGGACCTGGCCCGGTCCTTCAACGTCATGGTGGACAACCAGCGCCGGACCATGGCGGAACTCGAGGAGGCCCGCCGCCAGGCCGATGCGGCCAACCAGGCCAAGAGCGAGTTCCTGGCCAGGATGAGCCACGAGATACGGACCCCCCTGAACTCCATCATCGGCCTGACCGACATCCTGCTGGAGGGGGATCTCAAGCCCGAGCAGCGCGATTTCCTGGAGACGGTGCGGGTTTCGGCCGGGCACCTCATGGGCCTGATCAGCGACATCCTGGACTTCTCCAAGATCGAGGCGGGCAGGCTGGACCTCATTCCGGTGCACTTCGACCTGCGCCGGTCCCTGGACTCGACCATGCGGGTGCTGGGGGCCCAGGCCCTGGGCAAGGGCCTGAACCTGGCCCTGGACGTGGCGCCGGACGTGCCCAAGGTCCTGGAGGGCGATTCGGCGCGGTTGCGGCAGATCCTGGTGAACCTGGTGGGCAACGCCATCAAGTTCACCCGGGAGGGCGGCATCCGCGTGGCCGTCGCGCTGCCGGAGTCGCCCAAGGTGGGGGAGGCCGGGAGCATCCGCCTGGTGTTCACCGTGGAGGACACGGGCATGGGCATCGCGCCCCAGGCGCAGCCCCGGCTCTTCGACGCCTTCACCCAGGAGGCGCGCAACGAGGTGGAGGGCGTACAGGGCACCGGCCTGGGGCTGGCCAT
>DKEU01000218.1 GCA_002452635.1 Desulfovibrionaceae bacterium UBA6814 | reverse complement strand
TCCGGGAGCGCCCGCCCGCCTGGTCTTCGGCCATCTCGCCCCGTGCGCCACCCTGGACCCGGCCCGGGCCGTGGACGTGGACTCCATCCAGGTCGTGCGCGCCCTGTTCGAGGGCCTGGTCCGGCTGGGGGACGGCGGCCTGGAAGTGAAGCCCGGCCTGGCCGAGTCCTGGGAGTCCGACCCCACCGGCATCCGGTGGCTGTTCACCCTGCGGCCCGGGGTCCGCTTCCACGACGGCGCGCCCTGCGACGCCGCGGCCGTGGCCTTCAGCTTCCAGCGCATCATGAACCCGCAGCACGCCTACTACGCCAGCAGCCGCAACCTGCCCATGCCCCTGGGCAACGTGGCCGAGGTCAAGGCCCTGGACCAGCGCCGGGTGCTCTTCACCCTGTCCCAGCCCCACGCCGGATTCCTGCAGGGCCTCACCCTGCCCCAGCTCTCGGTGGTCAGCCCGGCGGCCATGGCCGAGCAGGGCAAGGACTTCGCCCGCCACCCGGTGGGAACCGGCCCCTTTGTCTTCAACCGCTGGGCTCCGGACGGCACGGTCACGGTCCGGGCCAACCCGCTCTACTGGGGCCCTGCGCCGCGCCTGGCCGAAGTGGTGTTCCGGCCGGTGGTCAACGACGCCCAGCGGTTCCACGATTTCGCCGCAGGCGGCCTGGACGTGATGGCCGGGGTGCTGCCCGCGGACGCGGCCAAGGTGGCCCGGATGGCCGACGCGAAGCTGCACTCCCTGCCCGGCCTGGCCGTGTCCTACCTGGCCATGAACACCGAGCGCCCGCCCCTGGACCGGCCCGAGGTGCGCCGGGCCGTGGCCCACGCCATCAACACCGAGGCCCTGGTGCGGCTCATCTACCAGGACCAGGCCGCCCCGGCCCGCGGGGTCCTGCCCCCGGGCGTGCCCGGCTACAGCCCGGACCTGGCCGGCCCGGCCTACGACCCGGACCTGGCCCGCCAGCTCCTGGCCAAGGCCGGCCTGGGAGCGGGATTCTCCGTCACCCTCCTAACCATGAGCACCCCCCGGCCCTACCTCCCCCGCCCGGTGCGGGCGGCCGAAGCCATCAAGGGCAACCTGGAGGCGGTGGGCATCACCACGCACATCGTGTCCCAGGATTTCCCGGCCCACGTGGGCCGGATCACCCGGGGCGAGCACGACCTGTGCCTGCTGGGCTGGGTCATGGACACCCCGGACCCGGACGAGTTCCTGACCGCCAGCTTCACCGGCTCCCCGGGCGCGCCGGACCTCAACGTGAGCAACTGGCGGGACGCCCGGGTGCGGGACCTCCTGGCCCAGGCCCGGTGCGAGGCCGATCCCGGACGCCGGGCCAAGCTCTATGTCCAGCTCCAGGAAATCGTGCGGCAAGAGGTCCCCTGGGTGCCCCTGGCCCATCCCCGCATGCTCCTGGCGGTGCATTCCCGGGTGCACGGGCTGGTGCTGCAGCCCACCGCCGACGTGCGGTTCCACGAGGCTTGGAAGCAATGACCCGCCGCCACCACTCCTGGCTGTCCCGCCTGGACCCGCGCCGTTCGCTGCGGGTGCGGCTGTGCTGGGCGTTCGCCCTGCTGGTGGTGGCGCCCCTGTCCATCACCACCCTGGCCGGCATGACCATCCTCCAGCAGCGCCTGGAGCAGTCCGTGCTCCAGGAGAACCTGGCCGCCCTGGCCGAGGCCCGCACCGAACTGGTGCAGCGCACCCGCGAGGCCGAGGCCAAGGCCAACCTCCTGGCCGGACTGGCCGACATCCGCAGCCTGAACCCGGAGGCGGCCCAGGTCTTCCTGGACAACAACCGGGACCTCTGGTTCCTGGGCCTGGTGGAAGTCTTCGGCCCGGACAAGAACCTGCTGGCCCACAGCCCGCAGAGCCCCGAGATGGCGCCCTTCGCCACCTGTTCCGACGACCCCGCCCTGGCCGGGGCCTACGCCCTGGACCTGGGCTCGGATTTCGTGGCCCGGGACGCCGGCCTGTGCCTGCGCGCCCTGTCGCCCATCCTGGACCCGGCCACCCTCACCGTGCGGGGAGTGGTGGCCGTGACCTACCCCCTGACCGTGCACTTCCTCCAGACCGTCAAGGAACGGATAAAGGCCGACGTGACCCTGCAGTGGAAGCCGGACGGAAGCATCCTGTCCACCCTGACGGACTCCGCGGGACGGTCGCTCTCCCGGGCCTGGTGGCCGGACCCGGCCGAGACCCTGGCCAGCGGCGCAGCCCGGCAGGAGGGGATGGAGGAGGTGGCCGGCCGGACCCTGGCCACGGCCCGCGAGCCGCTGCGGGACAATGCCGGGCAGATTCTGGCCATGCTTGCGGTGAGCACCGACTATGCCGGCATCGCCCTGAGCGGCCGCAGCACCCTGCGCTTCATCCTGGTGGCCTCCGCGGCGGCCTTCGTGGTGGCCGTGCTGCTGGGCCTGCTCGTTGCCGGCACCTTCACCCGGCCCATCTCCCGGCTGGCGTCGGCCATCCGGGTCATGTCCCAGGGCCGCCTGGACAGCCGGGTGGAGCTGAACCGCCAGGACGAGCTGGGGCATCTGGCCACGGCCTTCAACCACATGGCCGACGCCCTGGAGCGACGCACCGCGGCCCTGTCCACCTACGCCACGGAACTGGCCGAGGCCAACGCCCGGCTGCTGGAGCTGGACCGGCTCAAGTCCGACTTCATCTCCACCGTGTCCCACGAACTGCGCACCCCGCTCACCTCGGTGCGCGGCTTCGCCAAGGTCATCCGCCGGGACTTTCTCATCTGCTCCGGGGAGCAGGAAAAGTCCGAGGACGTGCGGGAGGAGCGCTGCCACCGCATCGGCAAGAACCTGGACATCATCATCGAGGAGAGCGAACGCCTGACCCGGCTCATCAACGACATCCTGGACGTGTCCAAGATCGAGTCCGGGGCCATGCAGTGGCGGGATCAGGACCTGTCCCTGGAAAAGGCCGTGCGCCAGGCCCTGGAAGTGGCCGCGGGCCTGGGCGGGAGCCGGCCGGGGCCGACCCTCGGCGCGGACCTGGAGCCGGGCCTGCCCCGGCTGCGCATGGACCCGGACCGGCTGGCGCAGGTGCTGGTGAACCTCCTGTCCAACGCCCTCAAGTTCACCCCGTCCGGCAGCGTCACGGTGGGGGCCGGGCGCACCCCGCAGGGAGGGGTGCGGCTGTGGGTGAAGGACACCGGCGAGGGGATCCCGCCCGAGGAACTGGACAACGTCTTCGATCTGTTCCATCAGGCCGGAAACGGCGCCCGTCCGGAACTCAAGCCGCAGGGCACGGGCCTGGGCCTGGCCATCGTGCGGCGCATCGTAGGGCATTACAACGGCCGGACCTGGGCGGAGTCCGCCCTCGGCCAGGGCAGCACCTTCTACGTCGAGTTTCCGGCCTCGACGGCGGTGCACAGCGACGCGTAAGGAGACCCCATGGAACTGACCCTGCTGACCATCGAAAACCCCGGCGAGCTGAATCTCATCCTGGGCCATTCCCACTTCATCAAGAGCGTCGAGGACCTGCACGAGGCCATGGCGGGCACGGTGCCCATGGCCAAGTTCGGCCTGGCCTTCTGCGAGGCCTCGGGCCCCTGCCTGGTGCGCTCCTCGGGCACCGACCCCGACCTGGTGGAGCTGGCCCGCAAGAACGCCCTGGCCCTGTCCGCCGGGCACACCTTCATCATCTTCATGCGCGACATGTTCCCGGTCAACGTGCTCAACGCCATCAAGGCCGTGCCCGAGGTGGCCCGCATCCACTGCGCCACTGCCAACCCGGTGCAGGTGATCCTGGCCGAGACCGGGCAGGGCCGCGGCATCCTGGGGGTCATCGACGGATTCGGCTCCAAGGGGCTGGAGACCGAAGAGGACGTGGCCGCGCGCAAGGGATTCCTGCGCGCCATCGGCTACAAGTTGTAGGCCCCCGCCTCAACGCCTCCGCCGGGAGGAATCGAAGGTGAAGGTGGTCTCCCGGGTCTTCTTCTGCAGGTTGGGCGCGTCCTTGATGCGGTGGATGGCCTCGTTGTGCTTCTGCGCGCCCAGCCACGACATCCCGGAACTGACTATGGCCACCACCGCCCACACACCCGCCAGGATCAAATCCCCGCGCAGGATGAGCAGCATGAGCAGGATGTAGAAGACCAGGTAGAACACCAGCCCGTTGCCCACCTTGCCCAGGTAGAAGTCGCCCACCCCGGGCAACAGGCCCGAGAGCAGCGCAGCCTTGGCGGGGCTCTTCCAGGTGGCCTTGTCCTGCAGGCCCCGGCGCACCTGGCGGGACACGAACGTGGTGGCGTGGTCCCCGACCTCCTCCTTGTCCCGGTTGCCGAACATCTGGTCGCCGAACCCCATGGAGGGACGGTCCGGCCTCTTCAAGTCGTCTCCGCCCGTGCGGCCCGTGACCACCACGTTGCCGCCCATGCCCGTGGGTTTGATCCGACACGGCGGCGGGGCCTTGGCCGGGCCTGCGGAAGGCTGACCCGACGCCGCGGCCGGCTTGGCCGGTGCGGACGCCTGCTCCGGAGCAGGCGGGGCCTCGGGCCGGGGAGCGGGCTTGGCCGGCGCGGCGGGCCTGGCCGCCGGGGTGCGGGAGGGAGTGGAGGGCGCTGCCGCCACGTCCTTGGGCGGCGACTTGCGCGGGCGGGCCGGCGCGGCGGGGCCGGCCTTCGGCGGCGCAGGCCGCGGGGCCACGGAAGAGGCTGCGGCCTGGGCAGCCGCCGGGGGCGGCGACGATTCTTCGAACTCGGCATCGAGCAGGTGCTCGTAGCCGCTCACCCCGTCCAGGATGGCCGGGGACTCCGGAGCAGGCGCGGGCTCGGCCGGGGGCTCGGGCGTCGCGGGAAGCGGGGAAATCTCCAGTTCCGGGACAGGCGCGGCCTCGGGCGCGGCCGGCGGCTCGGGGGCTGCGGCCGGCTCGACCAGCGAGGGAATCTCCAACTCCAGGCAAGGCGCGGCCTCGGGGGCGGCCGCAACGTCGGGCTCGGGTGCGGCGAAAACGTCGGGCTCCGGTACGGCCTCGGGTTCCGGCTCGGCCAGCAGGGCCTCCCATCCGTAATCCGGCAAGGGCTCGAACCCGCTCACCCCGTCCAGGATGGCCGGGGACTCCGGAGCAGGCGCGGGCTCGGCCGGCGGCCCGGACGCTGCGGCCGTCGCGGGAAGCGGGGAAATCTTCAGTTCCGGGTCAGGCGCGGCCCCGGGCGCGGCCGGCGGCTCGGACGCTGCGGCCGGCTCGACCAGCGAGGGAATCTCCAACTCCAGGCAAGGCGCGGCCTCGGGGGCGGCCGCAACGTCGGGCTCGGGCGCGGCGAAAACGTCGGGCTCCGGTACGGCCTCGGGTTCCGGCTCGGCCGGCAGGGCCTCCCATTCGTAGTCCGGCAGGGGCTCGAACCCGGTCACTCCGTCCAGGATGGCCGGGGACTCCGGAGCAGGCTCGGGAACGGCCGGCGGCCCGGGCGTCGCGGGAAGCGGGGAAATCTCCAGTTCCGGGACAGGCGCGGCCTCGGGCGCGGCCGGCGGCTCGGACGCTGCGGCCGGCTCGACCAGCGAGGGAACCTCCAACTCCAGGCAAGGCGCGGCCTCGGGGGCGGCCGCAACGTCGGGCTCGGGCGCGGGCGCAGGCTCCACAGCCGGAACCGCCGGCGTGGGCTGGGGCGCAGGAGGGGACGGCGCGGGCCGGACCAGGGCCAGCCGGCCGGGATGCCGGGCCACGGCCTCGGGCGAGACCGCGCCCACCAGCTCCCGGATCCGCGCCTCGAAGGCTTCGGCCTCCACGTCGCCACGGGCATGGGCCTCCAACAGGGCAAGAATCTGCTCCGAGAACTGTCCCATGAGCAGTTCAACAGCCTGCAACAACGCGGTTTCACAAGGCCGATCGGGCATGGACGTTCCTTAGCCTCCCAAGCCGCGCCAGTAAAGACCTGCGTGGGTTATCCCCAGAAAAAACCCCATGTTCTTCACATAGCCGCCGCTTGGGGATGATTTCGGTTTCGTGCTGAAATCCAAGGAATACATGAGATTATCACGAATTCTCGAGTGGCCGCCTCGCCGCCGGTCGCTCCGGGCGGCAGGCGCGCCGCCTGCAACGCGGCGTGGTTCGCCTGGGCAGAGGCGCGGGAACCAGTCCCTGGCCCGCCCCGCCGCCCCGATCTCCCCGCTGCCCTGGAAACTGCCTGGGGAAATTTCGCACCTCCCCAGTCCCCCCCCCTTGCAAATGAAATTGAATTTCATTATCAAGATTGCCAGCCGGCATTCGGAGGAAACATCCGGCCAAAGGAGAACCAGATGGCAACGGTATTGATCGTGTACGGGTCCACCACCGGGAACACCGAAACCGCCGCGGGATACGCGGCCGCCGCCCTGCAGGACCGGGGGCTGGCCGTGGAGCTGAAGAACGCCGCCAACGTGTCCGCCGCGGGCCTGGCCGAAGGGTTCGACCTGGTGCTCCTGGGCTCCTCCACCTGGGGGGACGAGGACGTGGAGCTGCAGGACGACTTCGTGCCCCTGTACGAGGACCTGGACCAGGCCGGGCTTACGGGCCGCAAGGTCGCGGTCTTCGGGTGCGGGGATTCCAGCTACACGCACTTTTGCGGCGCGGTGGACGCCATCGCCGAGAAGGCCGAGGCCCTGGGTGCGGTGCTGGTGGCCGAGTCCCTGAAAATCGACGGGGACCCCGGCCGCGTCGAGGTCACGTCCTGGGCCGAGGAGGTGGCCGACCATGTCTAAATCCTGCTGCGGCCGGTGCAAGACGGTGCGCATCATGAACTCCCTGTGGCGGGGGGGCATGTACGCCTTGGAGCACAACGACGTGATCCTGGCCGAAACCATGCAGCGCCAGGCCCTGGAGATGCTGGACAGCCTGGGCGGCATGCCCGTGGTGGAAGCCCGCATCCGCAACAACCTGGGGGTCATCCTCTCCTCCTCCGGCCGCCGCCACGAGGCGGAGAAGGAGTTCGCCGCCGCCCTGCGCCTGCTCGAAGGCCGGGTTGAACCGTCCTCCCGTTTCCACCAGATAATCGAAAACAACCACGCCCAGACCCTCTCCCCTGCGCCCTCCAACGAGCGCCCGGCCTCCCGGGCCGCCCTCCAGTAAAGCGCCGGGCCGGGGTCCCCCCCCCCGGCCCGGCCCCCCCCCC
>DKEU01000127.1:9096-9932 GCA_002452635.1 Desulfovibrionaceae bacterium UBA6814 | reverse complement strand
CGAGATTCCGCCCAACACCGGCAACGTGGCGCGGCTGTGCGCAGCCACCCGCACGCCCCTGCACCTCATCGAGCCCCTGGGCTTCTCCCTGGAGGATCGCTTTCTCCGGCGCGCGGGCCTGGACTACTGGCCCCACGTGGACAAGGCGGTGTGGCCCGACTTCGCGAGCTACCTGGGCGCCTACCCCGAGCGCCGCATGGTGCTCACCAGCGCCCGCCAGGGCGAGCGCTACGACCGCTTCGCCTACACCCCCGAGGACTCCCTGGTCCTGGGCCCCGAGACCCGCGGCTTGCCGGAAGAGATTCTGGCCGCCCACCCCCTGTGCGTGCGCCTGCCCATCTGGGGCCAGGTGCGGAGTTTGAATCTTTCGACCGCGGCGGGAATTTTGCTCTATGAGGCCCTGCGCTCCAGCGGGGGCTTTCCCGAGGAATGAAAAAGGACGCCGGGCTTGCCCGGCGTCCTTTGTTTCTCGCGTGAGTTCCCGGCCTAGCTGGCAAGGTCCTTGAGCCGGCGGGCCAGGGCGTCCAGTTCGTGGACGGACTGGGCCGCGGCGGACATGCCCTGGGCGGTCTCGGCGGAGATGCGGCGCACGTCCTCGATGGAGCGGGTGATCTCCTCGCTGGACGCCGACTGCTCCTCGGCCGCGGCCGCGATGGACTGGACCTGCTGGTTGGTGCTCTCCACGATGGAGAGGATCTCGTTCAGGCGCTCGCCGGACTGGTTGGCCATGTCCGTGGAGGTGGCGATCTCGCCGGCCGCGCTCTCGGTGGCCGCGATGGCCTCCCGGGTGCCGGCCTGGATCTCCATGATGGAGGTCTCCACCTCCTTGGTGGCGG
>DKEU01000127.1:0-9057 GCA_002452635.1 Desulfovibrionaceae bacterium UBA6814 | reverse complement strand
AGGTTGGTCTGGTCCGCGATGTCGTTGATGACCCCGATGATGCGGCCGATGCCCTCGGCCTGGGAGCCCAGCCGGTCCATGCGCTCCTTGAGCGCGGTGACCTGGCCCTGCACCTGGCCGATGGAGGACACGGCCCGGCCCACCACCTGCGCGCCCTCCAGGGCCTTGGCCCGGGCGGCCTCGGCGTTATCGGCCGCGGCCGCGGCGTTCTTGGCCACGTCCAGCACGGTGCTGTTCATCTGGTCCATGGCCGTCGCGGTCTCGTCCGTGCGCCGGCTCTGCAGCTCGGCGCCCGAGGAGGCCTCGTTCACCTGGGCGGACATGGCCTCCAGGTTCTCGGCGATGCGCTCCACGGCCTCGGCCACGGTGGCGTTCACCTCGGCCATGTGGCCCAGGTTCTTCTCCAGCTCGCGCTCCTTGAGCACCATGTCGGTCACGTCCTTGGCCATGACCACCTTGCCCATCACCTTGCCGTCGCAGCCGACCAGCTTGTCCTGCACCAGCTTGACGTAGCGGGTCCGGCCGCCCTGGGAGAGTTCGTGGAAACCTTCGTCCGTGCCCTGGTCGTAGGCGCACAGGGCCGTGGGGAGCACGTCCGTACAGCGTCGTTTGACGAGCGACGCCAGATCCTTGCCGGTGGCGCGGGTGGTGGCGCTGTTGGCGGCCAGCAGGACTCCGTCCATGCCCGCTGCGAAGATGGGGTCGGGCACCGCGTTCAGCATATTCACGAAGTTCTCGTTCTCGCACAGGGTCTGGTTGATGCGCTCCATGAGGTTGTTGAAGGCGTGGCACAGTTCGCCCACCTCGTCCTGATGCTTGATGGCCATGCGCACCGCCAGGTCGCCCTGGGAAGCCAGCCGCGCCACCTTGGCCGCGGCCTTGAGCGGGGCCACCATGGCCCGGTTGAAGAGCAGCACCAGGAGCAGGGACAGGAGCACCGCCGCGCCCGCGGACCCCAGGCTGGTGTAGAGCAGCTTGCGGTCCAGGCCGTGCAGCATGTCGTCCTCGCGCAGGGCGATGCCGAAGGTCCAGCCCCAGGGCTCGAACAGCCGCACGTAGGAGACCTTGCGGCCGCTGAAGTCGTAGCGCACCAGCCCGTCCTTCTGGTCCAGCAGGGCCTGGCCGAAGGGGAATTCCGTGACCTTCTTCTTGCCTTCGATCTCCTTGTCCGGGTGGACCAGGGTCATGCCGTCGGCGCCCAGCAGGTAGGCGTAGCCGCTGCCCGCCACCGTGACCTGGGAGAGCAGGTCGCGCAGCTCCGGGGTGAGGATGAGCCGGCCCACGTAGAGCACGGCCACGATCTTGCCCGCGGCGTCGCGCAAGGGCTTGTACGCGGTGATGTACCAGTCGTTCACCACGAAGGCCTTGCCCCGGTAGGTCTCGCCGGACATGACCGTCTTGTACACCGGGCTGTCCTCCGGGATGTAAGTGCCCGTGGCCCGGTTGCCGTCCAGCTTGCGCACGTTGGTGGACACCCGCAGGAGCTTGCCCGGCAGCACCTGGAAGATGGTGGCCGTGCCGCCCACCGCCTTCTGCACCGTGTCCACGATGGAGAAGTCGCCGGTGATGGCCTGGTCGCCCACCATCAGGGTGGGGATGGTCACGGTCTCCTTGGCCTTGGTCACCTGGTTCACGATCTCCATGGTCATGGGCCTGGCCTGGTCCAGGGCCACCTTGCCGTGCCGGCCGAACTCCAGGTCCATGAGCACCAGGTCCGAGTCCACCTTGGCCTGGGTGATGGTGTTCTGCATGCCCAGGGTCTGGGTGATGAGGTCGGCGTAGCCCTTGAGCCCGTCCTCGCCCTGTTCGGTGAGGGACGCCTCCACCTGGAAGAAGTTGATGAGCCCCATGAGGGTTGCAGTGATGAGCACCAGCGCGATGCAGCCGATGGAGAGCTTGGTGCTGAAAGAGAACCGTCCAGCCATGTCTTCCTCCTGGATCAGGGTGTGCCTCCCCCCGCCCGCCCGAGCGCAGTGGGGCTGCACCTAGCTATCCTTAAACCACAAGGAGTTTCAAGTCATTTTAGGAGTTTTCGTGACAGCCCGACGCCGGGGAGGAAGCCCCGGCCGCTGGCGTAGTCCGCCTTTTTGTGATTTATTGCGCAAGGGTTGCTTCACCTAGGGGTGTTCCGTATAAGGGCTATCCTGCCGAACCCAGCCTGGGCCCGGCGGTCCCCAGCGGCGGGCGTCAGCCCGCCGGTCATCTACTGCGGGGGCGGTGGTTGCATGCGTCCGCCCCGGCGCCGGAGGAGCCGATGCCTGCCTATACGGTGTACATGGAGCAGCTTCCCGGACTGCTCAAGAAGTGGTCAGCCGACTACTCGGTTCAGGTGCCCACCGCGGTGCCCGGCGGGTTCTACGACTTCGCTCCTTGGAGCGAGGGCGTGGAGATCGCCTGGGACTACGACATGGCCTACAACTCCCACAAGCGGTTCTTCCTGCCCCCGCGGGAGGACCTCATCCGCTACGACGTGGCCAAGTGCGAGGCCCAGCCGGTGTTCGAGGCCCCGGCGGTGCTGCTCTTCGGGGTGCACCCCTACGACGTGCGGGCCATCGCCCAGTTGGACCAGATCATGGAGTCCGGGGCCCCGGACCAGTACTACCTGCGCCGCCGCGAGAACATCGCGGTGTTCGCCCTGGAGCCCCTGCGCATCGCGGAGACGGCCTTCTGGGGCACCATGGGCACCGCCACCGCGGACCTGGGCTTCGACCTCTACTGGACCAAGATCGGCCCGGCCTCCTTCCACGTGAAGGTGGGCTCCCCCCGGGGCGAGGAGATGCTCCTGGCCTGCGGCCCGGTGGTCAAGGCCACCCTGGCCGACCGCGAGGCCGCCCGCAAGGTGGGCGAGGCCGTGCGCAAGAAGGCCGGGGAGAACGGGCTCAAGTTCCCCTGGCAGGAGGTGCCCCAGGTCCTGGCCAAGAGCTGGAACTCCACCCTGTGGCGGGAGAAGGCGCGGCTGTGCCTGGCCTGCGGCTCCTGCAACGTGGTCTGCCCCACCTGCTACTGTTTCGACATCCGGGAGGAGCTGGACGAGAGCCTGCAGAAGGGCCACCGCTTCCGCGAGTGGGACGCCTGCATGCTCAGCTCCTTCGCCCTGGTGGCCGGGGACCACAACTTCCGGCCCCAGGCCCGGGAGCGCTACCGCCACCGCTATTTCCGCAAGGGCAAGTACATCAACGACATGATCGGCGAGCTGGGCTGCGTGGGGTGCGGTCGCTGCGTGCGCGCCTGCACCGCCCGCATCGCCAATCCCAAGGACGTGTTCAACGCGCTGTGGGAGGAGACGCGATGACCCGCAAGAACTTCTCGCCCTACGTGCCCAAGCCGGCCACCCTGGTGGACAAGGAGAGGCTGTCGGACACCGTGTCCCGCTTCAGCTTCCGCCTGGACAGCGGCCGCAACCTGGCCCACAAGCCCGGGCAGTTCATCCAGCTCTCCATCTTCGGCGTGGGCGAGGCCCCGTTCTCGGTCAGCTCCCATCCCTCGCCGGACACCCCGGAGTTCGACATCGCGGTGCGCAAGATCGGCACCGTGACGGGCGCCCTGCACGCCCTGGAGCCCGGCCAGAAGGTCGGGGTGCGCGGCCCCTACGGCACCTTCTTCCCGGTGCAGGAGTTCGTGGGCAAGGACACCCTCTTCATCGCCGGCGGCCTGGGCTTCATCCCCCTGCGCAGCCTCCTCAACTATCAGCTCCGCCACCGCGACGAGTTCGGCCGCATCATCATCCTGGTGGGCACCCGCACCCCGTCCGAGCGCATCTT
Organism: Desulfovibrionaceae bacterium UBA6814; assembly: GCA_002452635.1. GTDB lineage: Bacteria > Desulfobacterota > Desulfovibrionia > Desulfovibrionales > Desulfovibrionaceae > UBA6814. The sequence goes on along the minus strand of DKEU01000127.1, from coordinate 5,296 downwards.
CGTGCACCAGATCGAGGAGCTGGCCGGCCGCCAGGACGTGGAGCTGCTGGAGACCGTGGACCGCGCCGAGAACGGGTGGACCGGCAACGTGGGCGTGGTGTCCACACTGTTGCCCAAGCTCAGCCTGGACATCGACAACACCTACGTGGCCATGGTGGGCCCGCCCATCATGTACCGCTTCGTGATCAAGGACTGCTGCGGCCTGGGCATCTCGCCCGAGCGCATCTACGTGTCCCTGGAGCGGAAGATGAAGTGCGGCCTGGGCAAGTGCNNGTGCGGCCACTGCCAGATCAACGGCAAGAGCGCCTGCATCCACGGCCCGGTGTTCAAGTACACCGCCATCGAATCCCTGGAAGAGGCCATCTAGCCTGGCGACAGGAGGAGGAACCATGGCCAAGCCCAAGATCGCGTTCTTCGACTTCGCCGGCTGCGAAGGCGATCAGCTCCAGGTGGCCAACCTGGAGGAGAAGCTCCTGGATGTGCTGGCCCACGTGGACGTGGTGAACTTCCGCGAGGTCATGACCGAGCGGAGCGACGACTACGATATCGCCTTTGTGGAGGGCTCCATCACCCGTCCCGAGGACGAGAAGCGCATCAAGGATATCCGCGCCAAGGCCAAGCTCCTGGTGGCCCTGGGCGCCTGCGCCACCATCGGCGGGATCAACTGCATCAAGAACTTCATGGAAGACGCCCAGTGCCGCGAGGCGGTCTACGGGGACAAGGCCCGCTGGTACCCCACCTACGCGGCCCGGCCGGTGCGCGCGGTGGTGCCCGTGGACCTGGAGATCCACGGCTGCCCCATCGACCGCGCGGAGTTCCTGCGCATGGTCAAGGAGCTCCTGTCCGGCAAGGCCCCCTGGCTGCCGGACTACCCGGTCTGCATGGAGTGCAAGCAGGCGGGCAACATCTGCAACTACGAGCGGGGCCGCGCCTGCCTGGGCATCATCACCCGGGCCGGGTGCAAGGCCGCCTGCGTGACCGAGGGCGCGGTGTGCTGGGGCTGCCGGGGCCTGGCTCCGGGCGCCAACCTGGACGCCGCCCGCTACGTGATGGAAGACCTGGGCGGGTTCTCCCGCCGCGAGGCCCAGGACCTGTTGCGCCTCTTCCTCGGCTTCTCCAGCGCCCCGCTGTAGCGGGCCGTTGAAAATGCGCAATCTGCTGCGTCAAAGGAAAAATCCAGACCGCTTATGTATATGGCGATACACTGCGCGCCCTGGATTTTCCCCTTTCCTTGCATCTCACGCCTTTTGAACGGCCTGCTGATTCGGACTTTTTAAGCAGGTTGGTAGGCACCAACCGCCAGGGGATAGATCATGAGCGAAACCACCGCCGCCAAGAAGATCGACGTCCACTACCTCACCCGGGTCGAGGGCCACGGCAACATCGTGGTCGAGATCGACCCCGCGGGCGTAGTCCAGACCTGCCGCTGGGAGGTCCCCGAGGCCCCGCGCTTCTTCGAGGCCATGATCCTGGGCAAGCGCTTCGACGTGATCCACCAGATCACCTCGCGCATCTGCGGCATCTGCTCCATCGGGCACCAGCTGGCCTCGTTGCAGGCCACCGAGGAGGCCCTGGGCATCCGCATCTCGCGCCAGACCACCCTGTTGCGCAAGCTGGCCATCCATGGAGAAAATCTCCAGAGCCACTACCTGCACGTGGGCTATCTGGCCCTGCCCGACTATTTGGGCGTGGGCTCGGTGATCCCCCTGGCGTCCACCCATAAGAAGGAGCTCACCACCCTCATCGGCCTGCGCCGGCTGTCCAACGAGTTCAGCCAGGCCATCTGCGGCCGCACCACCCATCCCCAGCGCCTGTGCCCGGGCGGGTTCCACAAGGTCCCGACCCTGGACGAGCTCAAGGCGTTGCGCAAGCGCCTGAACGATTCCCTCAAGGCCCTGGACGCGGTGGTGGACCTGGTGGCCTCGGTGGCCGGGGCCATCCCGGACTTCACCCGGGAGACCGAGTACGTGGGCCTGGTGCATCCCGGCGAGTACCCGCTGCTCTGGGGCCAGGTGGGCACCAGCCAGGACCAGAGCCGGCCCGCCTCGGAGTACCTGAACCTGACCAACGAGTACCTGGTGCCCCAGTCCACGGCCAAGTGGAGCCGCAACCAGGCCAAGTCCTACATGGTGGGCGCCCTGGCCCGGTTCAACCTGAACCACGGGCTGCTGCACCCCGGGGCCAAGAAGGCCGCGGACAAGCTGGGCCTCAAGGCCCCCTGCCACAATCCCTACTTCATCACCGTGGCCCAGCTGGTGGAGTGCGTGCACTCCACCGAGGACTCGGTGCGCATCCTGGACGAGCTCATCAAGACCGGGGTGCGGCCCGAGGCCCCGGCTCCGGTGCGGCTCCAGGCGGGCAAGGGCGTGGGCGCGGTGGAGGTGCCCCGGGGCATCCTGTTCCACTCCTACGAGTACGACGACCAGGGCCGCATTTGCCACGCGGACTGCGTGATCCCCACCAACCAGAACCACGCCAACATCCAGTACGACATGGCCGCCATCACCCCGCTCATCAAGGACGAGCCGGCCGAGTCCATCGAGCTCAAGCTCTCCATGCTGGTGCGGGCCTACGACCCCTGCATCTCCTGCTCCACCCACTGCCTGGACCTCGCGGACCGGGGAGTGGTTTGGCGAAAGGTGGACTAGGCCGGAAACTCGTGGCATTTTGCGGGCGCGACGGAAACCGTCGCGCCCGCTTTATTTTTACGGAGGCCGCATGGACACGGACCTGCTCTGGACCCTGCTGCCCTTGGTCGCGGTGCTCGTGGACCTGGCCCTGGGCGACCCGCCGGCCTGGCCGCATCCGGTGCGGCTGGTGGGCAAGGCCGCGGCCGAGCTCTCGCCCCTGGTGCGGGCGGGCAGCGCCGGGGCGCAGCGCGCCAAGGGCGCGGCCGCGGTGCTGCTCCTGGCCGGCGCGGCCGGGGGCGTGGCCTGGTTCGCCGCATCTCTGCCCTGGCTGGGCCTGGTCCTGGCCCTGTACCTGGCCTATGCCGGCCTGGCCCTGGGCCAGCTCCTGCGCGAGGGCAGGGCGGTGGCGGCCAGCCTGGAGCGGGGCGACCTGGAGGCCGCGCGCGGGGCCCTGGCCATGCTGGTGAGCCGGGACACCCGGGGCCTGGACGAGGCGGGCCTGCGCCGCGCCCTGGCCGAGACCCTGGCCGAGAACCTGAACGACGCGTTCGTCGCGCCCTTCCTGTTCCTGGCCGTGGGCGGCCCGGCCTGGCTGTGGGTCTACAAGGCCGTGTCCACCCTGGACTCCATGTGGGGCTACAAGACCGACGAGTGGCGGTTCGCGGGCTGGTTCGCGGCCCGGGCCGACGACGTGCTGGCCTTCGTGCCCGCCCGTATCGCCGCCTTCGCCATGCTGGCCGCGGGCTGGCTCCTGCGCCTGGACTGGGACGAGGCCTACCTCCACCTGCTGGAGGACGCCCGCAAGTCCGAGAGCCCCAACGCAGGCTGGCCCATGGCCGCGGCGGCCTGGCTGTGCGGCGGGGGCATGGGCGGGCCCGCGGTGTACTTCGGCAAGCCCAAGGACAAGCCCGAGTTCGGCCCCGAGGGAGCCGGCTGGACCGACGCCCGCCTGGCCAACCTCCTCACCCTGTGCCGCGCCACCGGCCTGCTCCTGGCCGCCCTGGCCGGTCTCTACGCCCTGCTGCTCAAGCTGGTCTGAGCCCAAGCCCGTTCTTGGCTTGCGCCGGGATTTGGGATAAGCCTCGGGTCCCGGTACGGTTATGGAAAGCGTGGTGAAATCTCGACGCCCCAGCAGGGTGGTGCGCATCGGCGGCGTGGCCGTCGGCGGGGACAACCCGGTGGTGGTGCAGAGCATGTGCTGCACCGACACCCGGGACGTGCTGTCCACCCTGGCCCAGATCCGCGAGCTGGCCGCCGCGGGCTGCGAGGTGGTGCGCCTGGCCGTGCTGGACCAGGACGCTGCCCGGGCCATCAAGGCCATCAAGGCCGAGTCGCCCATTCCGCTCATCGCGGACATCCATTTCGACCACCGCCTGGCCCTGGCCGCCCTGGACGCCGGGGTGGACGCCCTGCGCATCAACCCCGGCAACATCGGGGGCAAGCGGCCGGTGGACGCGGTGGTGCGCGCGGCCCAGGAGCGGGGCGCGCCCATCCGCATCGGGGTGAACTCCGGGTCCGTGGAAAAGGCCCTGCTCAAGAAGCACGGCGGCCCCACCCCGCAGGCCATGGTGGAGAGCGCCCTGGGCCACGTCCGGCTCCTGGAGGACCGGGGCTTCCACGACATCAAGATTTCCCTCAAGTCCTCCTCGGTGCTGAACACCGTGGCCGCCTACCGGCTCCTGGCCGGCCGGTGCGACTACCCCCTGCACATCGGGGTCACCGAGGCCGGCACCCTGACCCGGGCCGCGGTGAAGTCCAGCGCGGGCCTGGGCATTCTGCTCGCGGAAGGCCTGGGCGACACCCTGCGGGTATCCGTGACCGGCGACCCGGTGGACGAGATGCTGGTGGCCTGGGAGCTGTTGCGCGCCCTGGGCCTGCGCGCCCGGGGGCCGGAGATCGTGGCCTGCCCCACCTGCGGCCGCACCGAGATCGCCCTGGCCGACCTGGCCCGGGCCGTGGAGAAGCATCTCATGGCCGTGCCCGAGGTCTTCACCGTGGCGGTGATGGGCTGCGTGGTGAACGGCCCGGGCGAGGCCCGGGAGGCGGACATCGGCCTGGCCGGCGGCCGCGGCCTGGGCATAATTTTCCGGAAGGGCGAGGTGGTGCGCAAGGTCAAGGAAAAGGACCTGCTGCCCGCCTTTCTCGACGAACTCGACACATTCCTCGAAGAACGGAGACGCACTGCATGAAACTGTCCAAGATGTACGCGCCCACCCTCAAGGAGGCCCCGGGCGACGCCGAGGTGGTCAGCCACAAGCTGCTCACCCGCGCCGGCATGATCCGCAAGCTCACCTCGGGCATCTACACCTACCTGCCCCTGGGCCTGCGCGCGCTCAACAAGGTGGCGGACATCATCCGCGAGGAGATGAACCGCGCCGGGGCCCAGGAGGTGCTCATGCCCATGGTCCAGCCCGGGGACCTGTGGCGCGAGTCCGGCCGCTGGGAGGTCTACGGCAAGGAGCTGCTGCGCTTCGAGGACCGGCACGGCCGCGACTACTGCCTGGGCCCCACCCACGAGGAGGTCATCACCGACCTGGTGCGCGGCGAAATAAAGAGCTACCGGCAGCTCCCGGTGAACCTCTACCAGGTGCAGACCAAGTTCCGCGACGAGATTCGCCCCCGCTTCGGGCTCATGCGCGGCCGCGAGTTCGTGATGAAGGACGCCT
>DKEU01000087.1 GCA_002452635.1 Desulfovibrionaceae bacterium UBA6814 | reverse complement strand
CGCGGCCGGCCCGGCCTGCTGAAACGGCCGGGCGAAAAGCGCCCGACAGGCTCAGGCCGCGTCGGCGACCTGGTGGAACATGCCCAGGTAATGGCCGGGCCGGCCGCCGCTCTCGGGCACGGCCGCGACGCCCAGCCGCACCAGGCAGGCCTCCCCGCTCTTGCGCCGGATCCAGACATCCCCGGACCACTGGCCCGCGTCGGTCAGGGATATCCACGCCCCGGCATAGAAGGCCTCGTCGTGGCGGTCGGACTTGAGGAGGCTCGGGCTCCTGCCCAGCACCTCCTCCGTGTAGCCGGTGATGGCGGTGAAGGCCCGGTTGACCCGGATGATGATTCCCCCGGCGTCGATGAGCGCCAGGCCCTCCCGGGAGTGCCGGAAGATGTGCCCGATGAGGTCCGTTTCCCACTGCATGCGCTCCTGGGCCTCGGCCTCGGCGCGCAGCCGGATGCTGGCCTCCAGGAGCCGGGCCGCGCCCTCCTCCGCCCGGCGCTCCAGCTCCTCCCGCACCTGGCGCAGCTCCCGGGAGGTGCGCTCCAGTTCGCGCAGGGAGTCCCGGGTCTGGTCCCGGGCGTCCTTGAGGGCCAGGAGCGAAGCCATGCGCACCATGAGCTCGGTCTTGTCCACGGGCTTGACGATGAAGTCGTTCACCCCGGCCAACACCGCGCGCAGGCGGTCCTCCCGGCCGGACAGGGTGGTGACCATGATGAGGGGCACTTCGGCGTGCTCCCCGGCCCGGATGCGCCGGGCCACGGTGAACCCGTCCATGCCGGGCATGAGCGCGTCCAGGAGCACCAGGCTCACCCCGGCGTCGAGCATGCCCAGGGCCTCCTCTCCTCCGGAGGCCACCAGCGGAGTGCAGCCCAGGCCCTCGAGCATGGCCGTGAGCACCCGCTGGGTGAGTTCGTCGTCGTCAACTACCAGCACGCGGCGCGGCCCGATGGCGGACTTGAAGAGGGGCGAGGGGGGTGGATAGTCCATAGTCACTCCTGAAAAGGGGCGGCCGCCCGGCCGAGGGGGGGGAGACCGGGCGGCCGCAGGGGATGGGCTAGGCAGCCCGGAGCATTTCGTGTTCCTCGGCGCCCAGCAGGCGGTCCAGCTCCAGCAGGATGAGCAGCCGGTCGTCCAGCTTGCCCACCCCGCTGATGTAATCCGAGTCGATGCTCGCCACCACCGAGGGGGTGGGCTCCACCGTTTCCGCAGGCAGGCGCAGGACCTCGGACACCGAGTCCACCACGAACCCCACCACGGCGGAGGATATCTCCATGACGATGATGCGGGTGTCGCGGTCGTGGGCCTTCTGGCCGATGCCGAAGCGCTTGCGCAGGTCGATGATGGGGATGACCTTGCCCCGCAGGTTGATGACACCCTCCACGAAGTCCGGGGCCTTGGGCACCCTGGTCACCTCCATGGAGCGGATGATCTCCTGCACCCGCAGGATGTCCACCCCGAACTCCTCGCCCTCCACCCGGAAGGTCACCAGCTGGAGCAGGCCGTTGGCAGTGCGCTTGTTGGTGTTCATCATCATACCTCCTGGCGGCTGCTACCGGCCGCCGCTGTCTTCGACCAGTTCGGCCATGAGGGTGCGCAGCTCCGAGGACATGGAGGCCAACTCCTGCACCGCCTGCGAGGACTGGACCATGCCGTCGGTGGTTTCGCCCACCACCCGGTTGACCTCCTCGATGGCCCGGTTGATCTGCTCGCTGGCCGCGGACTGCTCCTCGCTGGCGGCGGCGATGCCCTCCACCTGCCTGGCGCTGTCCGACACCAGGCCCACGATCTTGCCCAGGGCCTCGCCCGACTCGCCGGCCAGGCGGGTGGCCTTGTCCACGCTCTCCGAGGCGCGCTCCATGCTTTGCATGTTCCTGCGCGCGGCCTCCTGGATGGCCTGGATGTTGGCGCCCACCTCGGTGGTGGCGCCCATGGTCTTCTCGGCCAGCTTGCGCACCTCGTCGGCCACCACCGCGAACCCGCGCCCCGCGTCCCCGGCCCGGGCCGCCTCGATGGCCGCGTTCAGAGCCAGCAGGTTGGTCTGGTCCGCGATGTCGGAAATCACGTTCATGACCTGGCCCACGGCCTCGGCCTGCTGGCCCAGGGCGCGCATGTTCTCCTGGAGCTGCATCGCCGCGTCGTGGACCTCGCCGATGGCGTCCACCGCCTCGCGCACGATCTTGGCTCCGCGCTCGGCCTCGGCCCGGGCGGTGCCCGAGTTGCCGGCCGCGTCGCTGGCGTTGCGGGCCACCTCCATGACCGTGGCGTTCATCTGCTCCATGGCGGTGGCGGTCTCGGTCATGCGCTCGCGCTGCATCTCCGCGCCCCGGCTGACCTGCTCCACCTGGGCGGCCAGCTCCTCGGAGGCCGAGGACACCCGCTCGGCGATGCCCGCGGCCTGGTTGGATATGCGCTGCATGGTGGCGAGCATGCCCGAGACCTTCTCCTCCTGGCGCTTGGCCTCGGCCATGGCCTCGCGGGCCTCCGCCGTGGCGGCCTGGGCCTGACGCTGCTGTTCCTCGGCCTCGGCGATCTTGGCCTTGAGGCTGGCCACCATGGTGTTCATGGCCTCGGCCAGCTGGCCCACCTCGTCCTTCTGGTCGATGTCCAGGGTGCGGGACAGGTCGCCGCCGGCCACGCTGGTGGCGAAGGCCACGCCCTTGATCAGGGGGCCGGTGATGGCCCGGGTGAGGAGCACGGCCACCAGGGCGCCCAGGACCACCGCCACGGCCAGTCCGACCAGCACCACCCAGGAGGATGCACCAAGGCTGGCCGCAGTCTCGTCGGAGATGCGGGTGGTATGGGTCATGCCTGCGTCGGCCGTGGTCCTGGCCGCCTCGAGCAGGTTCTCGGCCGCCTGGTTCCTGGCCTTCCCCACGCCTTGCAGCTCCTGCCAGTTCTTGAGGTAGGCCTCCATGGCCCCTCGGTAGTCCTCGGCCTCGGCCTTGATGGTGTCCAGGTCCTTCAGATCCTCCTCCAGGCGGGTCAGGGCGCGGATATCGGCCAGCCGCTCCGCGATCCTGGGGAAGTTCTTGAGGCCCGCGAGCAGGAGCTCGGGGCTGCGGGTGGCCTGGGCCTTGAAGTTCTTGACCCGGGTGTCGTTGCCCAGCTCGATGAGCTCGTTGATGCCGGAGATCTTTTCCAGGCGCTCGGACAACTCGGCCGGGGCGACCCGGGCGTTGATCTGGGCGGACATCTTGCGGTTCTGGCCGGCCAGGTATTCGGCGGCGGCCTGCATGAACTTGGCCGCGGACTCGTCCATCACGGCGCGATCCCGCTTCAGATTGTCCACCAGGGCCTTGCTCTTGCCGGTGAGGGCCTCATAGTCCCCCGCCTTGACCTTGGCTGTGGCCACGTCCTCCCGGAGCTTGACCAGGGCGGGAAACTCGGCGGCCAGCTTCTCCGCGCTGGCCAGGCGGCCGCGCAGGCCGTTGAAGAGCTGCTGCGCCTCGTCCCAGTACGTGGGGTCCTCGGACAGGGCGAAGCTGCGGGTGGCCAGCATGGCGTCCTGGGTGGACTGCTGGATGGCCATGGCCTCGGCCACCTCGGGCACGTACATCCGGGCCAGCTTGTCGCTGCCGGTGGCGGCGCTGCGCATGTTGACATAGGCAAGTATCCCAAGACACAGGGTGATCACGATCAGGGCTCCGAAGCCAAGACCCAGCTTGGCGCCCAGGCGAAGATGCTTGAACATGGCTATTCCCTCTCTCGGTATGATGTGGCGCCCGGGCCTCAGGCCTCGGAGCAAGATTCCAACGACGACTGCAGGTCCAGCAGGGGCGCGGCCAAGGGGGTGGCGAAAGCCACCCACAATTCGTTGTCCCGGCGGCCCGCCACCCGCCCGGGGATGTCCCTGGGCAGGTCATGGCCGGGCTTCAGCCCCGGCTCCAGCCAGACGGCCTCGCCCGGCTTCAGGCCGGGACTGCCCGGGGCGATCCGCACCCTGGCCCACTGCCGGCCGATGGCGACGAGCTCGGCAGCCCGCCCCTCGCCCTTGGCCCGGATCCGGCACCCGTGCCCGCAGCCATAGGCCAGCAGGGCGTCGGCCCGCAGCTTGAGGCCCGTATCGGCATAAGAGTTCGCGCTTTCCATTGCTGTGCTCCTTGCGTCTCAGCGATGGCCCCGACCCGGGGCTTGCTCCACCCATGGCAACAAGCGTACCAGCGGTCCCCCTGCTGACGCTTCGAATACTTATCCTTGAATTGCGGATGGTTAAGACACTGCATCTCAGGGACGCAGCAAACCGGCCCGGCCCGGGGAGTGCGGAAAAACCGGAGTATTCCGAAAAAAGCGGAAACACTCCGATAGAAGCGGAAAGTTCGGAAAACGAGCCGATGGATCAGGGATTCAGGCGCAGGCCGTGGGTGCGGAGCAGTTCGTAGAGCCGCGTCTTGGACAGGCCGGACAGGCGCATGGCCTGCTCCAGGGAGCCCTCGGCCCGCTCCACCAGGGAGGTGAGGTACTCCCGCTCGCCCCGGGCCACCAGGTCGCGGCGGAAGGCTGCGAAGGTGGGCAGGCCCGGCCCCTGGGCCGCGCCGGCCGGCGGGGCCTCCCGGCCGCGCAGGGCCTCCCGGGCGGCGTGGGCGCGCAGCTCCCGGGGCAGGTGCTCGGGCCTGAGCTGCGGCTCGCGGCGGGCCGCGGCCACGGCCCGGTCCAGGGCCTGCACCAGTTCGCGCACGTTGCCCGGCCACTCCCCGGCCTCCAGGATGTCCAGGAACTCCCGGGACAGGCCCTTGGGGTCCAGCCCGGCCCGCTGGCACAGGACCGCGGTCCAGTGCATGGCCAGTTCGCGCACGTCGCCCCGGCGCTCCCGCAGGGGGGGCAGGCTGATGACGAAGGAGCGCAGCCGGAAGAGCAGGTCCGGACGGAAGCGGCCCGCCTCGGCCAGGGCCTCCAGGTCCTGGTTGGTGGCGGCCAGCAGCCGGAAGTCGCTCTGCCGCTCGCGGTCCTCGCCCACGGGCCGGAAGCGGCGCTCCTGGAGCACCCGCAGGAAGATGCGCTGGGCGTCCGGGGGCATGTCGCCCACCTCGTCCAGGAACAGGGTCCCCCGGTGGGCCTGGGCCACCAGGCCGTCCCGGTCGCGGTCCGCGCCGGTGAAGGCCCCCTTGCGGTGGCCGAAGAGCACGCTTTCCACCAGGGTGGGGGGCAGGGCCGCGCAGTCCACCACCACGAAGGGATAGGCCGAGCGCCGGCTGTTGTCGTGGATGGCCCGGGCCAGGACCTCCTTGCCCGTGCCCGTGGAGCCGGTGATGAGCACCGCGGCGTCGCTGTCCGCGGCCTGGGCCGCCTGGTCCAGGCAGGCGGCCAGCTGCGGGCTGCCGCCCACGATATCCGCCCGCCGGAAGGTGGCGGTGCGGCGGCTGGCCAGCTTGCTCTCCCGGAAGGCCACGGCCCGGGCCACGGACAGGCGCAGCTCGGCCAGGTTCACCGGCTTGCCGATGTAGTCCCAGGCTCCGCTGCCGATGGCCAGCTCCGCGCCGCGCGGATCGCCGGCCGCGGTGATGATGATGGTCTCCGGCGCCGAGGCCGAGGCCATGAGCCGGGGCAGCAGGTCCAGGCCGTTGCCGTCGGGCAGGTGCACGTCCAGGAGCACGATGTCGAACGTCCCGGCCGCGGCGGCCTCGCGGGCCCCGCCCAGGGTCTGCACCCACTGGCTGGTGTGGCCCATGTCCTGGACCATGCGGCCCAACAGGTGCCCGATGAGTTCGTCGTCGTCCACGATGAGGATGTGGCCCATGTTCGCGTCCCGCCCTTCCGCTGCAGGTGGTTGGAATCCATCGCCCTGGCGCGCTACTCCTGCCCCAGGCGGCGCAACACCCGGTCCAGGGCCTCGGCCAGGCCGGGGAGCAGGGCCTCGGCCTGGGCCCAGCGACCCTGGCGCAGGTGGCCGTAGGCCGCGTCCGCCAGCCGGGAGAGGGGCATGGCCCCCACCGTGGCCGCGTTGCCCTTGAGGGAGTGGGCCGCCCGCGCGGCAGCCTCCCGGTCCTTCTCCTGGAAACCGGCCTGGAGCTCCTCCAGGCGCAGGGGCGTGTTGCGCCGGAAGATCTGCACCAGCTCGGCGTAGAGGATCTCGTCGTTGTCCAGGCTCTGCAGGGCCGCGGCCTTGTCCAGCACCTCGGAGTCCGAGTCCGGGGCCGTCCGGGCCTCCCCCTCCGCGGACGGGGCGGCCAGGCGCAGGGCCGCGGCCAGTTCCCGGAAGCTCATGGGCTTGGCCAGGAACCCGTCCATGCCCGCATCCCGGCACTGCTCCCGGAACCCGGACACCGCGTGCGCGGTCAGGGCCAGGATGGGCACCGTGCGGGCCGCCTCGCCGGCCTCGCCGGCCCGGATGCGGGCCGCGGCCTCCAGCCCGCCCATGACGGGCATCTCCAGGTCCATGAGCACCAGGTCGAAGCGCCTTGCGGCCAGCCGGTCCAGGGCCTCGCGGCCGTCGCCCGCCACTTCCCAGGCGTGCCCCAGGCGGCGCAGGAAGGTGGTGGCCACCTTGACGTTCTCCTGGTTGTCCTCGGCCAGCAGCACCGTGAGCCGCCGGGCCTCGTCCACGGCCACCGGCTCCTCGGCCGGCCGCGCCGCGGCCGCGGCCGGGTCGCCCGCGGGGAAGTCCAGGGTGCAGGTGAAGCGCGCCCCCTGGCCCGGCTCGCTCGCGGCCCGCACCGCACCGCCCATCATCTGGGCCAGCTCCTTGACGATGGCCAGGCCCAGGCCCGAACCCTCGGCCCGCGCGGCCTGGTCCGTGTCCGCCTGGGTGAAGGCGTCGAAGATGGCCTCCAGCTTGCCCGCGGGAATGCCGATGCCGGTGTCCCGCACCTCCAGAACGGCCGCCACCCGGCCCTCCCCGGCCAGGGCCGAGGACGCGCGCACCCAGACCCGGCCGCGCGGTGTGAACTTGACCGCATTGCCCAGCAGGTTGGCCACGATCTGGCGGAACCGCACCGGATCGCCCTTGACGCAGGGCGCAGCCGCGAAATCCGCGTCCACGGCCAGCTCCAGCCCCTTGTCCGCGGCGTGCCGGGCAAAGGGCTGCACCGCCTGCTGCAGGGCCTCGGCCAGGTCGAAATCCTCCTGGGCCAGGACCAGGCGCCGGGCCTCGATGCGGGAGATGTCCAGGATGTCGTCGATGATGGTGCGCAGGCTGCCGGCCGAGCGGTGGATGGTCTCCACCATCTCCCGCTGCTCCGGGTCCAGGGCGGTGTGCAGCACGTTGTCGCTCATGCCCAGCACCGCATTCATGGGGGTGCGTATCTCGTGGCTCATCTTGGCCAGGAATTCGCTCTTGGCCCGGTTGGCGGCCTCGGCCGCGGTCTTGGCCTCCTCCAGCGCCAGCCGGCTCCGCTGCTGGTGGATGATGCGGAACAGGGTGTCCGCGAACAGGTAGAGCTGGTGCACGTCGGTGGGGGTGTAGGGCTCCTGCTTGTTGCCCACCCCGGCCACGGCCACCACCCGCCCGTCCAGGAGCACCGGCACGCTCATGTGCCGGCGCAGGGACACATGGCCCTGGGGCAGGCCCTTGCGGCCCGCCTCGGCCGGGTAGTCGTTGTGCACCACCGGGGCGCGCTCCCGCACGCAGTCGGCCCAGATCCCGGCCCGGGCCAGGCCGTGGTGGGCCACGGCGACCGCGGCGCAGTCCGCCCGCACCTCCCGGGACCAGGAGTGCATCTCGATGCTCCCGTCCTCCCGGATGAAGTGCAGGTAGCCGATGCGGCTGCGGGTCAGGCGCACCGCCTCCTCCAGGGCGAAGTCCGCGATGTCCTGGGGCGTGGCGTCCCCCAGCCGGGCCAGGTTCACCAGGGCCTCCAGCCGGCGCTGGTTGAAGAGGATCTCCTCCCGGGCGCGCTCCAGCTGCTCCACGCTGGCCTTGAGTTCGGCGTTGGCCGTGGTGAGCTCCCGGGTCTGCTCGGCCACCGTGGCGTCCAGTTCGCCGGCGTGCCGGGCCACGGCTTCGTAGAGAAAGGCCTTGTTCACGCCCATGGTCACGATGGCGGCCAGGGACTCCAGGAACCCGGCATGGCGTTCGAAATCGCGCTGGGACGTGCTGCCCAGGCCCAGCACGCCCACCAGCTCGTTGCCCATGCGCAGGGGCAGGGCCGCATAGGAGGTGATGCCCGCCAGCTTGCACTCGGTGTGGGTACAGCGCCGGTCGCTGGAGATGTCCACGGCGTAGACCGCGGTGGCGTCCCGGGCGCTGATCCCGCACAGGCAGGCCCCCACCTCGTGCTCCAGGTCCCGGGCCTCGGGAAAGGCGATGCCCGCGGTGCGCAGCCCGCGGATGACCATCCGGCCGTCCTGCACCAGGTAGACCACGGCCAGGTTCAGGGACAGGGCGTCCAGCAGGCCGTCCACCGCGGCCTGGGCCACGTCGTCCATGCCCACCGCGGCGCTCACCTGCCGGCTCAGGGTGTTGAGCGCGGCCAGTTCGGTCACGTCCCAGGCCACCCCGCCGGCCAGGGGCGACCGACCCTTGCGGGCGATGGGAAAGCGCACCGTGCGGAAGATGCGCGCCTGGCCGTCGGTCAGGACCACCCGCTCCTCCCGCTGCACGGTGTTGCCGTCCAGGGCCTGGCGGGAGTCCTCCTCCATGGCCTCGCCCGCCGGCCCCGGGAAGAGCTCCCCGGGCCGGCGGCCCAGCCAGGACTCGTCCCCGCCCAGCAGGTCCCGGAAATACTGGTTCAGGTAGACGCTGCCCAGGTTGCGGCTGTGCAGGAACACCGCGGCCGGGATCTGGTCCATGAAGGCGGCGAAGAGCTCCTGGCTCTCGCGCAGGGATTCGCTGTTCTGCCTGGCCTGGCTCACGTCCCGGACCACGGCGTACAGGGCCGGCACCCGGCCGTAGGGCATGGCCGCCAACTCCACCTGGCCCCAGAAGCGGCGGCCCGCCGTGGTCACGAACTCCGCCTCCAGGCAGACCGGGCCCTGGCTCCGGCTCAGGGACTCCAGCATGGCCCGGCGCTCGGCCGGGTCCACGTAGAAGGACCCGGCATACAGGCCGGTCGAGTCGCCGGACGGGAGATTGAACAACTCCCTGCCGGCCTGGTTCACGTACAAGACGAACCCGTCCCGGCGGCGGGTGACCACGATGGGCGTGGGCAGGGACTCCAGGAGCTGGCTCTTGCGCTGCTCCTCGAGGCGCAGGTCCTCCTCCACCTGCTTCTGCTCGCTGATGTCCGTGGCCACCGAAATGCGCACCAGCCGGCCGTCGCTCCAGCGCGCGGCGCGGTCCGTGACCTGGTACCAGCGGCCGTTGCGGGTGTTGCGGTGCTCCCAGTAGCAGGGGCCGGCAGGCTCGCCGCGCTCGTCCAGCAGGCGGGGGTTGGTGCAGAAGGGGCAGGGCCCGTCCTGGTCCGTGTGCAGCACCTGCCAGCAGGTGCGGCCCACGGCTTCGTCGCCCATGTCCTCCCGGAGCTTGCGGTTGGCGTAGAGGATCTCGTAGGTCGCCAGGTCCGCCACGTAGACCATGGCGTCGATGGAATCCAGGATGGCGGCCAGGGCGTGGCCTGCCGGCGGGGGCGCGGTGGCCTTCGGGGGTGCGGGCATGGGCAGTCCTCGTGCCGGGGCAGCGCCACAGGGCGGACTTCCCCGATACCAGGCGATATTACTGGAAATTGTCTCGGGGTCAACCGCCTCCCGCCGGCTCGGGCCAAACCCCGGCCAGGGCGGGTCGCCGCCCGGCAGGTCCCGCACCGCGGGCAGACAGCCGCGCAGGAGGAAACGCCTAGACGGAGGGGGCGATCCCGGCCATGGCCCGGTGGATGACCGCCTTGAGCTGCATGAAGGTCACGGGCTTGGAGATGAAGTCGTCCATGCCGGCCCGGAGGCAGGCCTCCCGGTGCTCGGCAAAGGCGTGGGCGGTCATGGCCACGATGGGAACCCTGCGCCGGTCCTGGCCGGCGTCGCCCCTGCGGATGCGCTCGGTGGTCTCGATTCCGCCGAGCCTGGGCATCTCGATGTCCATGAACACCAGGTCGAAGGCCTCGACCTTGAGCATGCCGATGGCCTCCAGCCCGTCCCGGGCGAAGCAGGCCTCGTGCCCGGCCTTGCCCAGCAGCGCGCCGGTGACCTTGATGTTCATGGGGTTGTCCTCCACCACCAGGATGTGCAAGGAGCGCATGGGCGCGTGGGCCGCCTCCTCGCCTGCGCTCCGGCTCGGTTCGACCCGGGCGGGATTCCCCGGGCCGAACACCGCGGTGAAGGCGAAGACGCTCCCCTTGCCCGGCTCGCTGTCCACCCAGATCTCGCCCCCCATCATGGCCACCAACTGCTTGCAGATGGCCAGTCCCAGGCCGGTGCCCTTGTCCTTGGTGGTATAGAAGGGTTCAAAGATTTTTTCCTGGGTCTGTTCGTCCATGCCGCAGCCGCTGTCGCGGAATTCGATCAGCACGCCGCCGTCCGCCAGCGCCGTGCGCACCAGCAGTTCGCCGCTGCCCACAATGGCGCCGCCGGCGTTGAGGATCAGGTTGATGGCCACCTG
>DKEU01000166.1 GCA_002452635.1 Desulfovibrionaceae bacterium UBA6814 | reverse complement strand
TCTTGAAGGCCTGGACCACGAAGGAGCGGATGAACAGGGCCAACAAGAGGGCGATGATGAGCGCCTCGGTGTATTCCTTGACCATTTTGACCGTGGGATTCATTGGTACCTCGAATCGCCCCGGGCGGGGCGGATGCGTCGGATGACGGCCGGCTAGTCGTCTCCGGCCTTGAGCGCGGCGAGGAAGGCTTCCTGGGGAATTTCCACGTTCCCCATCTTCTTCATGCGCTTCTTACCTTCCTTCTGCTTTTCCAGCAACTTGCGCTTGCGGGTGATGTCGCCGCCGTAGCACTTGGCGGTCACGTCCTTGCGCAGGGGAGCCACCCGCTCCTTGGCGATGATCTTGTGGCCGATGGCGGCCTGGAGCACCACCTCGAAGAGCTGGCGGGGGATGGCCCGCTTGAGCTTGAGGGCCACGGCCCGGCCGTGCCGCTCGGCCCGCTCCCGGTGCACGATGATGGACAGCGCGTCCACCGGGTCGCCGTTTATCAGCATGTCCAGCTTCACCAGGTCCGCCTGGCGGAAGTCGATGAACTCGTAGTCCAGGGAGGCGTAGCCCCGGGTCACGGACTTGAGCTTGTCGAAGAAGTCGAACACGATCTCGGCAAAGGGCAGTTCGTAGGTGATGATGACCCGGGTGGAGGTGAGGTAGCGCATGTCCCTCTGGATGCCGCGCTTCTCCTCGCAGAGCTTGAGCACCGAGCCCACGTACTCGTTGGGGGTGTGGATCTCCATGCGCACGAAGGGCTCGGCCATGGAGGCGATCTCGGTGGGCCCGGGCAGCTTGGCCGGGTTGTCGATGAAGTAGGGCTCCCCCTTGATGGGGGTCACCTGGTAGACCACCGAGGGCGCGGTGGCGATGAGGTTGGCCGAGAACTCGCGCTCCAGCCGCTCCTGGATGATCTCCATGTGCAGGAGCCCCAGGAAGCCGGCGCGGAACCCGAAGCCCAACGCCTGGGAGGTCTCGGGGTCGTAGGTGAAGGCCGCGTCGTTGAGTTGCAGCTTCTCCAGCGACGCCTTGAGGGGCTCGTATTCCGAGGGCTCCACCGGGTAGAGCCCGCAGAAGACCATGGGCTTGATCTTCTTGAAGCCCGGGAAGGGCGCATCGGTGGGGGTCTTGGGCTGGGTGATGGTGTCGCCCACCGGCGCGTCGGTCAGGTCCTTCATGGAGGCGCACAAGAATCCCACCTCGCCGGGGCCGAGCTGCTGCACCTCCCGGGCGTCGGGGGAGAACACGCCCAGCTTGGTGACCTCGAACTCCCGCTTGGTGGAGTAGATCATGATCCGCTGGCCGCGCTTGATGACCCCGTCCAGGATGCGGAAGAGCACCACCACGCCCTGGTAGGAGTCGTACCAGGAGTCGAAGATGAGCGCGCGCAGGGGCTTGTCCGGATCGCCCTCGGGCGGGGGCAGCTTGGCCACGATGGCCTCCAGCACCTCGGGCACGCCCAGGCCGGTCTTGGCGCTGATGTTGAGCGCCGAGTGCGGGTCCAGGCCGATGATCTCCTCGATCTCCCCGGCCACCCGGTCCGGGTCCGCGCTGGGCAGGTCGATCTTGTTGAGGACCGGGATGATCTCCAGGTTGTGGTCCAGGGCCAGGTAGACGTTGGCCAGGGTCTGGGCCTCCACGCCCTGGGTGGCGTCCACCACCAGCAGCGCGCCCTCGCAGGCGGCCAGGGAGCGGGAGACCTCGTAGGAGAAGTCCACGTGGCCCGGGGTGTCGATGAGGTTCAGCACGTAGTCCCGGCCGTCGCGCGCCTTGTAGGGGATGCGCACGGACTGGGCCTTGATGGTGATGCCGCGTTCGCGCTCCAGCTCCAGGCGGTCCAGGTACTGGTCCTTGCGCTCCCGTTCGGAAAGCAGCCCGGTGACCTCCAGGATGCGGTCCGCCAGGGTGGACTTCCCGTGGTCGATGTGGGCTATTATGCTGAAATTACGTATTTTTTCTTGCTTGATCATGGCCGTTGAAGGCACCTCTCCCTGCACCCTCACCCGGGCGCGCGCCCTTCTTACGGCATTCCCCTGGGGAAGTCCAATGCCCGGTTGGCGGGCCAAGCCGGGGCTTGCATTCCCCTTTTGAAATTGCCCGGATTCCTGCTATAGGGGCCTTCCGGGCCTGGGGGAGAAACCGAATCCTCGCCCCGAATCCGCCCGGCCCACGTACGCCATGGCCAAGCTCAACACCCTGATCCTCCACCCCGAAGCCGCGGTGCGCCAGGCGCTGCGCGAGCGGCTGGCCGAGGTGGCGTTCCTCAAGGTCCTGGGCGAGGCGGCCACCGGGTTCGAGGCCCTGGAGCTCATGGAGCACATCAGCTACGGGGTCATCTTCCTGGGCTGCGACCTGCCCGCGGGCGTGTCCGGGTTCGAGCTGGCCCAGATGCTGGCCGGCCGCAAGCAGAAGCCGGCCCTGGTCTTCATCGCCGCGGACGAGGCCCGGGCCTTCACCGCCTTCGAGCTGGGCGCCACGGACTACCTGTTGTGGCCCTTCACCCCGGAGCGCCTCACCCGCACCCTGGACCGGCTCAACGTCTTCAAGTCCCATTTCAAGGAGATCCCCCCGCCCACCCAGGGCTGGCGGGACTCCTCCGCGGACGTGGCCGAGGAGGAGACCCTCTCCCTGCCCCTGGAGGAGGAAGAGGAAGAGCAGTTCATGAAGGCCCTGTCCAACGCCTGGGAGCAGTCCGGCCAGGCCAAGCCCCTGGACATCGAGAAGCTGCCCATCAGCCTGGACGGCCGCACCATCCTCATCCCCTACACCCAGATCATCTTCGTGGAGGCGTACGAGGACTACTCCTACGTGCACACCGCCGGGCAGAAATTCCTGACCTCCTACCGGCTCAAGAACCTGGAGGAGCGCCTGCGGCCCTACCGGTTCTTCCGGGTGCACCGCAAGTTCCTGGTGAACCTGGACATGGTCACCGAGATCGCCAGCCTGCCCGGGTCCAACTTCATGCTGCGCACCACGGGCAAGACCCGCATCGAGCTGCCCATCAGCCGCCGCCGCATCGGCGAGCTCAAGGCCATCCTGGGTCTCTAGCCATGTGCGCCGCCGCATTGCCTCCGCTATCCGCCGTTCAACGCGCCCCACGCGCCTTTCCCCGAATTTCCCTCGCGCCTTGCCGCGCGTGTGTTACTCCGATACCCGCACCCCCGGCCAAGGAGAACGTACATGGACACCTCCGGCGCCCTTGACGCCCTCTTGCAGGAAGAGCGGGTCTTCCGTCCCCTGCCCCAGTTGGTCATCGAGGCCAACGTCAATCCCCAGGAACTGGCCGCGCACTACCGCGCCGCGGACGACGACTACCTGGCGTACTGGGAGGACGCGGCCCACGAGCTGGACTGGTTCAAGATGTGGGAAAAGGTCCTGGACGAGTCCAAGGCCCCCTTCTACCAGTGGTTCCCCGGGGCCAAGTGCAACATCGTGTACAACGCCCTGGACCGCCACATAGAGACCGTGAGCAAGAACAAGCTGGCCCTCATCTGGGAGGGCGAGCCCGGCGACGCCCGCAAGTACACCTACTACGAGCTCTACCGCGCGGTGAACCGCTTCGCCAACGCCCTGCGCTCCCTGGGGGTCAAGAAGGGCGACCGAGTGGTGCTGTACCTGCCCATCCTGCCCGAGACCCTCATCTCCATGCTGGCCGTGGCCAAGATCGGGGCCATCCACTCCCTGGTCTACGGCGGCTTCTCGGCCAAGGTGCTGCGCGAGCGCATCAACAACTGCCAGGCCAAGCTGGTGGTCACCTGCGACGGGTTCTACCGCAACGGCCAGCCGGTGAACCTCAAGAACACCGTGGACGAGGCCCTGGAAGGGGCCTGCGCCGAGTGCGTGGAGAGCGTGGTGGTGGTGCACCGCGCCGGCGTGGACATCGAGATGAACGAGCCGCGGGACCTGTGGTACGAGGACCTGGTGCGCCAGGAGCGCGCCGACGCGGCCACCGAGGTCATGGACGCGCACGACCCGCTGTTCCTGCTCTACACCTCGGGCACCACGGGCAAGCCCAAGGGCATCGTGCACACCCACGCCGGCTACATGGTGGGCGTGCACCGCACCCTGAACTGGGTCTTCGACATCAAGCCCACGGACATCTTCTGGTGCAC
>DKEU01000285.1 GCA_002452635.1 Desulfovibrionaceae bacterium UBA6814 | reverse complement strand
TGACCGGGAACCCGAAGTTCAGCGCTCCCGCCGCGGCCGCGTACTTCTGTGCGTCCACTTCGCCGAGCGCCAGCACGAAGGCGAAGACCCGGTTCGTGTTGTAGAGCAGGTTGGCCCGGCCGTCGCCCGGCTTCACCCCGCCGAAGGCCAGGGCCGCGCGGCAGGCGAAGCCCAGGGCGTACACCAGGCTGGAGACATCAGGACCAAAAGGAACCAGCCGCGTCTCCCAGCCCAACTGCACGCCTGCGGAGGCCAACTGCTCGGCGAAGCTCGTCCCTCCCGCTGCACTCTGGCCGCCGCCCATGAACACGTAGAGGTTCTTCTCCTGGAGCTCGCGGGCGATGGAGACCGCCTGCTCCACCGTGGGGGCCGCGCCGGTGATGGCCGCGAAGCCGGGGGCCGTGCCGTCCACGAACTCCACCCCGCGCTCGCGCATGATCACGTCCGAGGCCGCGCCCAGCCAGATGCCCTGTTTCGGGGCCGGGCCGTCCAGGTACTTCACCGCCTCGATGGCCTCGCAGGCGAAGAGCGCGGCCACGCCCGCGTCCAGGGTGGAGCCCAGGTAGGGCAGCCAGCACTGGTCCGTGGGGGCCTCGGGGATGAGCGACTCCGCATGGTCCAGCACCGCGGCCAGGTCGCCCAGGGTCTGCACCGCCCGGCCGGTGAGGGCGTAGATGATGGGCAGGTAGTAGGCGGTCTCCGGGAGCTCCACCGTCTGCGTTGCGCCGTGCCTGGCCGTGGCCGCAGCCACCGAGGCCTTGGCCTGAGCCAGGTATCGCACCGCGCCGCCGATGGCCGTGGAGCAGATGAGCTTAGACATGGAGCGCCCTCCGGTCCTTCATGTCGAAGAGCTTTCGCTCTGCGGCCCGGTCGATGCCCAGGCGCTTGCGGCGCTCGTTGATGAGTGCGAGCACGGTCTGCGCCGCGGCCTTGCCGTCGGCCGCGTGGTGGAAGCTGGCCCCGAACCGCTCTGCGCTCTCCTTGAACAGCAGGTCCGTGACCCGGTCCGAGCCGGCCACGTGGAAGGGCCGGCCCAGCACCACGTCCACGCCCGAGGCCACGAAGTAGCAGCCGATGGTCACGGCCTTCTCGCTCATCCACTCGGGCGCGCAGCCCACGGCCGGAATCTTGGCGAAGTCGTCGCCCAGCCCGCCCTCGGCCACCATCTCGGCCGCGGCGCGCAGGATGCGGGAGTTGTCCACGCAGGAGCCCAGGTGCAGCACCGGGGGCATGCCCACGGCCTCGCACACCTCGCGCAGGCCCGGGCCGGCCGCATCCAGGGCCGCCTCGGGCAACAGCAGGCCCTCCTTGGCCGAGGCCACGGCCGCGCACCCGGTCTTGAGCACCAGCACGTCGTTGGCGAGCAGTTCCCGGGTCAGGGTCATGGTGTACTCGTCCATGCACCCGCGCGGGTTGTTGCAGCCCACGATGCCGGCCACGCCGCGGATGCGGCCCGACATGACCGCGTCGTTCAGGGGCCGGAACGAGCCGCGGAAGCTGCCGCCCAGCATGTACTTGATGGCCTCCACCGAGAAGCCCGCCACCAGCGGGTTCTTTTCGCTGGGGATGGCCACCTTGGCCGGGTCGCGGCGGGCGAAGTTCTCCACCGCGGCGAGGAGCAGGTCCTTGGCGCAGGCCAGGGCCCGGGCCGGGTCGAAGGGCTGGTGCTTCGCGCCCACGGTGCGGGCGATCTCGCTCGTGGCCACGACCTTGGTGTGGTAGGCCGCGGCCACCTCGGGCAGGCTGGGCATGACGCACTGCACGTCGGTGATCATGAGTTCGACGGCTCCGGTCACCAAAGCCAGCTCCTGCTGCAAGAGGCTGCCCGCCACCGGGATGCCGTGGCGCATGAGCACCTCGTTGGCCGTGCAGCAGATGCCGGCCAGGGTGAGGCCTTTCGCGCCCGCGGCCTTGGCCTTGGCCAGGATTTCGGGGTCGCGGGCGGCCACGGCCAGCATCTCGGAGAGCGCGGGCTCGTGCCCGTGCACCACCACGTTCACGGTGTCCGCCTTGAGCACGCCCAGGTTGGCCTGGCCGCGCACCGGCTTGGGCGAGCCGAACAGGATGTCCGAGCAGGTGGTGGCGATCATGGAGCCGCCCCAGCCGTCGGCCAGGGCGGTGCGGAAGGCGTGGTCCACGAGGCTCGCGGGGTCGTGGTCCACGCCCATGGTGGAGCGGTGCATGGCCTCCACGATCATGCGGTCCACGCCCGCGGGCGCGACGCCCAGGCGCTGCCACAGGCCGCGCCGGGCCACCGGGGCGAGCATGAGGGTCGCCAGGGGCTCCTCCTGGGCCATGAACTCGGCCAGGAACAGCTCGGCCAGCTCCAGGGCCACGGCCTGGGTGTCCTTCCGGCCATCGGGGCCCGCCGTGTCCAGGCCCCAGTCGCGGGCGGCCTGGTACAGGGCCTTCTCGTCGGCGATGCGGTAGTCGCCGCCCCGTCCTTCGCCCACCTTCTTGAGCAGCAGGGCCAGGTGCCGGCCGTGGTCCGAGTGGGCGGCCGCGCCGCCGGCCGCCTCGCGCAGGAAGTTGCGCGCCGCCACGGTGTGGGCGTCCGCGCCGCAGACCCCGCGCGGGGCCTTGGCCGTGAGCCGGCAGGGGCCCATGTGGCAGATGCGGCAGCAGGTGCCCTCGCTGCCGAAGGTGCAGCTCTTGGCCTGGTCCAGGGTCCGGTCGAAGCAGGTGGCGACCCCGTCGGTCGCGGCCTTGTCCAGGAGCTTCCGGGTGGCCGCGTCGCGGGCGCGGGGCTGGGAGGGAGCGGGTTTCTTCATCGCGTGGTTCCGGTTCAGGGGTTGGGGGAGAGGATCCGGTCCAGGAACTGGTCCACCGCGCGGACCAGCGCATTGTGGCCGGGCAGGGCGGTCAGCGGCGCGCCCTCGCGGTCCAGGGCGGCCAGGGCCGCGTCCTCGGGCAGTTCCAGCAGGAAGTCCGCGTCCAGGTCGCCGGCCAGGGCGCGGGCCGTGTCCGACAGGGGGAGGGTGAGGCGGTTCACGGCCAGGGCGGTCCGGGCGGCCAGGATGCCCAGCTCCGCGGCCAGGCCGCGGATGCGCGCGGCCGTGGCCAGGCCGCGGGCCGAGGGGTCCGAGGCCAGGATGAGCAGGTCCACGGACGGGGCCAGGCGGCGGGAGAGGTTCTCCAGCCCGGCCTCGTTGTCCAGCACCACGTGGGGGTAGCGGCCCGCCACCTTCGAGGTCAGGTCGCGCAGCACCGAGTTGGCGAAACAGTAGCAGCCCGGGCCCTCGGGCCGGCCCATGGCCAGGAGGTCGAAGTCGTCTCCCTCGGCCAGGCACTCGGCCAGGCGGTACTCCAGGAACTCGTGCTTGGACATGCCCTTGGCCTCGCGGGCCTCCTCGCGCAGCGCGCCCACGCTGCCCGGGGCGGGCAGGCCCAGGGCCAGGTCCAGGCAGGAGTTGGGGTCCGCGTCCACGGCCAGCACGGGCGTGAGGCCCCGGGCCGCCAGGCGAAGCACCAGCAGCGCGGCCAAGGTGGTCTTGCCCACGCCGCCTTTTCCACACACTGCGATGATCAAAGCCTAGCCCCGAGAGCGGAGAGTATGAGAGAAAAATACGTCGTATTTTTCTGTGGTTCGCAGACTGCAATACTCATCGATTCCTAAAACCCGTACCGCTTCTTGAGCAGCGCCGAGGTCTCGGCGATGAGGCCGAAGATGCGCTCCGCGTCCTCCACGGACAGGGAGCCCGTGCCGCAGCTCGAGGTGATGATGGCCTGGCGGGCGATCTCGGCGCGGTCCAGGCCCTTGGAGGCCAGGAGGTCGGCCAGGCGCTCCCAGCGGTCGGCCAGGGAGGCGGCGTTCTCCTCGCGCACCTTGGCCGAGGAGGGCACCACGCCCCAGGCCAGGGCCCCGCCCCGGGCGAAGAGCGTCCGGATCGCGTCCGGGTACATGGCGATGGTCTCGCCGTACTCGTAGGCGTCGAAGTTCACGATGTCCACGCCGCCGTCCACCAGGATGCTCCACTCGGTGTTGCCGCAGCAATGGGTGCCCATGACGGCCCCTTCCGCGTGCACGGCCTCGGCCATCTCGTTCATGATGCCCACCACCTCGTCCCGGGTCACGGACACGTAGGTGGAGGAGCCGAAGGCCGAGAGGATGGGCTCGTCCACGAAGCAGATGACCTTCTCGGCCAGCGGGGCCAGGGTCTTGGCCTGCCAGCGGGTCTTCATGGCCAGGGCCTTGACCACCACGTCGCGGAATTCCTCGTTGTAGTAGATGGCCCGCTTGTCCTGGTCGGTGACGGTCAGGCAGAAGGACACCGGCCCGGTGGTCTGGCCCTTGACGTAGGGCAGCTTCTTCCCCGCTGCGGCCAGGCGCGCCACCAGGCCGTGGAAGCCCCGGGCGTGCGCGGGCGACAGGGCCAGGGCCGAGCAGTCGCCGCTCTCCATGGCCGCCAGGTAGATCTCGTAGAACGCGGCCAGGTCCTCGGAGGTGTCGCCCGTGGTGTCGAAGTGGATGCGGCGCTTGGCGTGGTCGAACACCAGGCGGGGCAGGCCCTCGGCGTACTGGGGCTCCATCTGCTCGCAAAAGTCCAGGCGGGGGAACTGCGGCCACATGGGAGCCTGGGGCAGGCAGTCGAGCACCACCTGCACCCCGCGCTCGGGGTCGCTGTGCGGCATGGAGCCGATGCCGGTGGCCAGGAAGTCGAAACGCATGGGTACTCCTAGGTTTTTGCAGCGAGCGGGAATTGCTGGACAAAAAAGACGGATTCCCTGCCCGGCGGCGCTAGCCGACTCTACCTGGAGACGGGTCCGGGCGCAAGGCGGGGGTATGGCGGGGAGGCGTCCTGGTTTGCTTTTTTCGGCAAAGCGGGTAATCCAGGCCGGACACC
>DKEU01000196.1 GCA_002452635.1 Desulfovibrionaceae bacterium UBA6814 | reverse complement strand
AACCTGCACAAGACCTTCGCCACCCCGCACGGCGGCGGCGGCCCGGGCTCCGGCCCGGTGGGCGTGGCCGAGAAGCTGCTGCCCTACCTGCCCATCTCCCGGGTCAAGAAGCTGGAGGACGGCCGGTTCTTCCTGGACTACGACCATCCCAAGTCCATCGGCTACATGGCCCCGTTCTACGGCAACTTCGGGGTGGCGCTGAAGGCCTACGCCTACGTGCTGCGCCTGGGCCGGGAGGGGCTGGTGCGGGTGTCCGAGAACGCGGTGCTGGCCGCCAACTACCTGCGCAAGCGGCTGGAGGGCGTGCTGGACATCCCCTACAACCGGACCTGCATGCACGAATTCGTGGCCTCGGCCGTGCGCCAGGCCGCGGGCGGCGTGCGCGCCCTGGACCTGGCCAAGGGACTCCTGGACCGCGGCCACCACGCGCCCACCATTTACTTCCCGCTCATCGTGAAGGAATGCCTGATGGTGGAGCCCACCGAGACCGAGAACAAGGACACCCTGGACCGGTTCGTGGACGACCTGGTGGAGATCTGCCGGCAGGCGGAGACCGACCCCGAGGCCCTGCACCGCGCGCCCGAGACCCTGCCCGTGACCCGGCTGGACGAGACCCGGGCCGCGCGCAGCATGTGGCTCACGGAGGACCTCTGTGGAGAGTAAGTTCGACCTGGTGGTGCTGGGCGGCGGGCCCGGCGGCCTGGACGCGGCGCTCACCGCGGCGGGCCTGGGCCTGTCCGTGGCCCTGGTGGAGAAGGAGGCCCTGGGCGGCACCTGCCTGAACCGGGGCTGCATCCCCACCAAGCTCTTCCTGGGCGCGGTGGAGCCGGCCCACTCCCTGGCCGCCCTGGGCAAGTTCAAGCTGGCCTCGGGTCAGGTCACGGTGGACCTGGCCGCGCTGCAGGACCGCAAGAAGAAGATCCTGGACGGCACGCGCAAGGCCACGGGCCAGAAGCTCAAGGCCGCGGGCGTGGAGCTGGTGCCCGGCGCCGGGACCATCCTGCCGGGCAAGGTGGTCATGGTGCGGGGCGAGGGCTGGGAGCGGACCGTGCACTACGGGTCGCTCATCGTGGCCACCGGCGCGCGGCCGGCCGCGCCTAAGGCCCTGGCCCCGGACGGGGACCGCATCCTGGACTCGGACGCGATTCTCGAACTCACCGCAGCCCCCAAGCGCCTGGCGGTCATCGGCGGCGGGTTCATCGGCCTGGAGCTGGCCCGGTTCTTCTCGCTCCTGGGCGCGAAGATCACCCTCCTGGAGGCCCTGGACCGGCTCCTGCCCCTGGAGGACCCCGAGGTGTCCAAGGCCCTGTTCTCGGCGCACAAGCGCGAGGGCTGGGACATCAGGCTGGGGGCCAGGGTCGCGGGGCTGAAGTCCGAGGGCGGCGAGGCCGTGGTGGCCCTGGAGGACGGGACCGAGGTCCGGGCGGACTACTGCCTGGTGGCCATCGGCCGCGCGCCCAACACCGCGGGCCTGGGCCTGGAGGAGGCCGGGGCGGCCCTGGACAGGCGCGGGTTCGTGGCGACCGACCCGCACCTCCTGGCCGCGGAAGGCATCTACGTGATCGGCGACGCCAACGGCCGGCTGCAACTGGCCCACGCCGCGTCCAGCCAGGGTGCGTACGCGGCGCGCCACGCCGCGGCCCGGGAAAAGCTGCCCTATTCGCCCGGCCCCATCCCCTGGTGCGTGTACGGCGAGCCCCAGGTGCTGCGGGTGGGCAAGAGCGCCGCGGACCTCAAGGCCCAGGGCGCGGAGCCCGTGGTGTCCATGGCCCAGCTGGCGGCCAACCCCATCTGCCAGGCCGCGGCCCAGACCGCGGGCTTCGTGAAGTGCGTGTGGGCCTACGGCCGGCTGCAAGGGGTCACGGCCGTGGGGCACGCGGTGTCGCACCTGGTGAGCGCGGCCACCATCATGGTGTCCCAGGGCTGGCACCGGGAGGACGTGGAGCGCCTGGTCTTCGCCCACCCCACCCTGGACGAGGCCCTGCGCGAGGCGCTGCTGGCGGAACAGAAGCCTGCCTAGGGCGGATTCGACACGGTATCCCATGAAGAATCCGCCCCAAAGGCGGATTTTTCATTAGAAGACAAATAGTTTGTAGCCTGACCACGGGAGACGCATGAGCACCGATTCCGTCCTTCTGCCCGGCCCTCCGCCCGGGGCGTTCCAGGCGACCCTGCCCCTGCTCCTGGCCTCGGCCTCGCCGCGGAGGCGGCGGCTCCTGGCGTCCCTGGGCGTGGAGTTCACGGTCCTGCCCGCCGGCGCGGAGCCCGACCCGGCCCCGGGCGAGGGGCCGGCGGACTACGCTCTGCGCGCGGCCCGCGCGAAAGCCGAAGAGGCCGTGGTCCAGCGGCCCGACTGCCTGGTCATCGCCGCGGACACCATCGTGGTGCTGGGCTCCGAGATCATGGGCAAGCCGCGGGACGCGGCCCACGCGGTGCAGATGCTGGAGCGCCTGGCCGGGCACACCCACCAGGTCATCACCGGCTGCTGCCTGTTCCCGCCCGGCGGCAACGGCAGGAAGCCCACCACCTTCGCCGCCTTCTCGGACGTGGCCATGCTCCAGGCCGACCGCCGGATGCTCGCGGCCTACGTGGCCACGGGCGAGCCCATGGACAAGGCCGGGGCCTACGCCATCCAGGGCAAGGGCGGCTTCCTGGTGGAGCGGGTGTCCGGCTCCTACACCAACGTGGTGGGCATGCCCCTGGCCAAGCTCACCCGCGCGCTCCTGGAGATGGGGGCCATCGTCCCCCGGGAGATCGGCAATGGCTGACGATCTGGCCCAGCGCGCCGCGCAGCAGGCGCGGGAGCTGCAATCCGAGAAGTGGTGGCGGCTGGAGCGCCGGCTGGCGGACAAGCGCGCGGCCTGGTTCGCCACCCCGGCGGGCCGGCCCTTGGCCGGCCTGGCCGCCACCCCGCGCCAGGCTTTCGAAGCCCTGTTCTTCACCTACCTGGGCCTGGACCCGGCCCACCTGCGCGTGGTGCAGGAGGACGCGGACGAGATCGTCTGGCAGTCCCTGAACCCCTGCCCCACCCTGGAGGCCTGCGCCCTGGCCGGCCTGGACACCCGCCAGGTCTGCCGCGCGGTGTGCGAGCGGCCCACCCAGCGCTTTGTGTCCCGGATGGACCCGGACCTGCGCTTCCTGCGCTCCTACGAGGAGATCCGGCCCCACGCCCCGCACTGCCTGGAGCGCATCGTGCGGGTCCCGGCCGAGCCCATGCTGCGCCTGGCCCTGGAGGAGGCGCGCGCCTCCCTGGCCGAGGGCAACAAGGGCTACGGCGCGGTGGTGGCCCTGGGCAACCGGGTTTTGGCGCAGGCGCACGACACCGCGGGCACGGACAACGACCCCAGCCGCCACGCCGAGGTCAACGCCCTGACCCGGGCGGTCAAGGTGACCGGCGACCCCAACCTGTGCGGCGCGGTGCTCTACAGCACCTGCGAGCCCTGCCCCATGTGCTCGTCCCTGGCGGTGTGGAGCAACGTCACCGCCATCGTGTACGGCGCGTCCATCGCCCAGACCGCGGCCCTGGGCCGCTCCCGCATCCACGTGGACGCCCGCGCCATCGCGGACAACGCCCCCGCCTGCCTGGAGGTCCGCGGCGGCGTCCTGGCCGCCGAGTGCCTGGAACTGTACCGCTGAGCGGCCTGGGGATATTCTTTTAAGGCAAGGGCGGCTTCCTGGTGGAGCGGGTGTCCGGCTCCTCCACCAACGTGGTGGGCCTGCCCCTGGCCAAGCGCACCCGCGCGCTGCTGGAGATGGGACCATCGCCCCGACGGGAGATCTAGCTATGAATTTTTATAAGCATTAACTACATTATTTTATTATACAACATCTTGCTATTGCAACTTTCGCAATCCTGGGATAGGCAAAGGGATATTTAATAATGACAAAAATGTCGAGGTTACGCATGGAATTGATCAATACAGAAAATGCAATTGATCAGCTTGCTACACCTGCAGTTTTCAAGCAACCAATGCTACCAATTTTCGAGGCTATTCACAATTCTATTCACTCGATTATTCAATCTGAAACACCAGAAGGGAAAATAATTGTTAAAGTTCAACGTAAGCCAGTTGATGGTGATTTAGTTCATGAGGTGATTACTGATGTAGTCATTACAGACAATGGAGTAGGCTTTAATGATAAAAATACTAAAGCATATTTTCAACTATTTTGCGACAACAAAAAAGCTGAATTTGATTCTAAGGGCATAGGGCGATTGACATATTATGTTTCTTTTTCTGAAGTAGCTATTTCTAGTGTTTTTGCCTTAAACGGCGAATACCTAAAGCGCAATTTTAAAACTGATAAGGCCAATATATGTAGCGGAGATATTCCAAAGCATGAACCGGAAAATGAAAAAAAATATCCTGTCACTTCAGTTCATCTAAAAAATTTACGCCCGGATTTATTGGAACTTTATAAATCTATTTCTCCTGACATATTAATAGACAGTATACAAGAGCATTTCATTGCCTCACTACTATCAGTTGATACAATATCTATTGAAATTAATGATGGAAAAATTGTTACAATTGACAGAAATTCATTTCAATCATTCAAGGGAAAGCCATTTATAATTCAAAATGAAATATTTGATGTTTTTCATATTAAAAGAAATCCAGCGACAAGGTCAAATCATACAATAACTCTTTCTGCATCAGGCAGAGAAGTTGAATCAAAAAAGATCGATTTTCTACCTGGAATAAAAATCGGCGAAAGGGATGATAAATTTTATCACAACTTGTAGTTGTATCTAAGTTTCTAAACAAAAAAGTTGATTTATCAAGAACTAAATTTTCAATAGCCAGAGATAGCAACCTTCAAGGAGAAATTAGCTTAAGCCTTATTTATAAAAATACAGAGGAGATAATTCGTGCGCATTTAGAACAATATTTAAAGGGTCTAGTCGAAACAACAGATGAGAAGATATCAAAAATATTTGAGGAATTACCTCACCTTTCAGTTTTAGAGGATGACATAGAATTAAAAAACTCAATTCCACTTGGCGATAGTAAGTCATCAATACAAAACACCTACATTAAGCGATTTGCTGAAAAGCAAATTGAAAGTATGAATTATGTAAGAGCAATCTCTAAGAAGTATGAGAAAGAGGGAATCCCAAATTTTGAACAATTCCTTCAGGAACAACTGTCAAAGTTAAACCAAGGTATTAAACTAAACCACGCAGCGCTTATAACCTACATAAAATACAGAGATTTCCTGATTGACCTGTTCTCTAAGCTGTTAGAAAAGAATAAAGAAGGTAAATATCAACCTGAAAAAATACTTCATAATATTCTCTTCCCAAGCGGTGAAGAAAGTGACGACAGTATTCGTGACTATGATAAACATAATCTATGGATTATTGACGACAGGTATTCATCATATGACTACTTGGCATCAAACAAATATGAAGGGTCCATATCTAAGCAAGGAAGAGAGCCAGACGATAAACGTTATGATATTCTAGCCACATACTCTGACCCTTTAGGCGAAGCGTATAATGTATTCATTGTTGAATTAAAAAGGACACACGAACCTCTTTCAGTAAACAACGACCCAATATTACAGCTAAAGGATTACGTCCACAGAATACGCGAAGGTAGAATTAATCGACACAATGGAAAGAGAATCAACATAACATCTAATACATGTTTTTATGGTTTCGTAATATGTGATATATATGACAGTTATTTCAAATCTAGAATGATTGAAGATCATTCTCTAATAAAAAAGCCGGATGAGAAATCGTTCCATACTGTTCTTCTAAATGGACGACTTTTTGTCGAAGTAACAAACTATGAAAATATTCTTGAAGTTGCTAAAGTTAGAAATCAAATTTTTATTAAAAAACTGCATATGAAACACGAGTAATATAAATAAGATGCTTAACTCTCAATAGGATGATGAAATCTAACGGCCGGGGAGGGAGCACGCTCCCTCCCCGGCCGGGTTTTCGCGTCTGGCCGGGCCCGAACGGACTAGCCGGAGAACGCCGGATGGGCGGCGATGGCTCCTGCGGGGGCATTGCCGCGCAGGGTCAGGGCCAGGACGTACTGGTTGGGCACGCCGGGGTATTCCAGCCCGTCGCAGGTCCGGAACCCGAACCGGGCGTAGAAGCCCGGGTCGCCCACCAGCACGACCCCGCGGGCCCCGCAGTCGGCCATCACCCGCAGGGCCTCGCGGATCAGGGCCGAGCCGATGCCCTGGCCCTGGCGTTCGGGCAGCACGCCCACCGGGCCGAGCAGGTACCAGTCCTCGGCCTCGTGGCCCACGGGCGCGGGGGACAGGGCCAGGTGGCCCTGCAGGCCGCCCTCGTCCTCGGCCACCAGGGACAGGGCCAGGGCCCCGGCCTCGCGCAGCCGCTCCACGATGCGGTGCTCGGTGGGCTCGGCCCCGGGCGGGTGCATGGGGTGGTTCTGGAACGCCGCGTATTCGATGCGCGAGACCGCCTCGCAATCCCACGTCTCTTCCGGCCTGATGTGTATGGACTCGATGCGCACGGGCGCGCTCCTTTTTATGGCAACGGGTTGTCGATAGCCCCGTCCCGCCGGGGCGCAGGGCCCAGGCGGTGACGCGGCAGACCACGCCGACAGGTTCGGGGAGGCGGCTGCGAGCGGAAGGTGCGACGCAAGACGATCCGGACGGGCCGGACCTACGGAAGGCGGGCGGGCGGTCCGCAGGAGCGGGCCGCGCCGAGGCGGCTACCGGTTGTCGCCCTCGCTGGCAACCAGGCGCACAAGATCTTTACAACAGTGGTGCATCAAATCTCCTTTGGCAGCCCCCGTTTACGTCGCACGACCCGGGCCGTCAAGCGCCGGCTGCGCGGATCGCCCGGCTCCCCGACGCGGCCGGCCCGGCCCAGGCCCGCGCGCAAAGACGGCTGGCCCGCCGGGGCCAGCCGTTGCAGCAAGAGCGGGGGTACAGGGGCGCGCCTACTTCAGGAGAACCGCCGCCCCTTCCTTGGCGACGGATTCGTCTTCGTCCACGCTGCCGCCGCTGACGCCGATGGCGCCGACTATGGCGTTGTTCTTGTCCACCAGCGGGAGGCCGCCCGCGAAGATGATCAAGCCGCTGTTGCTGACCTCGATGCCATACAGGGGCTTGCCCACCTGGGACAGCTCGCCCAGGGTCCTGGTCGGCATGTTGAAGTAGCGCGAGGTGACGGCCTTCTTGATGGAGATGTCGATGCTTCCGATAAAGGCGTCGTCCATCCGGTAGAACGCCTTCAGGTTCCCGCCGGAGTCCACGATCGCGATGTCCATGGGGACGTTGATGGCCTTGGCCTTGGCCTGGGCGGCCTTGAGCACGGCCTGGGCCTGCTCGAGGGTCAGTTCGCCGGGAAGGGTCTTCCGAACCTCCCCCGCGAACCCAGAGGAAGCCAAGGCCGTCACCAGGACAACAACCATAAGGAGCACAGTCGATGTGCGCATGGCGAATCTCCTGTCCTTGAAGGTTGGTACATGGGTATCGGTGGCCTACGTCCAGTTCGCCCTTGCGGCGTCGGCGCGCGTCCTCCCTCCCGCCTTGCCGCCCGATGACGGCAGGCATGGACCTTACTCCCGTATGCTTCTTGTACCCGAGAGCCGGAACGACCTCAACGTGAATCACCCCGGGCCGGGTTCAGCCCGGCCGAAGCCGGGCTTCAGGAATTCCGAATGGGCAGCGGCCCGGACTTGGGCTAGCATCCCCTCAGCCTGCAACCCTCTTGCCCCACGAGGCGCGCCATGCACGACGTTTCCGCCATCCTGACCAGCCTGGAGCAGGTCCCGGCCATCCTCGACCAGTTCGTGGCCTGCGTGCCCGCGGCGCGGCTCGCGGAGCGGCGGCGGGAGGGAGCCTGGACCATCGCCGAGCACGCCATCCACCTGGCCGAGTGCCAGCCCATGCTGCTGGGCCGCATCGAGCGCCTGCTGGCCGAGGACAACCCGGAGTTCACGCCCTTCATCCCCGACACCAGCGCCGTCCCGGCCCTCTCCATGGGCCTGGACCAGGCCCTGGCCTCCTTTGCCGGGCACCGCGCCCAACAGACCGCCCTGCTGCGCGCGGCCACGCCCGGGGACTGGAGGCGCACCGCCCGCCACCCCGAGTACGAGGCCTACGGCCTGCACATCCTGGCCCGGCACATGCTGGTGCACGACCACTGGCACCTGTACCGCATGGAGGAGCTGTGGCTCCTCCGGGACGAACTCCTCACGGCCTGAGCCTGCGGGCCGCGCACGCACAAGGGCGTCCCGGGGCGTAGCCCGGGACGCCCTCGCCCTTTTGCCGAGTCGGGCGGCCTGCGGGCAAACCGCCACACCGGCTGTCTGCCGGTCGCCACATACCTGCCACTGTATTTTTCCTGGAAAACCACTCGCATTTCTGGCATGTTGCATGCGCAACCCCAGCCACACCAACCGGAGCGCAGCCATGGATGGGTTCTTTTCCGATCTGAGCGGCCTGAAGCTGGTGTACCTCATCTGTGCGGTCATCGGCGGGGTGGTGGTGCTCATCAGGTTCGTGCTCCAGGCCTTCGGCGCGGACTCGGGCGACGCCCCGGACCTGCCCGACGGCCTGGACGTGGACGCGGACGCATCCGGCGACGCGGACGCCAGCTTCACGCTCCTGTCCGTGCACACCATCACCTCCTTCCTGTTCCTGTTCGGCCTGGTGGGCCTGGCCATGACCTACCAGGGCTCGGGCGTGTACTGGTCGCTCCTGGCCGCCACCGCGGCGGGCTGCGCCTCGGCCTGGCTCATCGGGCTGCTCTACCGCATGCTCTTCTCGCTCCAGTCCAGCGGCACCATCCCCACCGCCCGCACCGTGGGCTGCCGGGGCAAGGTCTACCTGACCATCCCGGAGAACGGCGCCGGCGTGGTGCTGGTGACCGTGGACTCGCGCCAGCGCGAATACGACGCCCGGGCCCAGGACAACGGGCGCATCCCCACCGACACCCTGGTGGAGGTGGTGGAGACCCAGGGCAGCGTCCTGGTGGTCAAGCCCGTCTAACCGCCAACCCTCCAAGGAAAGGCCATGTACAACGATCCCCTGACCAGCTTCCTGGCGGTATGGGTGCTGCCCGTGGGCGCCTTCGCCCTGCTCGTCGTCTCCACGGTGCTCTTCCTGGCCCGCAGCTACAAGCGCTGCCCCTCGGACAAGGTGCTGGTGGTCTACGGCAAGGTGGGCCGGGGCCAGTCGGCCCTGTGCATCCACGGCGGCGCGGCGCTCATCTGGCCGCTCATCCAGGACTACGCCTACCTGTCCCTGACCCCCATGACCATCAGCATCCCGCTGCAGAACGCCCTGTCCTACCAGAACATCCGCATCAACGTGCCCAGCACCTTCACCGTGGGCGTGGGCACCGAGCCGGAGATCATGAACAACGCGGCGGAGCGCCTGCTCAACCTGCCGCAGGAGGACATCGAGGAGATGGCCAAGGAGATCATCTTCGGCCAACTCCGCCTGACCATCGCCTCCCTGACCATCGAGCAGATCAACCAGGACCGGGAGAGCTTCCTGGAGGCCATCCGGCACAACGTGTCCCCGGAGCTGAACAAGATCGGCCTGGTGCTCATCAACGTGAACATCACCGACATCACGGACAGCTCGGACTACATCCACAGCATCGGCATGAAGGCCGCGTCCGAGGCCATCAACCAGGCCAAGGTGGACGTGGCCGAGCAGGACAAGCTGGGCGCCATCGGCCACGCCGAGGCCACCAAGGAGCGCGAGATCCGGGTGGCCGAGAACATGGCCCAGTCCGAGAAGGGCAAGAAGAAGGCCGAGGCGGACCGGCGCATCTACGTGCAGCAGCAGGAGACCGAGGCCGCGGTGGGCGAGGCCGAGGCCGGCCGGGTCAAGGCCATCAAGGTGGCCGAGAACTCGGCCGAGGCCGAGAAGGGCCGCAAGCAGGCCGAGGCGGACCAGCGCATCTTCGTGCAGCAGCGCGAGGCCGAGGCGGTCACCGGCGAGAACAAGGCCAAGGCCGACATCGCGGCGTCCGAGGCCGAGCTGGCCGTGCGCCAGGCCGAGGCCAGCCAGCGGGGCGAGGTGGCCCGCCGCCAGGCCCAGGCCGAGATCCAGAAGGCCCAGTACCTGGCCGAGACCGAGCGCCTGAAGGCCGAGGAGGTGGCGCGCCAGGAGGTGGAGAAGAGCAAGGTGGAGATCGCGGCCGAGGCCGAGGCCGAGAAGATCCGGCGCGAGGCCAAGGGCCGCGCCGACGCGGTGCTCATGCAGTACGAGGCCGAGGCCCAGGGCGTGCGCAAGGTGCTGGAGAGCAAGGCCGAGGGCTACCAGGCCCTGGTGCAGAGCTGCAACGGCGACGCCAAGGCCGCCGCCACCCTGCTCATGATCGAGAAGCTGGAAGGCATCGTGGACAAGCAGGTGGAGGCCATCAAGAACATCTCCATCGACAAGGTCACGGTGTGGGACGCGGGCGCTGCCGACGGCAAGCCCGGGGCCACGGCCGGGTTCCTCTCCGGCCTGTTCAAGTCCCTGCCGCCCCTGCACGACGTGGCGGCCATGGCCGGCCTGGACCTGCCCAAGTTCCTGGGCGAGGTCTCCGCCGCGGCCAAGGAGAAGGAAGCCAAGAAGGAGAAATAGGGCCGCCCCCGGCCGCCGCCCCGACCCCAGGAGGTTCCCATGGACCCGGCCGCCCCGGCCCTCTCCCCGGACCTGCGCATCGGCTCCCTGCTCTCCCGCGCCTGGCGCACCTACAGGAGTCGACCGTGGTTCCTGCTCGGGACCGGCCTGGCCATATATGTGCTGCTCCCCGCGGCCGTCGTGTGGATCATCCCGCACCCATCCCCGGCACCCGGCGACGCTCCCTCATTTCCGCTGTCAATGCTGCTGTTCCTCATCGCCGGCACCATTCTGGCGGCCATGCTCAATGCCGGATACCTCCACGCGGCCATGCGGATCCTGCTCGGCGAAACCCCGCGGGCGGACATGCTCCTGAAGGGCTTCCGCAAGTTCTGGCCGCTCCTGGGTTGGACGGTCCTCGCCTACCTGGGATATCCCCTCCTCATGTCCGTGGCGATCCTGCCCGGCATCCTGGCCGGGGCCTTCCTGGCCCCCGCCGTCGGGGTGGCGCTCGGAGCGCTCATGCTTCTTCCCGTGGCCTACCTGGCGGCGCGCCTGCTCCCGAGCCTGGTGGTGCTCCTGGAGACCGGCCTGGGACCCTTGGCCGCGTTCCGCACCTCCTGGCGCATGACCCGGGGCCACGGCTGGCGAACGGCCCTGGCCCTGGTGGCGGCCCTTGTGCTGGTTTA
This sequence comes from Desulfovibrionaceae bacterium UBA6814, assembly GCA_002452635.1. Lineage (GTDB taxonomy): Bacteria > Desulfobacterota > Desulfovibrionia > Desulfovibrionales > Desulfovibrionaceae > UBA6814. The sequence goes on along the minus strand of DKEU01000196.1, from coordinate 2,873 downwards.
CGCGCCGGTCATCCCGGTCGTACTGGCCGACATGCTCCAGGCCGTGCCGGACTATGTCGCGCTTCCGGCCCAGGCGGTTATCATGTGCCTGACCGCCCCCCTGGCCCTGCTCCTGCTCCTGACCGCCTACGACGAACTGGCCCGGGCCTATGCCTCCCGGGCCGAGGCCGCCGCGGCCGGGCCCGGGCCGGACGCCCCGGCCGGGGCCTGAGCCGCCCCGGAGCCGGCCATGGACACCTGCTACCCAGCCCCCTACCCGGACCTGCGCGCCGGGTCGCTGCTCCGGGGGGCGTGGGTGGCGTTCCGGTCGCGGCCGGGGCTCATGCTGGGCCTCAGCCTGGCCGGGTTCTTCGCGCCCCATGCCCTGGTCCAGGGCGTGCTCGACCTGCTGGAAGCCCACGTGCTGGCCCCGGGAAACCTGGACCTCCAGCGGGCCGTGCTGCAGGGCGCGGCCCAGCCCTTCGTGACCCTGTTCCTGGCGGCCACCTTCCCGGTGGCCCTGCGGGTCTGGCTAGACGAGGAGGCCCGGTTCTCCATGGTCTTCCGGGCCTTTTCCGGACAGCGCTTCCGCAGCCTCGTCACCCTGGTCCTGGCGTTCAGCCTGGCGGGGCTGGCCTTCGTCGTGCTGCTGGGCCTGGTCATCCTCGCGGCCGTCATGCTGCAGCCGGCCGCCAAGTCCATGACCGCCTACGGGCTGGCCGGCCTCGTGGCGGTGCTCTTCTTCATGCTGCTGGCGGCCCAGGCCTGGCTCTTGGCGGTGTTCGGCCCGGCCTGGCTGGCGGTGCAGGAGGCGGACATGAAGGCCGGCCCGGCCCTGCGCCTGGCCCGGGAGCTGAGCCGGGGCCACCGGCGCAAGCTGGCCTGGCTGGCGGCCATCGCCATGGCCGAGTACTTCGCCCTGCCCTTCTTCCTGGCAACCGCCCTGGCGATCACCCCCCTGTTCTTCTCGGTCTTTCCCGTGGCCTGCGGCATGGTGCTGGCCATCGCCGCCCTGCTCCTCCTGGGCCTGCCCCTGGTCCAGCTCATGCTGGCCGGGGCCTACGAGGAGCTGGTCCGGGCCTACGCGCTCCAGGTCTCCCGCGCCGCCGCCTGCCCGGCCCCGGCCCCGGCGGGCGCGGCCCCGGCCCGGGCCTGAACCCTTCCCCAATTGCCCGTCGCGTTCCGGGGTGCCCCGCGCCTCCGGCATGGCTATGCTGCGGCCATGACCCACAGGAGGCGGACCATGCGATTCATGTTGCGGCATGCGGCCCGGCGCGGGCCGCGCGGGTGGCGGGTGTTTTGCCGCCGGGACAGAAGGGCCCCCGGATGGTATGCGGGGATGCACATCTGAGGCGGACATGACGGGAAAGCAGCGCACCTACCCGGACGACGCGGCCCGCTGGCGGGCGGTCCGAGACCGCGACCGCGCGGCGAGAGGAGTCTTTGTCTACGCCGTCGCCACCACCGGGGTGTACTGCGCCCCGGGCTGCGCCTCGCGCCGGCCCCGGCCGGAGAACGTGCGCTTCTTCCCGACCCCTGCCGCGGCCGAGGCCGCGGGGTTCCGGCCGTGCCAGCGCTGCCGCCCGGACGACGCCGCCAGCGACCCGGGCCCGGCCGTGGTGCGGGCCGCCTGCCGGACCCTGGAGCAGGCTCCCGAGCCGCCCCGCGCAGCCGACCTGGCCCGGGCGGCCGGGGTGTCGGTGCGCCGGTTGCAGCGGCTGTTTCGGGAGCACCTGGGGGTGACGCCCCGGGACTACGCGGCCCGGGTGCGCCAGGAGCGGGCCGCCGCGGCCCTGCGCCAGGGGGGCGGGGTGCTGGACGCGGCGTTCGGCGCGGGGTTCGGCGCGGGCAGCCGGTTCTACGAGCAGGCCCCGGCCTTCCTGGGCATGCTGCCCGCCACCTTCCGGGCCGGCGGGCCGGGCGAGACCATCGCCTTCGCCACCGCGGCCACGACCCTGGGCACGGTCCTGGCCGCGGCCACCGAGCGCGGCCTGTGCGCCATCGCCCTGGGCGACGGCCCGGCCGAACTGGAGGCCGACCTGCGCCGCCGCTTCCCCCAGGCCCGCCTGGTCCCGGCCGGGCCCGAAGCCGCGGCGGTGCTGGCCCGGGTGGCGGCCCTGGTGGAGACCCCGGCCCAAGGCCTGGACCTGCCCCTGGACATCCGGGGCACGGCCTTCCAGCGCCGGGTGTGGGAGGAGCTGCGCCGGATACCGGCCGGGGAGACCACCACCTACGCCCGGCTGGCCGCGGACCTGGGCCGGCCCGGCGCGGCGCGGGCCGTGGCCCGGGCCTGCGCGGCCAACCCCCTGGCCCTGGCCGTGCCCTGCCACCGGGTGGTGCGGGGCGACGGCTCCCTGGCCGGCTACTTCTGGGGCCTGTCCCGCAAGCGCGCCCTGCTGGAGCGGGAGGCCGCCCTGGCAAATGATTGACCCACCCCGCGGGTTGTCCTACTCTGCTAAAGACAACACGTTTGCCCGAGGACAGCCCATGACCGTGCCCGCCACCGACGCCCAGCGCGCCGCCCGCCTGAAGCAGCTCCTGGAGCGGATCAAGGCGCACGGCCTGCGCATGACCCCGCAGCGGGTGGCTATCCTGCGCACCCTGGTCATGCACCCCGGGCACCCCTCGGTGGAGGACATCCACCAGGCCCTGCTGCCCCAGTTCCCGTCCATGAGCCTGGCCACGGTGTACAAGACCATCTCCCGGCTCAAGTCCATCGGCGAGGTGCTGGAGATCGAGTTCTCCAGCCGCGACAACCGGTTCGACGGGCACAACCCCATCCCCCACCCCCACCTCATCTGCACCGGCTGCGGCCGCATCCTGGACCCCAAGGTCCCGGACCTGGCGTCCCTGATCGCCGGCCTGGCCGACCGCACCGGCTACAGCGTCACCTC
>DKEU01000018.1 GCA_002452635.1 Desulfovibrionaceae bacterium UBA6814 | reverse complement strand
ATCATGGCTTGGCCTCCCCGGGCAGCATGTGCCCGAACTCGCCCTCCAGCCCGGCCTCCCGGTCCGCGGGCGCGCGCGGGGCCGGGGCCATGCCCGCCGGTGCCTCGCCCGAGAGCCGGCCGTTCAGGAAGAAGTCCAGCTCGCCGGGATCGGCGTAGCCGTCGGTGGGCAGGGCCAGGTCGCCGGCCGCCACGGGCCGGGCCAGGTGCGGGGTGACGATGATGATGAGTTCGCTCTCGTTCTTCTGGAATTCCTTGGAGCTGAACAGGGCGCCCAGCACCGGCACGTCGCCCAGGCCGGGTATCCGGTCCACGGTGTTGCGCACGTTGTCGCGGAACAGGCCGGCGATGGCGAAGCTCTGGCCGTCGCCCAGCTCCACGGTGGTGGAGGCCTTGCGGGAGTTCAGGCCCGGGATGATGAAGCCGGAGATGGTGGCCGCATTGGAGTAGTCCAGCTCCGAGACCTCGGGGGCCACGTCCAGGCTGATGGTCTTGGGCCCGATGACCCGGGGGGTGAAGTTGAGGCTCACCCCGAACTTCTTGTACTCCACGGCCACGGTGCCCAGGCCCTGGGGCACGGGCACGGGTATCTCGCCGCCGGCCAGGAACTCGGCGCTGCGGCCGGACACGCACATGAGGTTGGGCTCGGCCAGGATCTTGACCAGCCCGTTCTCCTTGAGCGCGTCGATGAAGCCGGTGTAGACGTTCTTGCCCCTGCTCAACTGGAACATGCCGTTCACGCTCTCGGAGGGAGCCAGGCCCGTGGCGCCGTCGGCCGGGAACAGGGGGCCCTCCCCGTCCAGGCCCACCAGGTTGTTCAGGAAGGAGTACACGAAGTCCCCGCCCATGAAGACGCTGAAGTTGACCCCCAGCCGCTTGAGCGCGGTGCGGGTCATCTCCGCCACCTTGACCTCCAGGAGCACCTGCTGCACCCCGGCCACCTGGAGCAGGTTCACCACCTTGTCCCCGGCATAGCTCTTGGCCACGGCCAGGGCGGTGTCCTGGCTGGTGATGCTGGACACCGCGCCGGTCAGGGCGATGGAGCCGTGCATGGCGCTCACCCCCAGCCCGTGCTCGCCGGGCAGCACCCGGTGCAGGGCCTCCTTGACCCGGGCGACATCGGGCATGACTTCCAGGTCGTAGATCCCGGCCACCCGGTCGGCCCGGTTCCACAGGGTCAGGGTGGTGGCCCCGGGGGCCTGGCCCGCCAGGTAGACCTGGGTGGGCGAGAGCAGCACCAGGGAGGCCACCTTGGGCTCGGCCACCGAGACCCGGGCCACCGGGCCGGGCAGCTCCAGCACCAGGGACCGGCCCACGGCCAGGTCCAGGCGCTCGGCCTGGCGCACGGCTTCGCCGGCCCGGGCGGGAAGGACAGGCAGGGCGGCCAGGAACACCAGGCACAGGATGACGAGAGCGCGGTTCACGACTGTCCTCCCCGGCGCACGATGAAGGTGTGCACCGTGGTCTCGGTCCCGCGCAGGACCTCCACCTTGATCTGGGGCACGGGGCGGCCCTGGGTGTCCCGCTTGCGCTGGCCCACGCCCAGGGCCGAGGCCACGCCCGTGCCCGGGGTGGGGTCGGTGGCGTTGTCCGCGGGATTGCGCAGGGCGAAATTCAGGGTGCCCTTGGTGGCGGCCAGGGCCAGGGTCTCGCCCTCGGCCGGGGTGAGCTCCAGGGTGTACACGTCCACCGAGGAGGTCTTGCCGTCCTCGCCGGGGACTTCACTGGTCTCCACGCCCGCGGCCAGGACCAGGACGTTGGCGAGCACGGTGCGGGTCATGACCTTGCCCGGGAGCTGGTCGTCCTCGATGGTGGCCACCACGTCCACCCGGTTGCCCGGGCGGATGAAGCCGGACAGGCCCAGCACCTTGTTGCCCTTGACCGCGATGGCCCGCTTGCCCTGGGCCACCAGGGCCGAGACCCCGCCGGCCGTGGCGTCTTCCGGGGCCAGCCGGCCCGAGGACAGGGGCTCCCGGGCCGCGGCCGAGGTGAGCAGCACCCGGCCCACGAGACCCGTCGCATTGCCGAAATAGGTCTGCGGCAGCCCGTCGGCGCGGAGGCTCACCAGGGTGAGGTCCTTCTCGGCCAGCACGTGCCCCCGGGGCAGGTCCTTGGCCGCGGCCATCACCTTGACCTCGGCCGGCGGGCGCACCGGGGCCTGGGCCGCGCGGCTCAGGTGGAAGGCCACCACCCCGGCCAACAGGGCCAGGGTGCAGGCCACCCCGAGCTGGATCATCCACTTGGCGTTACCCATGGCCTCTCCCCCTTGCCCTCAGGCGAACACCCAGACGCGGGCCTGGGACAGGTAGACGTACAGGCAGGCGCCCGCGGCGATGGCCAGGCCGTAGCACAGGCGGGGCAACCGCTCGGCGGGCGCGGGCGCGGCGTAGTGCAGCCCGGCCCCGCCGCGCAGGGCCAGGACCGCGCCGGCCAGGCCGGCCAGGACGCGGCGCAGGGCCGCGCGGCCCGCCGGGCGGAACAGGAGCACGGCCAGGGCGTAGACGCCGCCGAACACGCTGGTGAACAAAAAGGACCACAGCACGCCCGCCGGCCCCAGGGCCGCGCCGACGGCGGCCATGAGCTTCACGTCCCCGCCGCCCATGACCCCCAGGCCGTAGGCCGGGAGCATGAGCCCAAGGCCCAGGCCCAGGCCGGCCAGGCCCGAGAGCAGGCCGTCCTCGCCGTGGAGGCCGGACAGGAACAGGCGCAGGAGCAGGAAGCCCAGGCAGGCGGGAAGGGTCAGGGAGCTGGGGATGCGACGGGAGCGGAGATCGCTGACCACGGCCACGGCCAGAACCGCTGCGAGCGCGATGGCGACGGCATGGTGCATGATCTCCCCCTTGCTGTTCGCCGAATCCTCCTGCCCTGGCTCCCCGGGGCGGGGCCGGTCGGCCCCCCGGCGCGACCGGCCCCACTGCCTCTGGGGGATCCTCCAGGGACTGGAGGCTTCGGCCAGTTTCCCCTTACGGGGTGGTGGTGCCGGTGGCGCCGGCCATGGAGGTTGAAATGTTGGAGAACGTGGTGGACACGCTCGTGCCCAGGGCGGTCACGGCGGTGATGATCACGCCGGCGATCAGGGCGGCGATGAGGCCGTATTCCAGGGCGGTGGCCCCTTCGTCGTCGCGCAGGAAATTGATGATGCGGTTCATGGTGTCTCTCCTCTCCGGTTGTTGATGACGGTTGGTTTCCCTTGTGGCTGTGGCAGCCGTTGCCTCCCCGTTGAGCAACGGCTGTGCCAAGGCCGGCCGGCCCAGGGCATTTCACGAAAAATTTCTTATTATATCAGCTTGTTGTCATCTTCAGTCGAACCCTGCTCCAGCCCGCCCGGAACCCGGCGGCCAGGGGTGAATCCATTTTTTATGAACCCCATTCTCCGGGCATGGAAATATCCCTGCGAAATACCTCGTCATAATTTGTGAACCGCGCCCCCGGGGCCGGCTACGAAGATTCATTTTTTTTGAATGGCCGAGGCGGATCATCTGGCTCCGTCCGGGCTGCGGGTGGAAATGCGAAATAATTATCAATCAATTCCAGTATGTTGCTCGGCCAACTTTTTTTCAGGCCGATTCCGGCGCGGGTGGGCACGGCCCTTGCTCATGTCCCTGACGAGGACACGAGAGGACCCCACCATGCGCACCCGAATCACCCGAAACGACCCCAGGCGCTCCCAGCGCGGTATGGCCGCGGTGGAGTTGGCCCTGGTGCTGCCGCTCCTGGCCTCCATCCTCTTCTTCCTGGTGGAAGGGGCGGGGGCGCTCAAGGCCTCCATGGTCCTGTCCGAGGCCAGCCGGGAGGCCGCGCGCATGGTGCTGCGCACGGGCGACTCCTCCCAGGCCGCCTCCCTGGTGGCGGCCCTCACCGGGCGCCTGTCCGGGGACTCGCCCCAAACCAGCGTGAGCGTGGACAGCGCCGCGCACACCGTCACCGTGCACGTGGAGTACGCCTATGCGCCGGTCATCGCCGACAATCCGCTCATCGCAGCCCTGCCCGACGGCCAGCTCACCCTGCGGTCGCGCACGGTCATGCCCCTGCCCTGACCCCCGCCGCGGCTCCGTCCCGCTCCTGGTGGCGGTGCTCCTGCCGGTAATCCTGGGCATGGCCGGCCTGGCCGTGGACGCGGGCAACCTCTACCTGGCCCACTCCCGGCTGCAGGCCGCGGTGGACGCCGGGGCCCTGGCCGGCAGCCTGGAGCTGCCCTACGACCCTGAGGTGAGCAACGGCCGGGTGCAGGCCGCGGCCACGGCCATGGTCCAGGACAACTATCCCGAGGCCGCCATGGACGCGGTGAGCTCGGGAACCGAGGTGCGCAGCGTCATCGTCAGCGCCCACGCCGACGTGCCCCTGGTGCTCATGCAGGTGCTGGGCATCGCCTCGGGCCGGGTGGAGGCCAAGGCCTCGGCCGGGTTCAACAATCTGGAGGTGGTGCTGGTCATCGACAACACCGGCAGCATGAAGGGCACGCCCATCGACCAGGCCAACCTGGCGGCCGAGAACCTGGTGAACCTGCTCATTCCCGAGGGCGCGCTGGCCGCCATCAAGGTGGGACTGGTGCCCTTCCGGGGCATGGTGCGCATCGGGGTGAACGACGAGGGCCTGGCCCTGGGCTGCCGCAACGCCGACGACTCCCTGAACAACGGGCTGCGCTCCGAGTACCTGGCGGCCCAGTATCGCTATCCCGTGGGTTCGCGCCTGCAGGTGGCGTCGGACACCTGCCCGGTGATCCCGCCCGTCCTGCCCCTGTCCGACGACCGGGACGCCATCGTGTCCGCCATCGACGCCCAGAACGCCCTGGGTTCGGGCTCGGGCACGGCCATCGGCGAGGGGCTGAAGTGGGCGCGCCAGGTGCTCTCGCCCGAGGCCCCGTTCACCCAGGGCTCCGCCGACGACGACATGCGCAAGATCATCATCCTGCTCACCGACGGCGACACCGAGGACGGCACCTGCGGCGGGTCCTTCGCCACCTACTACACGCCCAACAACTACTGGACCAACGCCTACTACGGCATGTTCGACATGGAGACCCACTGCAAGGACGGCGGGGGCATGAACCAGGCCCTGCTGGACCAGGCCGCGGCTGCCAAGGCCGAGGGCATCGAGATCTTCACCATCCGCTACGGCACCTCGGACAGCACGGACATCGCGCTCATGAAGGCCGCGGCCTCGTCCAAGCCCGGCACCGACGACCACTACTTCGACGCGCCCTCCCCGTACGACCTGGACAACATCTTCCGGCTCATCGGCCGGCAGCTGGGCTGGCGGCTGCTGGGCTAGGAGGCAGGCACATGCGCGCCAACACCCGGAACCAACGCGGCGCAGCGGCCCTGGAAGCGGCCCTGGTGCTGCCGGTGCTGCTCATGCTGGTGGTGGGGACCATGGAGACGGCCTCGCTGTTGCGGTCCTGGCTGGCCGTGCAGAAGGCCTCCCAGGCCGGGGCGCGCACCGCGGCCACGGGCCTGGGCGAGGAGACCGGCGACCGCATGGCGCGCATCGAGGCCGCGGCCGAACACTTCCTGGCCGACCTGCCCGGCGCGTCCCAGGTGGCGGTGCGCTCCTGGCCGGACGAGACCATGTCCGGCGCGGCGCAGGAGGGCGACCCCGGGGAGCCCTGCCAAGCGGTGGAGGTGGAGGTGACCACCACCTGGACCGCGGCCACCCCGCTCCTGGCCGCCCTGCTCCCGTCCGAACTGTCCCTGTCCGGCGCGGACCGCAAGATCAACGAACCCTGGCGACCCTGCCAGTCCAGCCCCTAGGGGGGGGCCACCATGACCAAGCCGCCCAGCCGATCCTTCCTGGACCTGCCCCGGCCCTCGGCCCGGGGGACCCCCGGCTCCCGACGCCCCGGCCTGCTCGCCCGCCTGTCCCTGTTCCTGCCCTGGGACACCACCACCCGCCTGCCGGGCGAGACCATCGACACCCGCCCCCGCGAATCCTTCATCACCGCCCGCGAGTTCTTCCTGACCGTGCTGGTCCTGGGCCTGCTGGCGGCCTGGGTCCTGGAGTTCGCGCCCCTGCTGCACGCGGTGCACGCGGTGCGCAGCGCGGCCACCGTGGCCGCCACCATGGCCTCCGGCGGCTCGTCCAACGCGGGCAACACCGCCCGCACCTGGATGGAGGACCTGCCCGGCACCGGCAACAGCCGGCTCGCCATTCGCCGCTTCGCCGGCTCGGGCAACGGGGCCGGCCGGGTGGAGGTGACCACCAGCCTGGACTACTACCCCAGCACCCCCATCATCCGCGCCTTCCTCCCCCGGGTCATCCACCTGGAGGCCACCGAGGAGCGGGACGTGGAGCGGTGATCCCGGGGCTGCACCCGTGGGCCTGGGCCGCTGCCCGGCGCTCCATCATCCTGATTGTTTGGAATACCATGATTCATCACGCTGAAGTGCGACGGCCATGCCGTTCCACATCATGCGCCTGCATCCGCCTTGCCCACGGTTTTTTCCCAAACTGCGCGGAATTGCTCCCGGGGATATATGCATGATTCTCATGCGATGCATGTCCAATTGAAATCGCCGGCCACGAGAACAAGGCGCATGTTCAGGGACGATGTTGACATGCATTTGAAGAATCCCGTATAGGCAAGGACATCCATGAGTTGATGCGGGATGCCACTGCCCCGATAGTTGCACGCTGCCCCATCTTCCGACGCCTCTCCCCCTCCCCGCACTGCCCTCGCGATCGATACCGGCCGGTTCCGTGACACCGGGCCGCCGGCAAGGACCGTAGGCCTCCGGCAACGCGACAACCCGTACTTCCAAGACAAGGGGGGAGTCTATGAACTCACTTGTGGTCGCTCTGTTGTGCTTCGTGGGCTACATCGTGGCCTACCGCACCTACGGCAGGTTCCTGTCCAGGAAAATCTTCCAGATCGACGAGGCCCTGGAGTGCCCGAGCAGCAGCCTCCGGGACGACAAGGACTACGTCCCCACCAAGAAGGAGGTGCTGTTCGGCCACCACTTCACGTCAATCGCCGGCCTGGGGCCCATCGTGGGCCCGGCCATCGCCATCATCTGGGGCTGGGTCCCGGCCGTGCTCTGGGTCTTCCTGGGCTCGATCTTCATGGGCGCGGTGCACGACTTCGGCTCGCTCGTGGTCAGCCTGCGCAACCAGGGCCGCTCGGTGGGCGACGTGGCCGCGGGCCTCATCAATTCGCGGGTGCGCACCCTGTTCCTGCTCATCATCTTCTTCGAGCTGCTCATCATCATCGCGGTGTTCGCCCTGATCATCGGCATCCTGTTCAACATGTACCCGGCCTCGGTGCTGCCGGTCTGGGCCGAGGTCCCCATCGCCCTGTTCCTGGGCTATACGATCTACAAGCAGGGAGGCAACGTCCTGAGCTGGGGCATCGCCGCGGTGGTGGCCATGTACGCCACCGTGATCCTGGGCACCTACCTGCCCGTGGCCCTGCCCGAGTTCCTGGGCCTGAACCCGGTGGTGCTCTGGGTGCTCATCATGCTGGCATACTCCTACATCGCCTCCACCCTGCCCGTGACCACCCTGCTGCAGCCACGCGACTACATCAACGGGCACCAGCTCCTCATCGCCCTGGCGCTCCTGTTCATCGGCGCGCTGGTGGCCCATCCCACCTTCGTGGCCCCGGCCGTGAACCTGAGCCCCGAAGGCGCGCCGCCCATCCTTCCCTTCCTGTTCGTGGTCATCGCCTGCGGGGCCATCTCCGGCTTCCACTCCCTGGTGTCCAGCGGCACCAGCGCCAAGCAGTGCGAGAACGAACGGGACTGCCAGTTCATCGGCTACGGCTCCATGCTCACCGAGGCCGTCCTGTCCACCCTGGTCATCGTGGCGGTGGGCGCGGGCATCGGCATGGGCCTGTCCACCCCGGACGGGGGGATGCTGGCCGGATCCGACGCCTTCACCACCCACTACGCGTCCTGGGCCACGGCCAACGGCCTGGGGGCCAAGCTCAAGGCCTTCGTGGAGGGCTCGGCCAACCTCATGGGCAGCTACGGCATCCCCGGGGACATCGCGCTCACCATCATGGGCGTGTTCCTGGTGAGCTTCGCGGCCACCACCATGGACTCCGCCACCCGCATCCAGCGGTACGTGGTGGCGGAACTGGCCCAGGCCTACAACGTGAAATCCCTGGCCAACAAGCACGGCGCCACCCTGGTGGCCGTGGGCAGCGCGGCGGTGGTGTGCTTCAATGCCGGCTTCGGCATCGGCGAGGTGAAGAAGGCGGCCCTGACCCTCTGGCCGCTGTTCGGCACGGTGAACCAGCTCATGGCCGGCATGGCGCTCTTGGTGGTCACCGTGTACCTGGCGCGCAAGAAAGTGCCCACGGTGTTCACCATGCTGCCCATGATCTTCATGATCGGCATGACCGGCTGGGCCATGGCCATCAACCTGACGGCGTTCGCGGCCAAGCAGAACTGGCTGCTCTTCGTCATCGGCCTGGCGGTCATCGTGCTGGAGATCTGGATGATCATCGAGACCGTCCTCGTGCTCAAGGAGGTATACGTCAACAACAAGCACGTCCCGGACGCCACCCCGGCCCACTAGCCGCGGGCGGCGTCCCATGAAAAAGGCCGCCGGCGCGAGCCGGCGGCCTTAGGGCCAGCGCCGAAACGCGGGAAAAGCCCTCTATCCCGCTTCCCCCCGCTCGTACACCACCTTGCCCACCCGGGCGATGTGCTCACGCAGAGGGACATGCTGGATGGCGGAAAGGGCCTGGACGTCGAAGGCGTAGGGCCAGGGGAGGTCGGCGAGTTCCTGGGCGATGGACGCGGCCTCGAAGGCGGTCACCTCGCCGTCCAGAGCCAGGTCGATGTCCGAGGCGGGCTCGTGGACGCCCTTGGCCCGGGAGCCGAAGAGGATGGCCCGGGCCACAGCGGGATGCCTGGCCAGCACGCCGGCGATGGCCTCGCGGACCTCGGCGGGCAAGCCGTTCACTGCGAGGCCCGCGCCGCGAACCAGTCCCGCAGCGCCCTGAACTCGGCCAGGTAGCGGTTCTCCAGCGCCGAGGCCACCTCGGCCACGGCCGCCTCGTCATAGCGGTGGGAGAGCATGTTGCGGTGCACCAGCATGTCCACCCAGACCTGGCCGTCCGGGATGAGCTTCGCCTGCCAGGCCGCGGACACCACCGCCTTGGGGGTGAGCGTCTCCAGCACCAGCCCGCCCTCGGCCATGAAGTCCTTCATGGTCTTCCAGCCCAGTTCCACGGTGTACTCGAAGCGCTGCATGAGCCCTTCCTTCTCCAGTTGGGAAAGGGCCTGCGCACCGTTGACCAGGGCCTCCTCCACCAGGGCCACGGCCTTGGCGTAGTTCTCGAAGCGCTGTTTCCAGCGGATGTCAGGATTGACCATCGCCGCCTCACTCCCCTGTTTCGCCGGGCTCTTCCCGCCCCGGCCCTTCGGCCTTTATTCCATGCTTCTTCAACTTGTTCCAGAGGTTCGTGGGCGACAGGCCCAGCAGCCTGGCCGCCTCGGTCTGGCGACCCCGGGCCTTTTTGATGGCGTCCAGGATGAGGCCCTTTTCCACCTGGGCGAGGGTGTCCTTGAGGCTGGCCCGGCCCGCCTCCACCTGCACGGGCACCAGGTGCAGGTCGCGGCCCAGGGCGCGCTGCACGGCCTCGGCCGGGATCACCGCCCCCTCGCTCACGATGGCCGCGCGCTCCACCACGTTGGCGAGTTGGCGCACGTTGCCCGGCCAGTCGTGGTCCAGAAGCGCCTGGGTGGCCTCGGCCGTGAACCCGCCGAGCCCGGTGCCCAGCCGGGCGTTGACCCGCTGCAGGAAATGCGCGGCCAGGAGCGGAATGTCCTCCCGCCGCTCGGCCAGCCGGGGCAGATGGATGGCGGCCACGTTCAGCCGGTAGTACAGATCCTCGCGGAAGAGCTTCTGCGCCACCAGGCCCTCCAGGTCCTGGTTGGTGGCGGCCACGATGCGCACGTCCACGTCGCGCACCGCGTTGCCGCCCAGCCGCTCCACCTGCTTCTGCTCGACTGCTCGCAATAATTTAGGCTGCAGGGCCAGGGGCATGTCCCCGATCTCGTCCAGGAACAGGGTGCCGCCCTGCGCCTGCTCGAACTTGCCCGGCCGCGACGCCTGGGCTCCGGTGAAGGCCCCCTTCTCGTGGCCGAAGAGCTCGCTCTCCAGCAGGTTCTCAGGGATGGCCGCGCAATTGATGGTGACCATGGGGCCGCCGGCGCGCGGGCTCAGGGCGTGCAGGGTGCGGGCCATGAGCTCCTTGCCCGTGCCCGAGGGGCCGGTGATGAGCACCGTGGTGTCCAGGCCCGCGATGCGGCCGGCCAGGTGCACGATGGAGCGCATGACCACGCTCTGGCCGATGACCTGGGCGGCCGGGCCCTCGGGGTCCAGGCTGCGCTTTAAGGTGAGCACCTCCTCCTGCAGGCGGCGGCGCTCCATGGCCCGGCGCAGCACCACCTCCATCTCGGCCAGGCTGAAGGGCTTGGGGAAGAAGTCGTAGGCCCCGCGCTGCACCGCCTGCACCGCGGTGTCGCGCTCGGAAAAGGCGGTCATGACCAGGATGTCCGCGCCGCGGCCCAGCTCCTTGAGCCGGGGCACCGCCTCCACCCCGGACATGCCGGGCAGGCGCACGTCGGTGAGGATAAGGTCGAAGACCTCCCGGCCCAGGATGTCCAGCCCGGCCTCGGCCGAGCCGGCCTCCACCAGCTCGAAGCCCCGCGCGCCCAGGGCCTCGACCAGCATGGCCCGGAACGCCGGGTCGTCCTCGATGAGCAGGATGCGACCGTGCATGCGCCACTCTATCACCGGCCGCACCGAAAGGACAACACGCCCCGCCCCAGGCCCCGTGCCGTGCGGCCGGAAAAATGCCTTGAGTCCTGGCCCGAAAAGTGGAAAACAAACCCCGCCGTCCGGCGGCCCGTCCGCCCCAGCCCCACCACAGTTCGCAAGGAGGCCCCATGCCCACCCGCAAAGAGCTCGCCAACGCCGTCCGCGCCCTGGCCATGGACGCGGTGCAGAAGGCCAACTCCGGACACCCCGGCGCGCCCTTGGGCATGGCCGACTTCACCGAGGTCCTGTACAACGACTTCGTGAAGCACAACCCGGCCAACCCGGCCTGGCCGGACCGCGACCGGGTGGTGCTGTCCAACGGCCACGCGTCCATGCTGCTCTACGCGGTGCTGCACCTCACGGGCTACGACCTCAGCATCGAGGACATCAAGAATTTCCGCCAGCTCGGGGCCAAGACCCCGGGCCACCCCGAACTGGGCCAGACCCCGGGCGTGGAGACCACCTCCGGCCCCCTGGGCCAGGGTTTGGCCTGCGCCGTGGGCCTGGCCCTGGCCGAGCGCACCCTGGCCGCCCGGTTCAACCGCCCGGGCTTCCCGGTGGTGAACCACACCACCTGGGTGCTCCTGGGCGACGGCTGCCTCATGGAGGGCGTGTCCCACGAGGCCTGCTCCCTGGCCGGCACCCAGAAGCTGGGCAAGCTCATCGCCCTGTACGACGACAACGGCATCTCCATCGACGGCTGCGTGGACGGCTGGTTCGGCGACGACACCCCGGCCCGGTTCCGGGCCTACGGCTGGCACGTGGTGGCCGGCGTGGACGGCCACGACCCCGCGGCCGTGCAGAAGGCCGTCGCCGCGGCCAAGACCGAGACCGGAAAACCCAGCCTCGTCTGCCTCAAGACCGTCATCGGCTTCGGCGCGCCCGGGGTCTGCGGCACCTCCAAGTGCCACGGCTCGCCCCTGGGAGACGAGCAGATCGCCTGCGCCCGGGAGCAGCTCGGCTGGCCCCACCCGCCCTTCACCGTGCCCGCCGAGATCTACGCGGGCTGGGACGCCCGGCCCAAGGGCGCGGCCGCCGAGGGCCTGTGGAGCGAGATGTTCGCAGCCTATTCCGCGACCCACCCGGACCTGGCCGCGGAGTTCCGCCGCCGGGTGTCGGGCGAGCTGCCCGTGGGCTTCGCGGCCGCGGCCGCGGACCTGGCCGACGCCCTGGCCAAGGCCGACCCCATGGCCACCCGCAAGGCCTCGGGCAAGTGCCTGGCCGCCCTGGGCCCGGGACTGCCCGAGCTGGTGGGCGGCTCCGCGGACCTGGCGGGCTCCAACCTGACCAAACGGCCCGACTCGGTGGTCATCGAGGCCGCCACGCCGGACGGCAACTACCTGAACTACGGGGTGCGCGAGTTCGCCATGGGCTGCCTGATGAACGGCCTGGCCCTGCACGGCGGGTTCATCCCCTACGGCGGCACCTTCCTGGTGTTCGCGGACTACATGCGCAGCGCCATGCGCATGGCCGCGCTCATGGGCCTCAAGGTGGCCTACGTGCTCACCCACGACTCCATCGGCGTGGGCGAGGACGGCCCCACCCACCAGCCCATCGAGCACACCGCCTCCCTGCGCCTGATCCCCAACCTCTCGGTGTGGCGTCCGGCGGACGCGGCCGAGACCGCCGCGGCCTGGAACGCGGCCCTCACCCGCGAGAACGGCCCCACGGCCCTGATCCTGTCCCGCCAGACCCTGCCGCCCCAGCCCCGCGACGCGGCGGCCACGGCGGACATGGCCCGCGGCGGCTACGTGCTGGCCGACTGCGCGGGCGAGCCCTCGGCCCTGCTGCTGGCCACGGGCTCGGAAGTGGCCCTGGCCGTGGACGCGGCCAAGCTCCTGGCCGGCCAGGGCATCCCGGTGCGGGTGGTGTCCCTGCCCAGCGTGGACCGGTTCCTGGCCCAGCCCGCCGAGTACCGCGACCAGGTGCTGCCCCCCCAGGTCGCCGCCCGGGTGGCGGTGGAGGCCGGCGCCACCACCGGCTGGTGGCAGTTGGTGGGCTCCCGCGGCACGGTGGTGGGCCTGGACCGCTTCGGCGAGTCCGCGCCGGGCAAGGTCCTGTTCGCCCACTTCGGCTTCACCCCCGAGGCCGTGGCCCAGGCCGTGCGCGACACCCTGGCCGCCCGCTGAAAGCAATTCAAGAAATTATTTAACATTTTGATATTATTTAATTATATATCATATTCTTTTGCTGGGTGTTGCTTTTTCTCCAAAGCGGGTGTAGGCCATACCATCTTCGCGCGCACGAGACTCGGGGGAGGCCTCTGCGCGACGCCTGGGAGGGGAAGCCATGACCTTGAAGCCGCTCAATGAGAAAGAACGGGAGAGCCTGGCCCAGATCATCAGTCTGCTGACCAAGCAGCAGGGGCAGGACAGCACGCCTGCGGACAAGGCCGCTCAGGCCAACCGCCAGTTGAAGAACGCCACTCGCTCCATCTAGCTCGGTGTTCTCCGCCTTCCGGCATCGCCGGCAAGGTTTCCATCCCGATTCCGGGATACTCTAATTTTTCGTCCCGCGTCCCGGCCGTCCTTGACACCTGTCCCCTGCCGGCTATCCTGAGGCCGCAAGGAGCCCGCGCCCATGCCCATGTACCAATACCGCTGCCAGTACTGCGGCATCCCCTTCGAGGAGCTGGTGTCCATCTCCGGCCCCAACCCTCCCTGCCCGCGGTGCGGCTGCCCGCACACCATGAAGCTCATGTCCGCCTGCCTGTCCAAGACCGGCAGCCCGGACCCGGTGAAGCGCCTGCTCTCCCAGCGCGCCGCCCGCAAGAACGGCGACCCGGTGGGCGGCTCGGGCAAGGGCGGAGCGTAGGCGACAGGCCGCGCCGAGCCGAAAACGAAGACGGGCGGTTCGCGAACCGCCCCTACAAAAGAAACCCCACCTTCGCGTTGGCTGGATAGTCTTCGGTAGGGGCGGATCGTGATCCGCCCTCTTCGCACGCCCCTGCTCAAGAAACTCGGCCCGTCGCTCCGGGCGCCCTCCTCTTGTGTAGGGGCGGTTCACGAATCGCCCGTCTTATCTTCCGTACCTGGCCGCTCTTGAGCGGCTACACCCAGTCGTCGTCCTCGGCGATGGGGGTGAAGCCGCGGCGCATGGTGTTCTCGGTGACCGTGACCGGGTCCATGAACTGGAGCAGGTAGTCCGGGCCGCCGGCCTTGGAGCCGATGCCCGAGAGCTTGTACCCGCCGAAGGGGTGGCGCTCCACCAGCGCGCCCACGCTGTTGCGGTTGAGGTACAGGTTGCCGCACTCGAACTCGCGGCGGGCCTGCTCCAGGTGCCGCGGGGAGCGGGAGTACACCGCGCCGGTGAGGGCGAACCTAGTGGAGTTGGCCCACTCGATGGCCTGGTCGAAGTTGGCGGCGCGCATGACCGCCAGCACCGGGCCGAACACCTCCTCCTGGGCGATGCGGTGCCCGGGGGTGATGTTCTCCACGATGGTGAGCGGCGCCCAGCAGGAGTCGTCCTCGCAGTGGGCGGGCAGCTTCTTGAGCAGGATCTTCCCCTCCTGGCCGGCCAGCTCCACGTATTGCATGATGCTGCGCTTGGCCGCCCTGTCCACCACCGGGCCCATGGCGTTGGCCGGGTCCTCGGCCGGCCCCAGCTTCAGGGAGTCGGCCGCGGCCACCAGCCGGCGCACGAAGGTGTCGTACACCGCGTCGAGCACGATGACCCGGGAGCAGGCCGAGCACTTCTGGCCCTGGAACCCGAAGGCCGAGTACAGGACCCCGGCCACGGCCTCGTCCAGCTCCGCGTCGTCGTCCACGATGATGGCGTTCTTGCCGCCCATCTCGGCCACCACCTTCTTCACGTGGTCCTGGCCCGGCGCAGGCTCGGCCGCGGTCTTGATGATGCGCAGGCCGGTCTCCACCGAGCCGGTGAAGGCGATGGCGGCGATGTCCTGGTGGCCCACCAGGGCGTCGCCCATGACCGAGCCCCGGCCCGGCAGGTAGGTGAACACGCCCTCGGGCAGGCCGGCCTCCCGGAACAGCTCGGCCAGGCCCCAGCCCACCCGGGAGGCCAGGCCCGAGGGCTTGTAGAGCACGCAGTTGCCGGTGACCATGGCCGCGGCGGCCATGCCGCAGGAGATGGCCAGGGGGAAGTTCCAGGGCGCGATGACCGCGGTCAGGCCCTTGGGCCGGTACAGGTAGTGGGACAGTTCGCCCGGGGCGCGGCCCATGCGGCGCGGCGCGCCCAGGCGCAGCATCTCGCGGCCGTAGTACTCCAGGAAGTCGATGGCCTCGCCCACGTCGTTGTAGGCCTGGTCCCACTGCTTGCCCACCTCCACGACCTGCCAGGCGGACAACTCGTAGATGCGGCGGCGGGCCAGGTCCGCGGCCTTGAACAGCACGTTCGCACGCCGGTCGGCCGGGGTGTTGCGCCAGGCCGGGAACGCGGCCTTGGCCGCGGCGATGGCGGCCTCCACCTCGGGGATGCCGGCCTGGTGCACCCGGGCCACGATCTCGGTGGTGCGGGCCGGGTTGTAGGAGTCCAAGAGGTCGCCGGTGCGCACCTCCTGGCCGGCGATGCGCAGGGGCAGTTCCTGGCCCAGCTTGGCGCGGACCTCGGCCAGGGCCTTGGGGAAGGCGGCGCGGACCTCGGGCAGGGTGAAGTCGGCCGGGGCCTCATTGGCGAAGGGGGCCAGGCCGGCCGGGGCGGGCTTGGGCGCCGGGGCCTCGCGCCGGGCGCGCTCGGCCGCGTCCTGGGGGTCCTCCAGGAGCCGGGCCATGTCCGCCTCGCCGGCAAAGGACTGGCGCAGGAAGCTCTCGTTGGCGGTGTTCTCCAGCAGGCGGCGCACCAGGTAGGCCATGCCCGGGATGAGCTGGCCGTAGGGGCAGTAGAGCCGCACCCGGCCGGCCACGTTCTTGAGGCCCTTGCGCACGGGCTCGGCCATGCCGTAGAGCACCTGGAACTCGTAGCGGTCCTCGGGCACGCCCAGGGCGCGGGCCATCTCCATGACCGCGGCGATGGTGCGCACGTTGTGCGAGCCGCAGGCCAGGCGCACCAGATCGTGGTTCTCCAGCAGGAAGGCGGCCACCCGCTCGTAGCAGGCGTCGGTCTCGGGCTTGTGGGTCCAGACCGGAATGGGCCAGCCGTTCTGCTTGGCGCGCACGGTCTCGTAGTCCCAGTACGCGCCCTTGACCAGGCGGACGGCGATGGGAAGCTTCTCGGCGCGGGCCCAGTGCACCAGTTCCTTGGCGTCCTGCTCGGTGCAGGTGAGGTAGGCCTGGAGCACCACGGCCAGGTGCGGCCAGTCGCGCAGCTCGGGAGAGGAGCGCAGGCGCTTGTACAGCTCCAGGGTCATCTCCCGGTAGTCCAGGGACTCCATGTCGATGCAGGCCATGCCGCCCAGGTCGCGGACCTTCGTGAGCACCTGGATGAGGCGCTTGTAGATGCCGTCGACAGAGCCAGCCAGATCACGGGCCTTGAGCTGGGAGCAGAAGGCCGTGGGCTTGACCGAGAGGTTGAGCATGGGCTCGCTGCCCCAGTCCAGCTTGCCCGAGCCGCCCAGGGCGGCCCACTTGGCCTGGGCCTTGCCCAGCCCGTCCAGAAGCTCCAGGTGCTCGGCCAGGCGCTCGTCGGCCTCGGCCTCGCTCACCGTGGCCTCGCCCAGCACGTCGATGGTGAAGGCGAAGCCGTCCTTGCGCAGCTTCTCGATGTTCTTCACCGCCTCGGCCGCGGTCTCGCCCACGATGAACTGGCGGCCCATGGACTCGATGTTGGAGCGGATGCCCTTGGCCATGAGCCCGGTTCCCAGCTTGCCGGCCAGGCCCGCGGCCTTGAGGCCCGCGGCCATGACCGGGGGCAGGCCGCCACCCTCGGCCGCGAAGTATTCCTCGATGTGGCGGGTCAGGGACTCGGTGGTGGTGAGGGTGGGCATCACGTCCACGAAGCGGAAGAGCTTCACCTTGAAGTCTTCGTTCTGCATGGCCCAGTCCATGACCTTGCCGCTCCACCAGCCCTTGTTGAAGATGGAGGGTGCCTCGCCGCGGATGCTGGCGAAGAATTCCCGGCCGCGGGCCTGGATTTTGAGATCGAGGCGCTTGAGGTCCATACTCTGCTCCTTGGGAGTCTACTGCTTGGATTCGCCGGGGTCGGCCTGGGCGATGGGCAGGCCCAGGGTCTCCTTGACCGTGGTGAGCACGATGGTGGTGCGGGTGTCGCGCACCTCGGGCACGCGTCCGAAGCGCTTGAGCAGGCGGGAGAGGTGCTCGGTGTCCGCCACCCGCACCTTGAGCAGGTAGCAGTCCTGCCCGGCGGTGTGGTGCACCTCCAGCACCTCGGGGATGTTGGCCAGGTCCTGGCCGGACTCCACCGAGCCCACGGGCTCTTCGGTGCGCACGAAGGTGAAGCAGGTGAGGCCCAGGTCCAGGGCCTTGGGGTTCACCCGGGCGTGGTAGCCCAGGATGANNGCCATGCCGATGCGCCGGGCGATCTCCGCGTTGGGGGTTCGCGCATCGGCCTGGAGCATGTCCAGGATCCGCAGGTCCACAGCATCGAGTTCGGATTTGCCATTCATGGACAGATTAAAATTCGTTTTTTATGGCAATGTCAAGAATGATATTCTAATTTTATGCAACTAACTGATAAATATGCGATGCTTCCTGCACCGATGCGCGGCACTCAGGCATCTCAATGCCGCAGGATGCAACTCAAGTGCAATTGGGCACTATCAAAACGGTATTCTTGAAGAATGAATACTATACCGGTCACGCTGCTGGCTTCGTGCAACAGTTAACTACAGGATGTTATTTGCAATGTGTTAGTTACTCAACTAATCAAGATACTTTTTTTAGCTCAGGCAAGCCATGCTTTGTCAATAAATTATTCAATACATCTTCGTCCATTCCGTAATATAGCCTTTGGATATAATATGAAAATATAATTCTTGACTTTATTCCAATCTTTAATTTTGCAAACCCCTGATCAGTATATTTTATTGACGAAAGATATGTAGTGGCCTGAGCAGCAGCTGACGTATAAACTCGCAGTTCAAAACAGACACTGCAATAAGGAACATCATTCTCCGCCCTGCCAAAAAAAGTATATCTCGTTATCTCCTTGCCTGCCTCCTGCGACACTACCGAATTAATATAATTGCTTGTTTTGACCATTTTATTTTTTTCATTCTCTGCCATGGCAATAAGTTGCTTCGATAGATAGGCAAACAAAGCTTCATAATCCTTCTTATCAATGTCAAAATCGTGGAATTTCATCTCAATAGAAAATGTCCGCCTCCCAGGACACAGTGGCGACTTCCTTTTAATCCAATTTATTACGCGAACAAACCATGAACTTGCCATGTAAGTAATACCAGAGTTCCGCAGGCAAAAATTCAAAAACCTCTTTATATACGCCCCAAATAGTATAATACATGCAATTGCAATTAGTACATATAGGGGGACTAGTTTACATTCACCCATCCATTCCATCAATTCATTATTTCCTTTTGCATTTATTAATTGGATATACCCAAGAATAGCTGTCAGGGTCGCAGCAAGCATCCCAAACGCACCGGATGGATCAACATGAACGGGATCGGCAGTTGCCCTACCAGACCCAACTGACGTTTGTTCTGTGTTTTTATTAATCTCATTGAGAATATATATCATATCTTCATTCCGAATGTTCCGCTGCCCGTTTTCAATTTTATACATGTAATCATTTATTATTTCTATATATCTTTCCAACTGACCCCAGGCGGCCTCAAACTCTTTATTTCTATTTTTTAATACATCATATAAAATATCACCATTCTTATTTTCTTTTGGTATAATCTTTGTACATGTGATTGACAGGTCTAAAACAAGATCCCTCAGATATGAAACCAAAGACATATTTACCAGAATAAAAGAATAATACGCTGATAGGTTCGTGCTGTTGACATATAAATCTCCCAAACTCGGGGCAAAAACAATCTTCGGCAAATCAGCTATCTTTGTTTTCATATTCTCTATGGACGTGTAATATTTAATAAGATCAATTCCATACCGATACTTCTTTATGCCATACGCGACAGTACTGCGAACAAAATGCTCCATCGCAACCAGCGCCAGCCATGAAATGGCAGGGGCTCTTTGATCTATTGCCTCTTCACCACACATTGTGTTTAGAAGAATAAAACGATCCAAGATATGTGGCTTGTCAGCCTGCTTAATTTTATATTCAATATCTTCCGATGTAGATGCCCGAGACATGTTGTCCCAGTGATATAACACTGTCAATTCAAGAATGCCCTTCATGCTATATTTTTTTTCTTCATTCGCTTTATTGTCTTTATGCCGCACGGGTTTGCCGTCAGCAACGTCATTCACATTACGAAAGAAAATATGCGGATCGATTTCCGGATTGAAAATTCCATCTAATAAAATCTCAAACTGATGGTAACTCAACGCTCCATCATATTTACCATAATACTCAGCAGCACGTAACTGCTTCCGCTCTGCTTTCGGGTTATCACCCGGAGATGTCTGCCCTTCTACCGGCTTATCACACGCAGAAGCTTTGCTCCACTCCCCCCCAAAAAACGGCGTTATGTGGTGCTCGATAAACTTTTTAACAAAACACTGAGCTTTAAATTCTGACTTGTACTCTGGCCCAACTTCAAAGAACCACAAATACAACCCATTTGAATACGCCTGGAATTGCCCTTCAAATGGCATCCCATTGAAATTATATTCAATATTTGCTCTTAATCGCCTGCAACCTAACTCTCTATTAGATTCCGTAACGAAGTCTTCAGGTCTTCTTGCTTTTTCCTTGTCTGTGGAGGATTCTTCATATGTATCTCTAAATCTAAATATAGAATCAGTTTCAGAACTTGAAGACTTGAAATCTTTTATTTTTTTTTCAAGACGAGCCCGTATGCTGATTTCAGGAGTATATAATTCTCTTACTGGCATAAGCATAGTATCTGTTGCTTTTTCCCCATTCTTCACAGGTCCAAAAATATCCTTGCCCGCAGGCAGCCACATATAAATCATGAGAGCCTTGCGATCAGATTCGGCTTCCACAATGCCTCCGGGTTCTCATCTTTCAGAGCGAATTTTCGACTGCTTTGTTGTGCCTCAGGAATCCAGTGTCGGGCATGCACTGCAGCGCTCGTCTGTGCCGCCACTTCGCCCCGACGTGATGCAACACATGCCCATCCCCGGCCAACCGAAAAACCACCCGCCCAAGCTCATGGGGCATTTGAACCGGAACCTGCCCGAACAACGGCCGGGGGTCGCCGATCTTGCCTCTGGCAGAGGCGGGAGCGCGACTTTTCATCGCATCTTGCTTGGTTGATAATTGATTTTTTAGTATTCATCAATATCGAAACTTCGCACGCGTAAGACAGCAGGACGTTTCTACCGCATGTTGCGCCCGCTCCAGGCTCCACACCTCACGGCTGGGGGAGAGTGAGCAATATCCGCGCGTCAGTGTCCTTCGCCGGACGGAGGCTTGCCCTGGGATGGGCGGCCGGCCAGGGCCTGCTCCAGGGCTGCGGGCAGGAAGGGCAGGAGGTCGGCCACGGAAAAGGCCGGGGTGGGCTGGGCCAGGAGCCCGGCCAGGCGGTTGGCCCGGGCCGCCACGCCGCAGGCCTCGGGCGCGGGCAGGCCGGCGTCCAGCAGGGCGGTGGCCAGGCCGGTGAGCAGGTCGCCGGTGCCGCCGATGGGCTCCATGGCCTCCACCACCGGCTCGGCGATGCGGTCCACCACCACGCCCTGGGCCGCCACCAGGTCGACCTCGCCCTTGACCAGGAGGCAGCGGGCCGCGTTCTCCCCGGCCCAGGCCCGGGCGATGAGGTCCGGGGCCCCGCCGTTGTCGTGCTGCAAAAATCCCCGGGTGTAGAACGGGTGCGGGGCCAGTTCGTCGGCCAGGAAGGCCAGTTCGCCCAGGTCCGGGGTGAAGAGGTCATAGGCCGCAGCGTAACCGCTCATCTTGGCCACGTACATGTAGCCCGCGTCGGCCACCAGGAGTGGCCGCGGGTCGAGTTCGTCGATCCTGGCCAGGATGCGGTTGTGCCAGTCCACATCGGGCTGGAGGTAGTGGAAGGTGATCCCCGGCCAGGCGCACGGGGAATCCAGCAGCCCGAGCAGCAGGGAATAGGCGTCCCGGCTGCCCTGCCCCAGCCCGGTGTCCCCGGCCAGCACCGCCTGGGGCGGTTCCCGGTCCAGGGCGGCGCTGGCCAGGCAGGCCGCGGCCAGGAGCGCCGGCGTGCCGCGGGCCGGCCGGAGCCTCCGCCCGGCCACGGCCAGGGCCTCGCCGTCCCAGGCGCAGGGACCGGCGACCGCCAGGAACTCCGGGTCGGGCACGGTGCCCACAATCAGCCAGGGCATTGCCGGAGCATCTCCTCGAAGGCCAGTTGCAGGGCGTAGCCGCATAGGGTGTGGCCCACCTCCCCGGGCCGAGGCGCCTGGTCCAGGCGCTGGCCCACCAGGCATTCCGCCAGATAGGGCACGTCCGGGCAACCGCCTCCCGAGACGTTGACGATCACCCGGCTGCGCTTGTCCACGGTGAGCTTCATGTTGGCGGCCCGGACCATGAGATGGTCCCCGAAATCCTTGACCTGGAACAGGGAGACCGGCTCCAGCAGCCCGCGTCCCACCGGCGCGATCGCAAGGGGCTCCAGCCCGGCCCGGGCCAGGGCCTGCCGGGCCGAGAGCCCGGACACCAGGGGGAACTCGATCACCAAGTCGCAGCCGGTGCGCAGCTCGGGCGGCGGCCCCATGACCCGCACCGCCAGGCCGGCCTCCTTGAGCAAGGCCTCGGCCCGGATGACCTCGCTGGTGTGCCGGAAGACCAAAATGCCCCGGTCACCCCGGGCCGCCCCCCGGGCCGGGGCGCGGCCCTCCCGGCCGCGCCGGATTCGGCCCAGAAGCCGGTCGAGCAGGCCCATTACCGGGTCAGGCGGAGCCGGAAGTCGCTGCCCGCGACCTCCACGGCCACGCTCCACCCCTGGGCGGCCGCGGCCCGGGCCACGTTCTCCTTGCTGGCCTCGTTGTCCACCAGCACCTCAATGGTCCCGCCGCCCTGGCCCTTCATGGCCTGCACGGCCAGCAGCACCGGCTGCGGGCAGGACAGGCCCCTGGCGTCCACCGTCGTCCCTGTATTCGACATGGTCCTTCCCTCCTCAAGCGCGCTGGCAGTTGCTGATGCCGATCCACAGGCTGACCAGAAGGCACACGACCACCGCGGCCACGCCATGCGCCCCGATGCCCCCGGGCGAACTGGCCAGGCCGAAGTTGTGGGACACCCCCGCGCCCACGATCATGCCCAGGGCGAAGAGCGCGGCGTCGGAATCCCCCTCGCCGGCCAGGAAGAGCTGGCGGCCGGGGCAGCCGC
The DNA here is from genome assembly GCA_002452635.1 of Desulfovibrionaceae bacterium UBA6814. GTDB lineage: Bacteria > Desulfobacterota > Desulfovibrionia > Desulfovibrionales > Desulfovibrionaceae > UBA6814. The sequence goes on along the minus strand of DKEU01000018.1, from coordinate 1,943 downwards.
CGGCCAGGGCGAAGGCCAGCCCGGCCACGGTCATGCCCGCGAAGTTCCAGAACCACTGGGTATGGGCCACGGGCTGGCCCTCGAATCCGGCATTGAACTGCCCGAAGATGAGGTTGAACACGAAGGCCACGGCCACCAGGGCCACCACCCCCGAGAACAGATGAATCTGCCTGAACAGGATGAGATCGCGCAAGGCCCCCATGGTGCAGAACCGGCTGCGCTGGGCCAGAAACCCGATGCCCAGGCCGATGACCAGGGAGATGGCCAAGGCCGCATGGGCCGCGCCCGGCCCCTTGAGGGAGTAGAACAGCACCCCGCTGGAGGCCTCGCCCTCCACAGGCGGGAACACCAGGCGCAGAACCAGCAGGCCGACCATGATCAGGGGCAGCATGAGCCCGGCCGAACTCTTCTGGGCGGCGGTCCGGCCCAGGTTGTAGCCCTGCTTGAAGAACAGGGTGCCGATCCACACCCCGAAGGCCAGCCCGGCCAGGCCGAACAGGGCGTTGCCGTCGCCGCCGGCCAGGCGCAGCAGGGCGCGCCAGGGACAGCCCAGGAACACCAGGCTGCCGATCATGGCCATCATGCCCAGCACGAAGCGCAGGAGCGGCGCGGAACCGCCCCGGGGCTTGAACTCCCGGAAGGCCAGGGCAGCCGCCAGGGACCCCAGCACGAACCCGAGGATTTCCGGACGGAGGTACTGGACCACCGCGGCCCGGTGCAGCCCCACCGCGCCGGCGATGTCCCGCTCGAAGCAGGCCACGCAGATGCCCATGTTGCCGGGGTTGCCGAGTTTCTGGAGGAGCGGGGCGAGGACGCCGATGATTGCGCCCACGCAGACGACCCCGCCCAGGGTGGCGAACACGTTCTTCCCGTTCATGTCTTCCCTCCTTCCGGTTTTTCCGCCGCGCCGAACGACACCGAACACGCCACCGCCTCGGGTGCGAAGACGTGCACCGTCCGGCAATAGGGACAGAGGACCTGGATCGAGCCCGCCAGGCGCCTCTGCCCGGAACCGCCCTCCTCCACCTGCAACCTGTCGCGCACCTCCCAGGCAGCCGACGAGAAGTGCCTATGATGCACCGGACACGAGAAATGCAACTCCATACGACTCTTCCGGTCATGTAGCATGTGAAACACACTGCGCATCCATGCGTAGTAACACATGAAGCAAGAGTCCAATATGTATTTGCGATGCAAGATGAAGAAGGGAATAGGCTGCCGTGATGTTGCAACGGACGTTGCACATCCGCAACATGACCAGTGCGGAAGAGCGCCCTTCCCGGGCCGGAACAAGAGGGACTAGTGGCCTGCGCCGGGCGGGGGAGCGCCGATGGGGGGCCGGCGCATGATCCAGATGAAGAACATGAGGCCCACGAAGATGCACCCCTGGATGAAGAAGGCGTCGTTATAGGCCAGGGCCGCGGCCTGGCGGTTGAGCTCCTGGTAGATGGTGGCCAGGGCCATGCCGGTGGCGTCGGCGAACTCGCCGAGCTTGGCCGAGAACTGGGCGGTGAGCGCGTCCAGGCGCAGGCTGAAGCCCGGATTCAGGGGGCTCATGTGCTCGGCCAGCACGCTGTGGTGGTACTGGGTGCGCCGGGAGAGCAGCGTGGTGACGAAGGCCACCCCGAAGGAGCCGCCCAGGTTGCGCAGCAGGTTGTAGATGGACGAGGCGTTGTTCATCTGCTCCCGCGGCACCGCGGCCATGGTGGTGAAGGTCACGGCCACGAAGAAGAACGGCATGCCCAGCCCCTGGATGATGCGGCCGGTGACCGAGGTCAGGAAGTCGATGTGCAGGGTGAAGTTGGACATGTAGAACAGGGACCAGGCCGTGATGGCCATGCCGAAGCCGATGAGCAGCCGCGAGTCCACGCGCTGGGTGAGCTTGCCCACCATGGGCATGGCCACCAGGGCCAGGAGGCCGCCCGGCCCCAGCACCACCCCGG
>DKEU01000077.1 GCA_002452635.1 Desulfovibrionaceae bacterium UBA6814 | reverse complement strand
CACGTTGACCATGAAGGCCTTGGTCTCGGGAATGCCCGTGTTGGGATCACCCACCGACGGGGTCAGCAGGTTGGCCGAGTCGCCGCCCTCCCCGTTCTCCGGGTACTGCCAGCCGAAGTGCCACGGGATGCCCACCTGATGGACGGTATTGCCCATGACCGTGAAAGGCTTGAGCCTGGGGGTGACGATGGCGATCGCCCAGGTCGTGCCGCGCACGCTCTCCAGGGTCACCTTGTCGCCGTTCTTGATGCCGCGCATCTTGGCCAGCTCGGGGCTCATCTCGCAGAACATCTGCGGCTCGGCCTCGAGCAGCCAGGGGGTGTGCCGGGTCATGTGCCCGGTCTGCCAGTGTTCGGTGACCCGGTAGGTGGAGCACACGAACGGGAACTTGGGATCGCAGACCGCCTTGTACTCCTCCTTGAACTGGAGGGCGGTGGGGTTGTGCAGCTGCTTGGAGAACGGGTGGTTGGACACCGGGCACTCCAAGGGCTCGTAGTACTCGGGGAAGGGACCGTCCGCCAGGCCGGGGCCGAACAGGCGGCCGAAGCCCTCGGCGGTCATGATGAACGGGTGCTTGTCGCCGGGCTTCCACCCGCCGTCCGGCACGTCGCCCACCCACTTGCCGTCCTCCCAGGAGATGACGGCCTTCTTGGGCGCGTAGGGCTTGCCCTCCAGGTTCACCGAGGCGCGGTTGTAGATGATCCGGCGGTTGACCGGCCAGCACCAGGCCCAGCTGGGGAACAGGCCGATGTTGCCCTGCATGTCCGTCTGGGTCTTGTCCCGGCGGGCGGACATGTTGCCCTTCTCGGTGTAGGAGTTGCAGTACAGCCAGTTGCCCGAAGAGGTGGACCCATCGGCCTGGAGCAGGGCGAAGGAGGGCACCAGGGTGCCGGCCTTGTACACCGTGTCCTTGATGGTCACGTCCTTCAGGAAGTAGCCGTTGATGATCTTGGCCACCTTGTGCGGGTCATAGACGTGGTCGGTCATCCAGCCTTCGGGATCGATGGACAGGATGGGCTCGGCGTACTTGCCGCCCTCGCGGGCGTAGAGCTTCTTCACCTTGACGGCCAGCTCGGCGATGAGGTCGCCGTCGGGCTTGGTCTCGCCCAGGGGCTTGGGGCCAGCGTAGCGCCACTGCATCCAGCGGCCGGAGTTGGTGATGGAGCCTTCCTTCTCGATGGACACCGCGCAGGGCAGGAAGAAGACCTCGGTCTTCACCTTCTTGGGATCCATGCCCGGACCCTTCCAGAACGCGCCGGTCTCGTTCTCGAAGATGTTCACGTTGACCATCCAGTCCAGGGTGGTCAGGGCGGTGCGGGTCTTGTTGGAGTTGGCGCCGGAACAGGCCGGGTTCATGCCCCAGGCGAAGAAGCCCTTGAACTTGCCCTTGCTCATCTCGTCGAAGAGCTTGAGCCAGGAGGCGTTCTGGCCGTCGTCCAGCTTGGGCAGGTAGGAATAGCCCACCGCCGGGTCCGGACCCGGGTACATGGCCTTGAGCAGGCTGGCCACATACTTGGGCCGGTTCTGCCACCAGTTGGCGCTCTTGGGGTCGTTGGACTTGGGGGTGTTCTTCTCGTTGTACGCGTCCAGGGTCGGCAGCGAGGCCCGGGGCGTGGGCAGGTAGCCCGGGATGATGTGGAAGAGCAGGCAGTGGTCCGTGGAGCCCTGCACGTTGGACTCGCCGCGCAGCGCGTTGATGCCGCCGCCGGCCACGCCGGTGTTGCCCAGCAGGAGCTGGATCATGGACATGGCCCGGATGTTCTGCACGCCCACGGTGTGCTGGGTCTGGCCCATGGCGTAGAGCATGGTGCCGGACTTGTCCGCCTTGCCGGTGGCCGCGTAGGCCTTGTAGACCTTGAGCAGGTCTTCCTTGGGAGTGCCGGCGATCTGGGACACCTTGTCCAGGGTGTAGCGGGAGTAGTGCTTCTTGAGCAGGTTGAACACGCAGCGGGGGTTCTTGAGGGTCAGGTCCCGAACCGGTATCCCGTCCTTGTCCTGATCGTAGGCCCAGCTCTTCTTGTCGTACTTGGAGCTGCCCGCGTCGAACCCGGAGAACAGGCCGCTGGTGAACTTGAAGTCCTTGCTCACCACCAGGGGGGCGTTGGTGTAGTTGACCACGTACTCCTTGAAGAACAGGTTGTTCTCCAGGATGTAGTTGATCAGGCCGCCGAAGACCGCGATGTCCGAGCCCGAGCGCAGATAGGCGTGGATGTGCGCCTTGGCCGAGGTGCGGGTAAAGCGGGGGTCCATGTGGATGAGGGTCGCGCCGTTGTCCACCGCCCGCATCACCCACTTGAAGGAAATAGGATGGTTTTCTGCAGCGTTGCTGCCGATAATGAACACACAATCACTGTTCTTGATGTCGTTCCAGTGATTGGTCATCGCGCCGCGTCCGAACGACTCTGCCAGAGCCGCAACAGTGGCGCTGTGTCAGATACGGGCCTGGTGCTCTATGTACACCAGGCCGAGAGCCCGCAGGAAGGTCTGGTAGGCCCAGCACTCCTCGTTGTCCATGGCTGCGGAGCCCACTGAAGCCAGGCCTTCGGCCCGGTTGACCACTTGGCCCTTGGCGTTCGTCTCGGCAAAGGTGGCGTCGCGGGTGTCCTTGACGCGCCGGGCGATGGTGTCCAGCATCCACTCCCAGCTCTTCTCTTCCCACTTGTCGCTGTAAGGGGCGCGGTACATGGGCTTGGTCGGCCGCACCGGATTCTCGCCCAGCTGCCAGATGGACGCGCCCTTGGCGCAGAGGGAGCCCTCGTTGACGGGATGGTCCGGGTCGCCTTCGACGTTGACCGCGCGGCCGGTGGCCTCGTCGGTGTGCACGATGAGGCCGCAGCCCACTGCGCAGTAGCAGCAGGCCGACGTGGTCTGTTTGGCGTTCTTGAGCTTGAATTCCGAGGCCAGGGCGGCGGTGGGCGCAAGACTGATGCCCAGGCCGCCGAATGCCGCGGTCAGGCCGGCCGCGGCGGAGAGCTTGAGAAAGTCACGACGGCAGATTTTCATCGCGGGTCTCTCCTGGTTAGAGGTTTGGGGTCAACGCCCCCGAATCTCCCGGGACAGGCTGAGCAGAAGGCCGTAGCCCCACCTGCCGGGCGCCTGCGCGGCGGGCGCACGCCGCACAGGGTTTCGCGAGGGGGCGCCCCGACGCACGGTCATCCGCAACGCCACGGTCCTCACCGGGGCGAGGTCGAACCCCAGCCCGGCGAACGGCGTCACGGAGGAAAACGCGACCAGCATGCGGCACTCCTCCTGGGTTAGGAAGGGAAGACAGGAACACAAACGCCTGGGCCTTTGCCTATATGGACTCCTTCTAGAGATTGGCGCACCCGATGGCAAAAGACCTATTCTCACCCAAGGTCTGGCACAAACTGGCACAGGTAGTCGGCCAGGATGGGGAAGATGTCGTTGTCGCGGTTGTTGTACCGGAACTCCAGCTCCTTGAGGTAGAGCGGGAAGCGCTGGCGGGTCACCCCGTGGAACTTGAGCAGGCGCTGCCGGGCGAAGCGCCAGAACCCCTGCCGCCCGTCCACCGCCACGCTGCGGGACAGGCCCTTGAAGTACTCCAGGGGCACCGAGTCGCCCACGCAGCAGGCCAGGGTGTCGTAGCGCTGGTAGCGGTCCGTGTAGACGATGTTGCCCAGCCGGGCCACCTTGAGCCGGAAGTTGAGCTTGAAGTGCAGGAGCGTCTCGGCGTCGAACCCGGGGATGAGGTCCACGAAGACCATGCCCCCCTTCTCCATGACCCCGAACACCGAGGCCGGGGCCGGCCCCTCGTCGCGCCGGCCCTCCAGGGTCAGCCCCAGGAGCGATTCCGGCCCCACCAGCTGGCGGGCGTCCAGGGCGTTGGCCACGATGGCCAGCCGGATGACCGAGATGGCCTTGTACACGGTGTTGTAGGTCATCCTGAGCTGCTGGGTGGCCTCCACCGCGGTCTGGCCCAGTTCGAAGAGCTTGATGACCCGCAGCCAGTCGGCGCAGGAGAGTTGGCCGATGTTTATCCAGCGGCCGGTGAAATCGTGGAAGGTGTAGCGGCAGCGGGCGCAGCGCCGCCGGCCGCTGCCCAGACGGTAGTTCTTGCGGTGCCGGCAGCGGGGGCAGAACCGCTGGTGGTTCTTCCAGCAGAAGGACAGCAGGAAGCGCCGGGCCGCGGCCTCGGAGCGCACCAGGGATTCGAAGGTAGGCAGGTCCATGCCGTCCGCCCCTATGTCCTGCCGCCGGTTGCCGCCCGCACCATGCCGTTTCCTCTCCCGCGCCGCCCGGCTCAGCCGCCGATGGCGGACATGGCCCGGTCCCGGGCCGCAGCCCCGTTGATGCGCTCCTCCACCAGCTTGTAGCCCAGGGGCTTGGTGGCCATGGCCCGCCGGATGATCCGCACCAGGCCGGCCTCGCTGAACTTGGACGACCGCAGGTAGCCCAGGAGCCGGAAGGTCCGGTCCGAGAACAGGCAGGTGCGCAGCCGGCCGTCGGCCGTGACCCGCAGCCGGTTGCAGGAGTCGCAGAAATGCCGGGACATGGGCGAGATGAGCCCGATGCGGCCCGCCCCGCCGGCCACGGCGAAGATGCGCGAGGGACCGCGGTCCGCGGCGTCCGGGCTGATGGGGGTGAGCTCGGCCAGCGCGCCGGCCGCGGCCAGGATCTCGTCGGCCTTCCACAGCCGGCCCTCGGTCCACTCCAGGCAGCCGCCCATGGGCATGTACTCGATGAAGCGCAGGTCCACCGGGAGCGTGCGCACCAGGTCCAGGAAGGCGGGCAGCTCCTCGTCGTTGAACCCCTTGATGGCCACCGCGTTGAGCTTCACGTGCAGGCCCCGGTCCAGGCACTCGTGCACCGCGGCGAGCACCTCGGGCAGGGAGTCGCGGCCGGTGATGCGCTGGTACTTCTCCCGGTCCAGGGTGTCCAGGGAGATGTTCAGCACCTTGATGCCCATGAGCTTGAGCGCCGCGGCCTTGCCCGCCAGCAGGGTGGCGTTGGTGGTGATGCGCAGGTCCAGGTCCGGGAACTCGTCGCGCAACAGGCCCAGGAAGGCCAGGAAGTCCTTGCGCACGAAGGGCTCCCCTCCGGTGAGCCGGACCTTGCCCACCCCCAGGCCCTGCACCGCCCGGACCAGGGTGAGCATCTCCTCGTAGCGCAGGATTTCCCCGTGCGGGATGTACTCGGTCCGCTCCCGGCGGCTGCAGTAGGCGCAGCGCAGGTTGCAGCGGTCGGTGACCGACAGGCGCAGGTAGTTGACCGTGCGTCCCAGGCCGTCGGTGAAACTCATGGCTTTCCTCCCCCGTCCCGACGCAGCAGGGAGGAGACCTCCCGGCGCAGGGCCTCCTCGTCCAGTTGCCCGGCGAAGACCTTGTGCAGCATGCCGTCCGGGGCGAATATCTCGGTGCGCGGGATGGCCCGCACGTTCAGTTCCTCCATGAGCCGCTCCCCGCCCCAGACCGTGGGATAGCCGAAGGGATGGGCCTTGACGAAGGCCCGGTAGGCGGACTCGTCCAGGTCCAGGGACACCCCCACCAGATAGAGGTCGTTCTCCCCGAACTCGCGGCGCACGGCCCGCAGGTGCGGGATCTCGTCCCGGCAGGGGCCGCACCAGGTGGCCCAGTAGTTGACCACGGACACCGCGCCGCGGGCCGAGGCCCGGGCCACCTGGTCTTGGATGTCCGCGGCCCCCAGCCCGCCCAGCTCGGCCCGGGCCGCGGGCGCCAGCAGGGCCAGCAGGGCGAGGGCCGCCAGGATGCGGCGCAGGGGGCTCACAGCCCGTTCTCCACCGGCCGGCCCAGGCGGGACAGGACCGCCAGGTCCGCCGGATAGTTCACGTTGAAGAACACGTGGGCCTCCTCGGGGCCGTAGGGGATGAGATGGCGCGCGGCCTCGGGCAGGGCCCGGGCCAGCTTGCGCTCGCCGGCGGCCAGGGCCGCGGCCAGGTGGGGCCGCGCCAGGTCCTCGTACACCGCCACCAGGGGCTCGATGAATCCGGTGGCGGACTGGAGAAAGGTGGTGATCACCGTGCCCGGGGGCCGGCTGCCGCGGTGCTCCACCAGCCGGGCCACGGTGGCCTCGTCCAGAAGGGGCAGGTCGCAGGCCAGCACCAGGAGCGGGCCGCCCAGGTGCGCGAGCCCGGTGAGGATGCCGCCCATGGGGCCGTGGCCGGGCTCGTCGTCGGGCAGCCAGTCCAGGGTCTGGCCCAAGCCCGGGCCCAGGTCCGCGCCCAGCTCCGCGGGATCGCGGCCGGAGACCACCACCCGGGAACAGAACCGGGCGGCCAGGCCCGCGGTGCGGGCCAGCAGGGACTGCCCGTTCAGGGGCAGCACCACCTTGTCCTGGCCCAGGCGGGTGCTCCGCCCCCCGGCCAGGACCAGGCCGATGAGGGCCTCTCGGGCCGAGGCGCTCATGGCCGCCCCGGGTCGGCGATGACGCCGGCCGGATCGTGGAACACGGTGAAGCGACCCTCCCGGGCGAAGCCGGCCAGGGCCAGGCCCTGGTCCTGGGCCAGGTCCAGGGCCGCGGTGGTCAGGGCCGAGCGGCTCACGGCCAGGCCGAAGCCGGCCCGGGCCACCTTGGCCAGCAGCGACGCGGTGAACCGGCAGGAGGCGAACAGGGCCAGGCCGGACGGGTCCCTGCCCTGGGCCAGCATCCAGCCGGCCAGGCGGTCCATGCAGTTGTGCCGGCCGATGTCCTCCACCACCTTGAGAAAGCGTCCCGCGCCCGGGTCCAGGATGCCGGCGCGGTGGAAGCAGCCGGTGGCCTCCCAGTTGCCCTCGCCGGCCACGAACTCCTCCATGCGGGCCAGCACGTCCCGGGCGTCCAGGGGACCGCCGGGCAGGGGCCCGCGCGCCCGGCTCGCCCCGGGGGCGTGGCCCGGCCGGGTGTGCAGGAAGAAACGGTCGCCCTCCACCCGGTCCAGGGCCGGGATGCGGCCGGGCGGGCAGAGGTCCAGCAGGGCGTGGCCCAGGGCCAGGTCCTCCAGGTCCGTGGGGTGGGCCCACAGGCGCTTCTCGGCGCCGTCCAGCACCAGGGTGAGGCGCACCTCGGGAGTGACCACGTCGGTCAGGTCCCGCCACGCCCCGCCCTTGAACTGGCGGCAGGCCACCTCGCGCAGGCCGCAGGCCTCGGACATGGTCCCTCCTAGAAGCCCCACCCGGACAGCGTGGGCCGGCCGTAGCCCTCCCGGGAGGCCACCATGTCCAGGGCCAGGGAGTCCAGGTCGTCCAACAGGGGCACCGCCACCTTGTCCAGGTTCCGGAAATCGATGGTCTTGATGTAGCGCTTGCAGGTGGCGCACACGTCCACCCGGTAGCCGGGCTCCTCCTCCACGGTGAAGAAGGGGAGCTTGGCCTGCTCCCGCTCCCCGCAGAAGGCGCACATCATGCGCGGGGCGCGGTAGCGGGCGTGGCAGAAGGAGCAGGTGAGCATGCGCACCCCCTCCTGCCCGGCCAGCTCGGCGATGAGGGGCGGCCGGCCGCACACCGGGCAGTGGCCGTGTTCCCAGGCCTTCTCCCCGTGGTGCTCGGCCAGGAGCTTTTCCGCCACCTGCTCCAGGCTGGGGGACAGGGCGGCCTGGGCCAGGAAGGGCAGGGTCAGGGGCGCCTCGGGGCTGCGCTCGGCGGACGGGGCGAAGAACTCCTGGTCCTGGCGCAGGTACGCGGCGAACACCGCGTCCAGGTCCAGCTTGCCGGCGTCCAGGTCCTGGCGCACCATGGCCCCGGCCGCGGCCACCGGGCCCCCGGCCTGGTCCAGGATGTCCAATACCTTCAGGAAGAGTCGGCGGGCCTGCTCCCGGTCATAGGGGAAATCCGCGGGCTCCAGCAGGGCGCGGCCCTGCAGGTGCAGGTCCGGATCGGAAAGCGCGAGGTCCGGGGGAATCTCCACCTGGCACAGGGGCCGTTCCTCCAGATGCAGCCGGGCCACCCGGGCCACCAGGTCCACCAGGTCCTTGGGCAGGTACTCCTTGCCGGAAAGGGCTTCGAGCTTCTGCTCCACATGCCGCTGCCGCGCTGTCTCGCGTTCGTCCACTGGTCACCATCCCAGGGCTGGGGTTTACGTAGGGTTTGGACCTTAGCCCAAGTCAACCACCCTGCCATCTCTACACCACTTGCCCACATTTTTACACCACGTTTTTGTCGGATGCAGCATTTTTTTTGCTCCATATATGACAAAACTCCCATATATTGCCTGCATCCGTTTCTCCGAGCCGCATGGACACTACAAACCGTGTTTTCCGTTGGTATGCTACCCGTTGTCCCCCCACCCTGACAAACGCTAAATATGTGCTATAAAATTGAGATGATATCGCTTTTTTCTCGTCCCATCCTGGGTCATACCGGCAGGATGCCTTGTCATGAAAAGGACAATAGCCAACTGCCCTGGTGACGTGAAACTTGTTGGATTTCGTGTCAGCAACACTTTTGTCGTGTGCAAGAATCTGCGTATATACCCATTTTTTTTGTCGTCTGTTGGTCAGGTGTAATAGAAATTTACAGTCACAATTGGTAGTGTTTTGGAACAGAACTTACAAAATCCAACCAGGAGGGAGACATCCCATGCGCACGTTTCTGACCGCCGTCCTGTCCCTGGCCCTGCTGGCCACCCTGGCTCTTGCCGGCCCGGTCCAGGCCGCGGAGCTCATGATGGCCACCACCACCAGCACCGACGACACCGGCCTGCTCAACTACCTGGCCCCCAAGTTCAAGGCCGACACCGGCATCGACCTCAAATGGACCGCCACCGGCACGGGCAAGGCCCTGGCCATGGGCAAGGACTGCAACGTGGACGTGCTGTTGGTCCACGCCCCGGCCGCCGAGAAGAAGCTGGTCGAGGAAGGCGCCATCATCGACCGCACCGAGGTGTTCTACAACGACTTCGTGATCCTCGGCCCCAAGGCCGACCCGGCCAAGGCCAAGGGCAACAGCGTGGCCGGCGCGCTCAAGGCCATCGCCGCCAAGAAGGCCGTGTTCGTGTCCCGCGGCGACGACTCCGGCACCCACAAGGCCGAACAGAAGCTGTGGGCCGCCGCCGGCATGGAAGTGCCCAACAAGGACGCCTGGTACGTGTCCGCCGGACAGGGCATGATCGCCACCATCAACATCGCGGCCGAGAAGAGCGGCTACGTCATGACCGACCGCGGCACCTTCATCAAGTACGAGGCCGACAAGCAGGGCAACCCGCCCCTGGTCGTCCTGGTGGAGGGCGACAAGGCCCTGTTCAACCAGTACAGCGTCATTCCCGTGAACCCGGCCAAGTGCCCCAGCGTGAAGCACGACCTGGCCGAAAAGTTCCGCGCCTGGCTGGCCTCCCCCAAGGTCCAGAAGGAGGTCGCGGACTTCAGGCTCATGAACAAGCAGCTCTTCACCCCCAACGCGAAGTAGCGCAGTTGTCAGACCGGGCGGGACGGTGGTATTCCGTCCCGCCCGGTTGTCTTTTTCACCGGCCGGTGCAAAACTGTACCATGGACTACCTGCTCGACGGATTCATCCAGGCCCTGGGCCTCATCCTGGCCGGAGACGAGGAGACCTTCTCCTCGGTCTGGGCCACGCTCTATTCCTCGGGCATGGCCATGGCCGTGATCCTCGTGCTGGGCCTGCCCCTGGGCTTCCTGCTCGGCCACTCCCGCTTTCCCGGCCGCGGCGCGGTGCGCACCGTGGTGGACACCCTGCTCTCCCTGCCCACGGTGGTGGTGGGGCTCCTGGTCTACGCCCTGCTCACCCGGCGCGGCCCCCTGGGCGATACGGAACTGCTCTTCACCATCCCGGGCGTGGCCATCGGCTTGAGCATCCTGGGCCTGCCCATCGTGGTGGCGCTCACCGCCACCGCGGTGGAGGGACTGGACCGCCGCCTGCGCCACACCCTGCTCACCCTGGGGGCATCCCCCGGCCAGGTGCTGCTCACCACCCTGTGGGAGGCCCGGTTCAGCCTGGCCCTGGCCGCGGTGGCCGCCTTCGGCCGGGTGGCCACCGAGGTGGGGGTGGCCATGATGGTGGGCGGCAACATCAAGTGGCACACCCGCACCATCACCACGGCCATCGCCCTGGAGACCAACAAGGGCCAGTTCGCCCTGGGCATGGCCCTGGGCGTGATCCTGCTCTCCATCGCCCTGGCCGTGAACCTGGCCGTGGCCGGGCTCAAGCGGATGGCCAAGGAATGACCGCCCCCCTCTACTCCCTGCGCGGGGTGCGCCAGTCCTACAACGGCCGGCCGGCCCTGGACCTGGCCGAACTGGACATCCCGGAGCGCTCCATCCTGGGCCTGGCCGGGCACAACGGCAGCGGCAAGAGCACGCTCCTGCGCATCCTGGCCTTCCTGGAGGACCCCACCGAGGGAACCGTGACCTACGCCGGCCGGCCGGCCGGCAGCCACGACGCGGCCCTGCGCCGGGAGGCCACCCTGCTCACCCAGGAGCCCTACCTGCTCAAGCGCTCGGTGCTGGGCAACGTGGCCTACGGCCTCACGCTGCGCAAGATACGGTCCCGGGAGCGGGCCGAAGAGGCCCTGGACATGGTGGGCCTGGACCCGGCCAAGTTCGCCCGCCGCTCCTGGCGCGAACTGTCCGGGGGCGAGGCGCAGCGCGTGGCCCTGGCCTCCCGCCTGGCCCTGCGGCCCCGGGTGCTGCTCCTGGACGAGCCCACCAACAACCTGGACCAGGAGAGCGCGGCCCGCATCAAGGACGCGGCCCTGGCCGCCCGCACCGCCTGGGGCGCCACCCTGGTGGTGGTGAGCCACGACCTGCCCTGGCTGCACGCGGTGGCCGACCGCATGGTCGTTCTGGCCGAAGGCCGCATCCAAGCAGGTCGTTGAAAATCCCGCGAT
>DKEU01000045.1 GCA_002452635.1 Desulfovibrionaceae bacterium UBA6814 | reverse complement strand
CCTGCACGCCGAGAAGGCCGTGACCGCCCGCGAGCTGGAGCAGGCCGAGGCCCGCTACCTCCAGGCCCGGGCCGCCCTGGCCCAGGCCCAGGACGGGCAGGCCGCGGCCGAGGCCGGGGTGGGGCAGGCGGCCAAGGCCGTGGAGGAGGCCCAGATCGGGCTGGACTACGCCACGGTCCGCGCGCCCGAGGCCGGCGAGGTGGTGAAGCGCATGGTGGAGCCCGGCGACGTGGCCTCGCCCGGCAAGACGCTGCTCTTGCTCCAGACCGCCGGCACCCTGCGGCTGGAGGCCTTCGTGCGCGAGGGCCTCATCGACGCGGCCCGGGTGGGCGCGGAGCTGCCCGTGGTCATCGGCGCGGCCGGCGAGCAGGTGAGCGGAGTCGTGGAAGAGGTGGTGCCCTCGGCCGACCCCGCCACCCGGACGTTTCTGGTCAAGGTGGGCCTGCCCGCCCTGCCCGGGGTGTACCCGGGCATGTTCGGCCGGCTGCTGGTGCCCGCGGGCGAGCGCCAGGCCGTGTTGGTTCCCGCGGGCGCGGTGCGCCGGGTGGGGCAGTTGGAGACCGTGGCCGTGCGCGAGGCCGACGGCTGGCGCAGCGTGTACGTGAAGACCGGCGCGGTGCACGACGGCACGATAGAGATTTTGTCCGGCCTGGCCGGCAACGAGACCGTGGGCCTGTGGGCCGCGGGGGCGGCGGGGGCAGCGGATGGAAAGTAGCCAGGCCCCGCGCGGGTTCATCCCCGCCATGGTGGAGGCCTTTCTCGACACCCGGGCCTCGCTGCTCCTGCTCCTGGCCGGGCTCTGCCTGGGCGCGGCCGCCCTGTGGGTGACACCGCGCGAGGAGGAGCCCCAGATCGTGGTGCCCCTGGCCGACGTGATGGTCACCGTGCCCGGGGCCAGCGCCGAGGAGGTGGAGAAGCTCGTCACCACGCCCCTGGAGAAGCTGCTCTGGCAGATCGACGGGGTGGAGCACGTGTACTCCGTGTCGCGCCGCGGCTCCGCCATGGCCACGGTGCGCTTCTACGTGGGCCAGGACCGCGAGGCGTCCCTGGTCAAGCTGATGAGCGGCATCCAGATGAACCTGGACCTGGTGCCGTCCATCGTCTCCGGCTGGCTGGTCAAGCCGGTGGAGATCGACGACGTGCCCATCCTCACCGCGGCCCTGTACTCGGAGCGCCACGGGCCGCACGAGCTGCGCCGCATGGCCGAGGAACTGGCCGCCCGGCTGGCCAGCCTGCGCAACCTGTCCCGGGTCACGGTGCACGGGGGCCAGCCCCGCGAGGTGCGGGTGGAGCTCTCGGCCCAGCGCCTCCTGGGCTACCACGTCACCGCCCTGGACGTGCAGAAGGCCCTGGCCGGGGCCGACACCTCGGTGCTGGCCGGGTCCATCGCCCAGGCCGGCCGGGAGCTGGCCGTGCGCGCCGACTCCTTCCTCGCCTCGGCCGAGGAGGCGGGCCGGGTGGTGGTGGGCGTGTCCGAGGGCCGGCCCGTGTATTTGCGCGACGTGGCCGAGGTCAGGGACGGCCCGGCCGAGGCCGCCACCTACACCCGCCTGGGCTTCTCCAACCGCGAGGCCGCGGCGCGCGGGCTTTCCGGCGGGACGGAATTTCCCGCGGTCACCATCGCCCTGGCCAAGAAGAAGGGCACCAACGCGGTGGAGGTGTCCCGCGCGGCCCAGGAGCGCCTGGCCCGGCTCAAGGCCGAGATACTGCCCCAGGGCGTGGAGCTGGAGATCACCCGCGACAACGGCCACACCGCCCAGGCCAAGGCCGACGAACTGCTCAAGTCCCTGGCCTTCGCCGTGGCCACGGTGGTGGGCGTGCTGGTGCTCTTCCTGGGCTGGCGCGAGGCCGGGGTGGTGGCGGTGTCCGTGCCCCTGTCCTTCGCCCTGGCGCTCTTCGTGAACCACCTGTTCGGCTACACCATCAACCGGGTCACGCTCTTCGCCCTGATCCTGTCCCTGGGCATCGTGGTGGACGATCCCATCATCAACGTGGACAACATCCAGCGCCACATCCTGCGCCGGGCCCTGCCCCCGCGCCAGGCCACCCTGGCCGCGGTGGCCGAGATGCTGCCCCCGGTCATCATGTCCACCCTGGCCATCGTGGCCTGCTTCGTGCCCCTGTTCTTCATCACCGGCATGATGGGCCCCTACATGGCCCCCATGGCCGCCAACGTGCCGCTCACCGTGGGCTTCTCCACCCTGGCCGCGCTCACCGTGGTGCCCTGGCTCTCCCACCTGCTCCTGCGCCGCTACGCCGCCGGCCCGGCCCCCGCGGAGAAGGAAGGGCAGAAGGACGCCACCCCGGCCTGGCTGGCCCAGGGCTACCGCCGGCTGCTCACGCCCTTCCTGGACAGCGCCCGCCGCCGCACGCTGCTCTTCCTGGGCATCCTGCTGCTCCTGGCCCTGTCCGGGGGGTTGGCGCTCCTGCGCCAGGTGCCGCTCAAGATGCTGCCCTTCGACAACAAGAACGAGTTCCAGGTGGTGGTGGACATGCCCGAGGGCAGCCCGGCCGAGGCCACGGACCGCGCGGTCCGCGCCCTGGAGGACGTGCTGCGCCGCGCGCCCGAGGTCACCTGCTTTTCGTCCTTCACCGGCCTGGCCTCGCCCATGGACTTCAACGGCCTGGTGCGCCACTACTACCTGCGCAGCGGCGGCAACCTGGCCGACATCCGGGTGAACCTGGCGGACAAGGACCGGCGCACCACCCAGAGCCACGCCATCGTGCTGCGCCTGCGGCCGGCCCTGGAGGCCGCGGCTGCGGCGCACGGCGCGCGGCTCAAGCTTGTGGAGACCCCGCCCGGCCCGCCGGTCATGTCCACCATCACTGCGGAAGTCTACGGCCCGCCGGCCATGGCCTACGGCGACCTGGTGGCCGCGGGCCGCGAACTGGCCGGCCGCCTGCGCGCCGAGCCCCTGGTCACGGACGTGGATACCTCGGCCGAGGCCGAGCGGGAGGCCCTGACCTTCACCCTGGACAAGGAGAAGGCCGCCCTGCACGGGGTCACGGCCGAGGACGCCGCCGGCACCCTGGCCCTGGCCGTGTCCGGCGACGCGCCGGCCAACGTGCACCTGCCCGGGGAGCGCCAGCCCCTGCCCGTGCGCCTCATCCTGCCCCGGGCCGAGCGCTCCGGGGTCGGGGGCCTGGGCCAGTTGCCCCTGCGGACCGCGGCCGGCGCCATGGTGCCCCTGGCCGAGCTGGGCCGCTTCAGCCTGGCCCCGGTGGACCAGCCCATCTTTCACAAGAACCTGGAGCGCCTGGTCTTCGCCTACGCGGAGATGGCCGGCCGCGCCCCGGGCGAGGCCATCCTGGACCTGCAATCCGGCCTGAAGCAGGACCCCCTGCCCCCGGGCGTGCGCGTGGAGTGGGCCGGGGAGGGCGAGTGGGAGATCACCCTCACCGTGTTCCGCGACCTCGGCATCGCCTTCGGCGCGGCGCTCCTGGGCATCTACATCCTGCTGGTCCTGCAGACCAAGTCCTGGACCCTGCCCCTGTTGGTCATGAGCGCCATTCCCCTGACCCTCATCGGCATCATGCCCGGGTTCTGGCTCCTTAACCTGCTCTTCACCAGCCCGGCGGGGGACTACCCGGATCCGGTGTTCTTCACCGCCACGGCCATGATCGGCATGATCGCCCTGGGCGGCATCGTGATCCGCAACTCCCTGGTGCTCATCGAGTTCATCCAGGACCGGCGCAGGGAGGGCATGGCCCTGCGCGAGGCGGTGCTGGAGAGCGGCTCGGCGCGCATGCGGCCCATCATGCTCACCGCGGTGACCACGGCGCTCGGCGCCTGGCCCATCACCCTGGACCCCATCTTCTCCGGCCTGGCCTGGGCCCTGATCTTCGGCCTGGTGGCGTCCACCGCCTTCACCCTCCTGGTGGTGCCGGTGGCCTACGCGGCGCGGGAAGGGGCGTAGGCGAACGTAGGCCGATTCAGGAAGAAGGGCGGTTCGTGAACCGCCCTTCTTCGTTCGCCGTCCCTTTTCCGCCTACACTGCGGGCCTGACGGCCCTGGCCTTGAGGGCCTGGCGCAGGTCGGCGTGGTCGAAGGCGGAGCGCATGGTTTCGATGTCGGCCTTGGCTGCCCCCAGGCGGGCGGCTTCGTTGGCCCAGTTCTTGGTGGCCTCGCCCACGTCCTTGGCGATCCCGCGCGCGGCGTCCGGCGCAAGGCCGAACTCCTCCGCGACACTGTAGGCGAGATCGAGCGACGCCGTGCCGTCGTACAGGTCGATGCGCGTGTGCAGCACCCGCGCCTTGACGTGCTCCGGCGTGGGTTCGAGGTCGTACACCGGCGACAGCCGCCACCCGGCGGATCCCGCGTAGAGGAAGCCGTGGTTGCGGAGGTGGTCGTCGACGTTCGAAACCATGATGTTGAACACCATCCGCCGCCAGAGGTTCTTCTTGTCTTCCCTCGCCCGGGCGCCGTGCCTGCTCAGGGCTTCGGCCAGCTCCATGTAGCTGCCGTGGTCGCCGTCGGCATAGTCGAGCATGCTCATGGCGGACAGGAACGGGATGCGGACGCCTCCCTCCCGCCGGTCGAACCGGTCGAGCAGGAGCACGTTCCTGTCGGCGACCTTCACCAGGCGGGTTTCGGGGGTGGGTATCCCGGCGCGTCCGGCCATCTTGAAACAGAGGTATTCCCACAGCTCCACGTCCCAGTCGTCGCTGCGGCTGGGGAACTTGGCGATGAGCAGGCGTCCGTCGTCGAGCACGGTGGCCTTCGGCCGCGCGCCGCCCAGGGACGCGCCCGGGTCGACGAGGTCCCGGATGTCCTGGTCCACCTCCTGCCGCGCCTGGATTCGTTCGGATGCGGCCAGCAGGCGTCCGAGGTCGACCAGGGGAGGGATGCCCGCCGCGGAGTCCCCGGCCAGGAAGGGGCCCCCTTCCCTCTCGGTGAAGCGCAGCGCGCCCTGCCGGGAGAAGTCGTTCACCAGCAGCAGGTAGTCGGAGTCGCGCAGCCGCCGCCGGGCGCGGTTTTCCGCCGCCGCGGCGTGGGCCTCACGGCGGTCCATGAGCACCCGCCCCCACCGGTCCGGGGCGGAATCGCCGATGGAGCCGAACAGGGACTTTCCGGCCTCCGTATGGAAGGAGCCTTCGCCCACCTCGAGCGCAGGCTGTAGGGAGAACCTGGACAGGGAGGATCTCCATGCAGTGGCGTATTCGAAGGAGGCGCTCTCTCCGGTGGCGCTGGAGTGTATCCAGAGGGTGCCCACGCGGTGGGCCGTTGCCTGGAGGTCGACGTAGACCAGTATCTCTCTGGGCATGGCGGCTCCCTATGCCTTGATGTCCCTGGCGCGGCTCGGGATGCGCTCCTCGTCCAGGGCCTGTCCGATCTTGTCCTCGGAGATGTCGGCCAGCCGCATCCAGTCCGTGCCCAGGCCGAGGGCGAAGATGGCCGCCGCGTAGTTGCCCATGCTCACGCCAGGATCGCCTTTTTGGATCTTGGCCAGGGTCTCGCGGCTGATGCCCGCCCGGTCGGCGACGGTGACAATCTTCAAGCGCCGCCTGAGCCGCGCTTTTCGCAGGGCCTCGCCGAGCCTCTTCAGGCCGCTGCGGACGGATATGGGGAGCTTCGTGTTCATCATTACGCCTAGAAAAATTGGCTTAAAATTTTCTTACGCCAAGAATAATAGGCATAAACATTTTCGTGGTCAAGGGGAAGGAGGGAGAAAAGAGGGACAAGGGGGGAGGGGAACCCCTCCCTTCCCTTGGAAAATCGCAGAACGGTCTGCGCCCGAATGGGGTCTGGGGCCGATGGCCCCAGCCGGTGGGATGCAAGGGAGGCGGGCAGCCTCCCTTGCCGGGGCCTGGGGCAGCGCCCCGGCTATACAGCGGGCAGGGTGAAGTGGAAGGTGGAGCCTTCGCCCGGGGTGGATTCGGCCCAGATGCGGCCCGCGTAGTGGGTGACGATCTCCTTGCAGATGGGCAGGCCCAGGCCGGTGCCCTTGGCCTTGCCCAGCAGGATGTCGCCGTGGCTGGACTGGTGGAACTTGTCGAAGATGCGCTCCAGGTCCTGGTCCGGGATGCCCACGCCCTGGTCGGACACGGTGAAGCGCACCATGGTGCCGTCGCGGTCGGCGGCCAGGCTCACCGTGCCGGCGTCCGAGAACTTGATGGCGTTGGACACCAGGTTCATGAGCACCTGGTGCACCCGGTCCTGGTCCGCGATGACCAGGGGCAGCTCCGGGGTGGGGGCGATGGACAGGCCCAGGCCGGGCTTTTCCGCGGCCATGCCCGCGGCGGCGCGGGCCGCGCGGTCCAGGGCGCGCCCCGGGTGGAAGGGGCTGTCGCGCCATTCCACCCGGCCGTCCTCGATCTTGGTGAGGTCGAGCACGTCGTTGATCATGGCCGTGAGGCGGTGGG
The DNA here is from genome assembly GCA_002452635.1 of Desulfovibrionaceae bacterium UBA6814. GTDB lineage: Bacteria > Desulfobacterota > Desulfovibrionia > Desulfovibrionales > Desulfovibrionaceae > UBA6814. Next base: position 612 of record DKEU01000045.1, on the reverse strand, counting down.
ACTCCTGCACGATGATGTCCAGGTTCTTGTCGATGCGCTCGGCGCGTTCCAGGGGCACCGGGCAGATCTCGTCCTGGCACAGCTCCAGGGCGCGGCCGAACTCGCGGCGGATGAGCTTGGCGAAGCCCAGCACCGAGGTCAGCGGGGTGCGCAGCTCGTGGGACACCGAGGACAGGAAGTCGCTCTTCATGCGGTCCAGTTCGCGCAGCCGGGAGTTGGCCTCCTCCAGTTCCCGGGCCTTGGCCTCTAGCTCCTTGGCCTTTTCGGCCAGGTCCCGGGTGCGGGAGAGCACCAGTTGCTCCAGGTGGCGGTTGAGCGCGCCCAGCTCCTCGCGCACCTTCTTCTTGCCGGTCACGTCGTCGAAGACCACGATGAGGCCGCGGCCGGGGTCGGCCGGGTCCACCAGCTTGGCGGAGATCTGGCACCAGATGGGGGTGCCCTTGCGGCGCTGCAGGGGAATCTCCACCTGGAGCAGCTCCTCCTGGCCCAGGCGCTTGTAGTACATCTCCCGGAAGACCAGGTATTCCTCTTCCGAGCGGTGCAGGTCCTGGGCCGAGAGGTGGTCCAGGTCCTCGGGCTCGCAGTCGAAGATGTCGGCGAAGCGGCGGTTGG
>DKEU01000047.1:184-6444 GCA_002452635.1 Desulfovibrionaceae bacterium UBA6814 | reverse complement strand
GGTCACGGCCTTCTCGGCGTGCAGGGTTTCTATCCGGCGATACTGGGCCTGGGCCTCGTCCAGCCCGGCCTTGGCCGAGGCCACGGCCTGCCTGGCCTGCTCGCGCTGGGCCGCGGCGGACTGCCGGCCCTGGCCCGCGCGCTCCAGCCGGGTGCGGTACTCGCGGTCCTCCAGGACCACCAGCACGTCGCCGCGCTCCACCTTGTCGCCGGCGCGCACGCCCACCTTGAGCACCCTGCCCGTGACCTGGGCCTCCACCTGCACCTCGGTGCGCGGCCGCACGGTGCCCACGGCCTCCACCACCTCGGGCGCGGCCACCAGCTCGGCCCGGGCCTCGGCCACCGGGTCCGGCGCAACGCGCGGCAGGTCCGGCACCTGGCCCGGCCCGATGCGGCCCGGGGTGAGGGCCCCGGACATCCACGCCATGAGCACCGCCAAGGCCGCCGCGCCGATCAGATACATCCGGGATTTCTTCATGGTGTGGTCCTGCTCTGGTTTTTTTCGGATTCCTAGCACGATTCCAACACCCTGTGAACCTATGGGGGTATCTTGCTCCGTCCCCGGCAAACGAAGACGGGGCATGAAAAGGGCGGATCGCGATCCGCCCTGCTTCCCGCTTCCGCCCTACTCGTCCCGCAACCGCGGGTCGAAGCGGTCGCGCAGCGCCTCGCCGAGCAAATTGTAGCCCAGAACCGTAATGAGGATGGCCAGGCCGGGGAAGGTGCTCATCCAGGGCGCTATCTCCAGCACGTCCTTGCCCTGCATGAGGATGTTGCCCCAACTCGGCATGGGGGGCTGCACGCCCAGGCCCAGGAAGGACAGGGAGGACTCCACCAGGATGGCCCCGGCCACGCCCAGGGTGGCGGAGACCAGCACCGGGGCCAGGGCGTTGGGCAGGATGTGGCGCAGCATGATGCGCGCGGGTCCGGCCCCGGCCAGGCGGGCGGCGGACACGAAGTCGCGGCGGCGCAGGCTGAGGGTTTCGGCGCGCACCAGCCGGGCCACGCCCATCCAGGAGGTGAGGCCGATGACCACCATGATGTTGGTGAGCGACGGCTCCAGGAAGGCGATGACCGCGAGAATCAGGAAGAAGGACGGGAAGCAGAGCATGATGTCCACGAAGCGCATGACCACCTCGTCCACCAGGCCGCCGAAGTAGCCCGCGGCCAGGCCCAGGGCGATGCCGATGGCCGCGGACAGGCCCACGGCCACGAACCCGACCCACAGCGACACCCGGCCGCCGAAGAGCATGCGGGCCAGGATGTCGCGGCCCAACTGGTCCGTGCCGAAGGGGTGGGCCAGGGAGGGCGGCCGCAGAATGGCGTCCACGTTGAGCGCCGAGGGGTCGTAGGGCGTGATCCAGGGCGCCAGGATGGCGGCCAGGGACATGAGGAGCACGATGCCCGCGCCGGCCAGGAGCATGGCGTTGCGCGAGAGCAGGCGGCGGGCCAGGGCGGCGGGGAAGAGGGTCATGGCTGGCGGCTCCCGGTCATGCGCTGCTGCGCCCGGTACGGATGCGCGGGTCGGCCAGGGCGTAGCCCAGGTCGGCCAGCAGGTTGCCGGCCAGGGTGAGCACCGCGCCCAGGACCAGGTTGCCCATGATGAGCGGGTAGTCCCGGGCCATGACCCCCTGGTAGAAGAGCTGGCCCAGGCCGGGCAGGGCGAACACGCTCTCGATAATCACACTGCCCCCGATGAGCCCGGGAATGGACAGGCCCAGGATGGTGATGACCGGCAGGAGCGCGTTGCGCAGGGCGTGGCGGTAGATGACCGAGGCCTGGGACAGGCCCTTGGCCCGGGCGGTGAGGATGAAGTCCTGGCGCAGGATCTCCAGCATGGTGGTGCGCATGTAGCGCGACAGCCCGGCCAGGGAGGTGACGGTGTAGATGAAGATGGGCATGGCCAGATGGCGGGTCACGTCCCAGAACCTGCCCCAGGCCGAGAGCCGGTCATAGTCCAGGGAGGTGAGGCCGGAGATGGGCAGCCAGTCCAGATGGATGCCGAAGAGGTACTGCATGAGCAGGGCCAGCCAGAACCCGGGCACCGCGAACCCGAGGAACACGAACACCGTGACCCCCCGGTCGAAGCCCGAGCCCCGCCGCACGGCCGAGGCCACGCCCAGGGGGATGGCGATGGCCAGGGTGAGGATGAGGGAGACCACGTTCATGCCCAGGGTCAGCGGCAGGCGCTCCCCGATCTTCTCCAGCACCGGCCGGGAGTCCGAGCTCATGGAGCGGCCGAAATCCAGCCGGGCCAGGTGGGCGAGCCAGTCGAAATACTGGACGTGCAGCGGCCTATCCAGGCCGTAGAGCTTCTCCAGCCGGGCGCGGGTGTCGCCCGTGGTCTGGGGGTTCAGGGTGGTCTGCAGATCCGTGGGCGAGCCCGGGGCCAGGTGGATGACCGCGAACGAGAGCACGGTGATGCCCAAAAACACCACCCCGATCCACAGGGTCTTGGCGAGCAGTCGCTTGAGCAGGGCGGGCATGGCCCGGAACCATAGGCCAAACCCCGGATTCAGGCAACGCGGGACAGGAGGGGTCGCAGCCACTGCCAGGGGGCTCGGGGGTCCTCCTCCCGAAAAAACCTGAGGTTAAAAAAACGCCGGCCCGCACTCCCTCGTCAGCGCAGCGAACCATCCTGGGCCGGCATGGCTTCGCCACACCCGCGTCGCCACAACTCCAGACAGGGGGGCTCGGGGGGATTCCCCCCGAAGAACAGACGGTTTTTTAATAAAACGCCGGCCCGCAAGACTCCGGCCAGCAGTACAGGCCATCCTGGGCCGGCCTGGCTTCGCCGCCACTACGCAACACCGTGCTCCGGAAAGGGGGGCTCGGGGGGAATCCCCCCGAAGAACCGGTGTTCAATAAGCGCCGGCCCGCAAAGCTCCGGCCAGCAGTACGGGCCATCCTGGGCCGGCCTGGCTTCGCAGGCCCCCCGCCCTAGCGGCAGCAGGGCAGGCTGCCGGTGAGCTTGTTCACCGCCTTGGCCGGGCCGGCCAGGCCCACGCCCACGTAGTCCAGGCTCTGGCCCGGGGTGGCGGCCAGCAGGTCCGCGTACTCGTCGTAGCGCCTGCACTGCTGGGCCAGGCGGGAGAAGTCCACGCACACCAGATCCGGCACGGCGGCGGCGCGCTGGCGCAGTTCGCGCAGGGCGTCGGTATCCGCAGCCAGCACCGGCAGGGGCACCACCACGATGCCGGGGTGGTCCGCGCCGTCGGCGTCGGGCAGGTCGCGGCCCACCAGGTCCGGCACCCGCGCGCCCAGGGTGGCGGCCAGCACGGCCGCGGCGTTGGCGGCCAGGCCCCGGGGCAATCCGGCGTCGATGACCAGCACGCACTTCACGGCCGCACCCCCTCGGGCTCGACGTCCGCAACCTCGGGCGCGCGCAGCTTGCGGTCGGGCGCAGTGGCCAGGGCCACGGCCAGGAGCACCAGCAGGCCGCCGGCCATCTGCAACGGGGCCAGACGCTCCCCGAGCATGACCCAGGCCCCGAGCGCGGTGACCACAGGCACCAGGTTGATGCCCAGGGAGGCGCGCGGGGCCGGGATGTGGCCCAGCGCGTAGTTGTAGCTCAAAAACCCCAGGATGGTCGGCCCCAGGGCCAGCACCAGGGTGGCGGCCAGGGGCAGGCCGGCCTCGGCCCAGGCGATGTCGCCCAGGCCCGCCACGAAGAACGGGGCGAAGACCGCGGCCCCGGCGATCATCTGCAAGCCCGTGAGGTCCACGCAGGACACCCGGGAGCCCAGGCGGCCGGCCAGGACCATGTAGGCCGCGGCCGCGAACACCGCGCCGCCCATGTACAGGTCCCCGAGCTGGGGGCCGGACAAGAGCCCGGCCGCGCCCCCGCCGCCCGCCACCAACAGCCCCACCCCGGGCAGGGACAGGGCCGCGCCGGCCAGCACCCGGGGCCGGGGCCGCTCCCGGTGCAGCCAAGCCGAGGCCAGCAGCACCACCAGCGGGATGGTGGCGGCCAGGAGCGAGGCCTTGGACGCGGTGGTGAACTTGATGCCGTAGGTCTCCAGGATGAAGTAGGCCACGGGCATGAACAGGGCGATGCGCGCCACGCGCCACAGGTCCGGCCGCCCGAGCCGGGGCAGGCCGCGCCGGGAGAACCAGGCCAGGAAGAAGAGCGCGGCCAGGGCGAAGCGCAGGAACAGGATGGCCAGGGGCGGCAGGCCGCTGAGCGCCACCTTGGTGAACACGAAGGACAGGCCCCAGAGCAGCACGGCCGTGGCCAGCCCCAGGTAGGGGAGCAGCAGGGATTTCTTGGTTTCCATGGCCCCAATCTAGGGCAGGACCCGGGCCGGGTATTGTACGAAATTGACGCGGGGAAAAGCGGGGCGGCCGAGAAAAAACAGGGCGGTTCCCGAACCGCCCCTACGAAAGCAACTCGCGCCTGCGCGTTGGCGGGCGTTCCTGGGTAGGGGCGGATCGCGATCCGCCCTCTTCCTGCACCGCCGTCGCGCCCGGGAATCCATTCTGACGCGCCGCTCCGGCTTTCTTCTGGAGGGGCGATGCACGAATCGCCCGTGTTTTGTTGCGGAAACGGCTCGGCCGTCCGGCGCTACCCCGCGGCCTGGTACTGCCCGGGCGTGGCAATTCCAAAAAATACTTTAGTATTTTAAAATCAATCCGTTATACGCATCACCCGGCAGCCTGGTACTGGCCCGGCGTGGCGGCCACGAAGCGGCGGAAGGTGCGGTGGAAATGGCTCTGATCCGTGAACCCGGTGTCCTGCGCCACCTGGGCGATGGGCAGGCCCGCGGCCAGCAGGCCCTTGGCGCGCTCCACCCGGAGCTGGTTCTGGTAGGCGTGCGGGGGCAGGCCCAGCACGTTGCGGAAGGTGCGCACCAGGTGGCCCGAGGACAGGCCGGCCACCCCGGCCAGCTCCTCCAGGGGCACGGGCCGCTCCAGGTTGGCGGCCAGGTGCTCGCGCGCGGCCAGGATCTCGCGCGTGCGTTCGGGCGCGCGGCAGGCGCGGGACGGGACGGGCGCGGGCTTGAGGGCGGGGGTTCGCGTGAGCGCAGGGGTGAGGATGCCGAGCATGTGCTCGCGGAAGGCGGCGTCCTTCTCCTGGGCCGGCCGGTCCGAGCCCACCAGGGCCTCCAGGAGCCGGAAGGAGCGCACCGAACCCGGGTCCGTGACCACGCCCATGGTCAGGGCGGTGAAGTCCGGGGCGCGGCCCAGGCGCTGATCCAGGAGCGCGGCCAGCCAGTCGCTGTCCAGGTAGAACTGGGAATAGGCCAGGTCCTGGCCGTGGTTCAGCAGGCAGGCGTGGGGCTCGTCGGGCAGGATGGTGATGACCGCGCCCGGCCCCATGGGCACCCGGCCGCCACGGTAGCGGAAGGCCGAGACCCCGGCCTTGATGAGCACGAAGGTGAAGCACTCGTGGGTGTGCAGTTCGAAGTGCGAGCCGCGCAGGTGGGTGTGCCGCGCCTCCAGGTAGGGCAGGTCCGGGTCGCGCAGGAACACGGCGTGGTGCTTGGCTTTCATGCGGGGCACTATAGGCACGGCCCTGCCCGGGGGCAAGGGCCGCCCATCCTACTTCTTCTCCCACCGCCAGCGGGGCGGCTCGCCCTTGACCCAGCAGACCGCCACCAGGGCCACGGAAACCGCCAGCACGTAGACCAGGAAGAGCCCCGAAACGGCCGGGTTGCGCCTGAGCAGGACCGCGCCCAGCCCGAGCAGCAGCCCATAGGCCGCGAACACGGCCCACCCCTGCCAGGTCCGGGGCCGGCCCCAACCGAAGCCGCGCTTCTTGGCCGGAAACCAGTATCGCGTCTCGTTCTCCATGGACGCCTCCGCCCCGACCATAGACACGGCCCGCGCCGGGCGCAAGGCCGCTTCGCCGGCGGAACATCCCTTGACCCCGCGGCCCGCACCACGGAAAATGCGGGCATGATCCACCACGACGCCCCGGGCGGCGCGCACCTGCGGCTGTGCGACGCCTGCTGCGACAAAAGCGGGACCTTGAAGGAGATGGTCAAGACCGGGGGCTGCACCTGCGACGTGTGCGGGTTCGCCTGCGCTTGCTGCGGCGGGGACGGCCGCCAGTTCGTGAACCGCATCCTGGCCCGCAACATCCCGGCCGACGGCTGGCTGGTGCTCCAGGAGCGCAACCGCAAAAGCCTCGCGCCCCTGGACTGGGAAACCCTGTTCCGCGTGGGTCGCGAGTGATGCGCGGGAAAAAGTTTTCCCGGCGGCTTGACAAAAGCCGCCATTTGCAGGAAGAGGGCCTTCCTCTTGAGCGTGGGGCTGTAG
>DKEU01000047.1:0-141 GCA_002452635.1 Desulfovibrionaceae bacterium UBA6814 | reverse complement strand
GGCCGGTCTCTGACCGGCCTTTTTCGTTTCCGGCCGCAAACCGGACAAACCGGGAGAACGCCCCATGACCCCCGCCATCGACCAGGCCAAAAAGGCCAAGATCACCTTCACCATCCACGAGTACGCCCACGACCCGGCGGC
>DKEU01000150.1 GCA_002452635.1 Desulfovibrionaceae bacterium UBA6814 | reverse complement strand
GTGGACTTGCCGCAGCCCGAGGCGCCGACAAAGGTGATGAACTCGTTGGGCTGCACGTCGAGGCTGACCGACTGCAGCGCCTCGACCTCGCGGCCCTCGCTGACAAAGGTCTTGCCGACCTGGCGGATGGCGATCTTCGGTGGGGTCATGCTTGTTTCCTCCAGGGAAAGGCGCGGCGCGACAGCCAGCGGAAGGCCTGGTCGGTGAGCAGGCCGATCAGGCCGATCAACAGGATCCCGGCGAAGATCTTGTCGGTGTGCATGTAGCGCTGCGCCTTGAGAATCGCGTACCCCAGGCCCGAGTTGGCGGCCACCAGCTCGGCCACCACCAGGTAGGTCCAGGCCCAGCCGATGAGCACCCGCATGTCCAGGTAGAGCTTGGGCAGGATGCCGGGGATGACCACCTTGAAGACGAGCTGCCTGCCGCGCGCGCCCAGGGTCTGGGCCGCCTCCAGCAGGGAGATGTCCAGCATGCGCGTGGTGTTGGCCACGATGAGCACCATCTGGAAGAAGGTGCCGATGAAGATCACCGTGATCTTGGGCCCGTCCTTGAGCCCCAGGATGGCCACGGCCAGGGCCCCGAACACCGGCGCGGGCATGTAGCGGATGAAGTCCACGAAGGGCTCGGTGAGCCGGGTGAAGAAATCGAAGGTGCCGCAGAGGATGCCCAGGGGCACCCCCAGGATCGCGGCGTAGACGAAGCCCCAGAAGATGACCTGGAAGCTGTGCCACAGGCTCTCGTGCAGCCACATGTCGCCCGAGCGCTGGGGCGCGGTGGTGAACGCGGTGTAGAAGGCGCGGGCCACCTCGTGCGGGGCGGGCAGGAAGATGGGGTTGGCCGGGGTCCCCTTGGCCAGGGCCGCGCCCGCCGCGGCCAGTTCCTGGTTGCGGGCCTTGAACACCTCCGTGGCCACCATCTGCCCTGGGGCGAGGTAGTCGTAGGTGCCGGCCACCGAGGTGTCGCCGGGGTCGGTGACCTCCACCAGGGGGTGCCAGACATAGGGGCAGTAGCTGACCAGGGACCACAGGGCCAGGGGCAGCAGGAAGGAGAACACGGCCAGCACGGTCTTGCGCCGGGAGGGCAGGTCCTTGCGGACCGCGAGCCAGGACGGGGCGATACTCACGGCTGCTCCTTGCCGAAAGGGTTGGGCCGCGGGCGGCCGGCCGGGGCCGGCCGCCCGGCGCGGCCTACTTGTAGAAGCCGGAATCCAGGTACTCGTCCGCGGCCATGGGCTTGGCGTAGACCTTGTTGTCCACGTTGAAGACGTCCACGACCTTGTTGGAGCCGGAGATGGAGCCCAGGCCGTCGGCCTTGGCGAAGTGCTTGGCCCCTTCCTTCTTGTCCAGGAAGTAGGTGCCCTTCATGAGCGGGGCGTACTCCTCGGGGGTCAGGCCCACCCGGGCGGCCATGATGGCCAGCACGTCCTTCCGGTTGGCCGGGTTCTTGATGTAGTCCACGATCCTGAACCAGACCTTGGCCACCTTGGCCCAGTCGGCGCGGCGCTCGGCCAGGCTCTTGGGGCTGACGCAGAGCAGGTCGTAGATGATGCCGGGCACGTTGGCCGAGGTGAACACCGGCTTGGACCCGGGCACGGACTTGAGGGCCTGGCCGGAGTTGGGCTGCCAGGCGGCGATGGCGTCCACGCCGCCGGTGCTCAGGGCCTGGGGCGTCTGGTCCGTGGGCATGTTGACCACGGTCACGTCGGCCTCGGTCAGCCCCGCGGACTTGAGCGCGTTGAGCAGCAGGAGGTGGTCCACGAACCCGACCTCCACGCCGATCTTCTTGCCCTTGAGCTGGGCCATGGAGTCGATGCCGGGCTTGGCCACCACCATGTCGTTGCCGTTGGAGTAGTCGTTGACCACGATGCCCACGCTGGGCGCGCCCTGCGAGCCCACCACCAGGGCGTCGCCGTTGGTCATGGTCACCGCGTCCACCTTGCCCGCGGCAAAGGCGTCCATGGAGGGCACGTACTCGAACCAGATGAACTCCGCGTCCACGCCGGCTTCCTTGAACCAGCCCTTCTGGATGCCGATCTCCCAGGCCACCCAGCCGGGCCAGTCGGAGTAGGCGATCTTGAGCGGGGCTTTCGCCTGGGCGTTCACGGTCCCGAGGGACAGGACCAGGCCGAACGTCAACGCCGCAGCGACCAGTAGTTTGGTGATCGGGCTTCGATGCATGGTGAGCTCCTTCGGTTACAGTGTGTCCTGGAGAGAGGTTGTTCGTGTCGCCGGGGCCGGGCGGACGGTCACCGTGAGGCCGGTCCCGCCCACCCTGACCGCGGGTTTCTGGGTCTTCAGGCGCAGGCTCCACAGCAGGTCCGTGGCCCGCAGCTTGAACCAGGCCGCCACGTTGGGGTGCGCGGCCAGGGGGCCGGTCAGGGGCCAGGGGGCCTCGCCCCGGGCCGCGGCGAAGTCCGCCAGCACGGTCCGGGCAAAGGCCAGATGCTCGCAGGGCCACAGGTACTCGGCCACCGCCACCCAGCGCAGGGGCCGGGCGGCCAGGGCGGGCAGGGCCACGGGCAGCAGCGGCCGGTCGTGGCGCACGAAGGCCACCTCGGCGTGGGCCGCGCCGGTGTGCTCCCAGAGCAGGCGCATGAGCTTGTAGGACGCGGCCCGGGTCTCGGGATCGGTGTCGCCCGAGGCCGCCAGGAGCAGGCCCAACTGGTTGGGGCCGGAAAGCCCCAGGCCGGCGGCGGTGCGCACCACCGCGTCCACCCAGGCCTGGAGCAGCAGGGGATGGTCCGAGGCGGGTTCGTCGTAGAACACGTGGACCCCGGGCCGGCTGCGCCGCACCGCGGACACCGCGTCCGCGGTCATGCGCCGGGCGAAGATGTCCAGGCCGGTGTCGCCGGGCAGGACCAGCACGGTGGCGCGCCCGGCCTCGCACAGGCCGTGCAGCACCGCCTCCAGGTCCTCCCCGCCGCCCCGGCGGTCCAGGTGCGCGAAGCGGACTTCCGGGCGCAGGCCCAGGTCCTGGCGGCACTCCTCGGCCAGGGCGGCGGCCACGGCCCGGCCCTCGGGGCTGGCGGCCACGCCCGGGGAGGCGGTGAGCAGGACCAGGGCGACGGCGTTGGACTCCGGCATGGCGCGCTCCGCTAGGTAAGCCGGCCGCCGATGCGGCCGTGCTTCACCATGGAGGCGAGCACGTCCACGATGGCGCGCACGCCGAGCAGGGCGGTGATGTCCGAGATGTCGTAGGGCGGGGAGACCTCCACCACCTCCAGGGCGGCCACGCCCTCGTTGGCCACCCCGCGCAGGATGGCCAGGGCCTCGCGGGGCAGGAGCCCGCCCGGCTCGGGCCAGCCGGTGCCCGGCACGAACCCGGCGTCCACCGAGTCGATGTCGAAGGAGAGGTAGACCGCGCTGGCGCCCTTCCAGGCCACCTCCAGGGCGATCTCCACGGTCTTGGCGATGCCCAGCCTCTCCACGTCCTGCACGGTGAGCACCGTGCACTCCATGGCGCGGCCGGCCTTGACCCCGGGCCGGGGCACCTGCCAGCCGCCGATGCCGATCTGCACCAGGTTCCTGGGCGGGCAGTTGGGCAGGTTGGTGGCGTGGAACCAGGGGCAGGTGTGCATGATCTCGTCCATGTCCTTTTCCTGGGTGTCCACGTGGCGGTCCAGGTGGATGATGCCCACGTTGCCCTCGATGCACTCGGCCACGCCGCGGGCGCAGGGGTAGCCGATGGAGTGGTCCCCGCCCAGGATGACGGGCATGGCGCCCTGGCTCAGGATGTGGGCCACGCCCTTGGCTATCTGGTCGTGGCCCTTGGTGATGTTGGCCGGGCAGAAGATGTCGCCCACGTCGCAGATGGCCAGGGACTCGCGCAGGTCCACGCCCATCTCGTAGTTGTAGGTGGTGTAGAGCGAGGAGATGCGGCGCAGGGCCTGGGGGCCGAAGCGGGTGCCCGAGCGGTAGGTGGTGCCGATGTCGAAGGGCGCGCCCACGATGGCCACGTCGTACTCGCCCACCTTGCGCACGTCCTCCAGGTAGGGGGTCTTGAGGAAGGTGTTGATGCCGGACCAGTGGGGCAGCTCCCCGCGCTGGAACGTGCTGAAGATGCGCTTGTCCTCGATGGAGTCCGCGGGCTCCAGGCCCAGCTCCTTGCCCCGCTTCACCTCTTCCCACCATTTGGTGGCCGGGATGTCGGCCTCGGCCTCGCGGGCGAGCATGCCCTCGAGGTGCGAGAAGTCCGGCAGGGGGCGTTCGTGTTCGCGGAAGCCGGGGGCGTGCCGCTTGTAGAAGGTCATGGTTCCTCCACATGAAGATTGGTTGCGTCTGTAGTGACGGAATGGGATGGGCAATCCATCTGCAACATGGCGTAGTCCGTTATGTATCAGCGGGGGTGCGTCAAGAATCCACGCGTATTGTGGTGCAAGGACATCCGGTCTTGCTCCGGGGATATGTATCGATATTTCCGCTACGTGGAGCGGATAGGCGTGGCTAGCGCGCGGGAGGTCCGCAGATGGGGAACACCTGCTGGGCATCTATGATGAAGTTGCATTTCTTGGAATGGAGACGCATGCTTCGCATGCTAGCAAAGACCGGTCCAAATAGGGCCATGGAGTCCCAGTCTCAGCATATCTGGCTAATATATAAAATCTATTTTTGGGAGGAAGGAGCGGGACGGGACGAGAAGGGCGGCTCGCTCTGGAAAAAAATTCCAAAAATGTAATTCATCGCAGGAGATGGCGAGAAAATGCCCCGGTTTTCCGGAAGGCGGCGCAGGCGGTGTTGTTCAACAAGCCATGATACAAGGACTATTTTTGTTTTTCAAATTTGAAAATTTCCATGGCGATGGCGGCGGTCCGGTTGGCGAGAGCGCACCAAGCCTGGCTGCCTCCCAGGGATGTGGCCGTTAGGGCCGGAACGACCTGGCGCTTCATCCCTCGCGACATTGCGGAGGAATCCGAAGCCGCTTTCTGTGATCCACCAGGGCGCCAGCGCCTGCGGCAAGGCCTGGCCGGCCCTAGGCCACCAGGAGGAAGAGCAGGGGGAGGATGGCCAGCAGGGCCAGGGTGGAGGCCAGCCAGCCGGAGTTGGCCAGGTCCAGGTCCAGTCCGTAGAGCACCGGCGGGACCAGGGCCAGAAAGGCCGAGGGCATGCAGGAGAGCACCACCAGCGTCTTGAACGGCGTCCCGTCCATGGTCTGGTGCAGGCCCAGCAAGAGGCCCAGGGGCAACAGCACCGCCGGTATGAGCGCGAACTTCACGGCCATGACCATGCCCACCTCGGGCAGGTAGTCGCGCACCCGGGCCAGGCGCACCGTGACCCCGATGGCCAGGCCCAGGGTCCCGGTGATGAAGGGCACCAGGAAGCCGATGGCCCCGTCCAGGAGGGCGGGGCAGGGCGCTCCGGCCAGGTTCAGGCTCCCGCCCAGGAGCACCGCGGCCAGGGGCGCGAAGGCCGGCTTGTTGCGGCGCAGGGCGCGCCAGTCCAGGCGCAGGCCCGGCGCGCCGGCCCCCAGTTGCTGGGCCAGGGGGAAGCCGACGCCGAAGTAGATGAGCGCCTCGAACATGGCGAAGAGCTGGGCCATGGTGTAGCCGGGCACGCCGAAGAGCACCAGGGAGATGAGGGAGCCGAACAGCCCCAGGTTGCTGAACATGCCGCAGCACAGGAGCGCCCCGGCCCGGGCCGGGGGCAGCCGGAAGAGCCGGATGCAGGCCAGGGAGCCGGCCGCGCCCACGGCGATGGACAGGACCCCCAGGAGCGGGAACACGGCCAGTTGGGGCGGCGCGCCCGCAAGCCTCCAGAAGGAGATGAGCACCGGGATGGGCAGGAGGAACACCAGGCACGCGATCTTGGCGTAGCCCGAGGCGCGCATGAGGAGCGACTCGCGCACCCAGCCCAGGTTGCGCAGCAGGTAGCCCGCGGCCAGGGAGCCGAAGCTCACGGCCAGGATGAAGGCCAGGCGGGACAAGGGGTGCGGACCTCTGGACGCGCCGGCCGACCTGAAGGCGGAGACCGGCGCGGTGTCGTCTAGCCGAGAACCTCGGGGTTCAGGCAGGTGGGGGGCCTGCGGCCCTCCAGCATGGCCAGCAGGTTCTCGGCCGCCAGGAGCGACATGCCGTCCCGGGCCGAGACCGTGGCCGAACCCACGTGGGGCAGGAGCACCGCGTTCCTGCATTGGGCCAGGCCCGCGGCCATCCTGGGCTCGGCCTCGTACACGTCGAGCCCTGCGCCGGCGATGGTCCCGGCGTTCAGCGCGGCCACCAGGTCCTCCTCCTTCACCACCGGCCCCCGGCCGGTGTTCACCAGGACGGCCGTGCGCTTCATCTTGGCAAAGGCCGCGGCGTCGAACAGGTGCTTGGTGGACGGGTTGAGCGGGGCGTGGATGCTCACGAAGTCCGACTGGGCCAGGAGCTCGTCGAAACCGACCCGTCGCGCGCCCAGCTCCGTTTCCAGCGCCTCGTTGGCGCGGGAGCGGGAGGTGTAGAGCACCTGCATGGCGAAGCCCTTGGACATGCGGGCCATGGCCGTGCCGATGCGGCCCGCGCCCACGATGCCTAAGGTCTTGCCGGTCACGTCCGCGCCGATGAACTGGAGCGGCCCCCAGCCCGGCCAGGTCCCGGAGCGCATGACGGCGTCGGTCTCCACCACCCGCCGGGCCACGGCCAGGAGCAGGGTCCAGGCCAGCTCGGCCGTGGCGTTGGTGAGCACGTCCGGGGTGTTGGACACCGGGATGCGCCGCCGGGTGGCCTCGGGCACGTCGATGTTGTCGAAGCCCACGGCGTAGTTGGCGTAGCCCTTGAGCCGCCTGGCCGCGTCGAAGAACCCCGCGTCGATCTTGTCCGTGAGCAGGCCCAGCACGCCGTCGGCCTCGGCCACGGCGGCCAGCAACTCCTCCCGGGACAGGGGCCGGTCCGCGGGGTTCACGGTCACGTTGCAGCGCTCGCGCAGCTTGGCCAGTCCGGCGTCGGGGATCTGCCGGGTCACGTACACCAGGGGCTTGGACATGGGAGTCTCCTTGGAATTCTCGGGGGTGGCGCCGGCCATGGCAGCAGGAACCGGGCCTGCTGTCAAGCAGCCGGGGGCTCCTGCTCCACGTTCAGCCGCTTGGCGGTGAGGATGCGCAGGATGGTGCGGTCGGTCTCCACCATGCCCTGGGTGCTGAGCGCGCCCAGGTTCTCGGTGGTCTTCTCCAGGGTCGCGCCGATGATGCCGTCGTCCTGGCCCACCACCACGCCCTGCAACGCGAAGAGCGCGGCCTGCACCGCCCCGCCCGCGGCGGTGGCCAGCTTCATGGCGCAGCCCAGCTTGGCCCCGTCGCAGATGACCCCGGCCAGGTCCTGGATGAGGTTCTTCATGGCCCCGGCCATGTGCGCCACCCCGCCGCCCAGCAGGTAGGTCACGCCCGCCGCGGCCCCGGCCCCGGCCGCCACCGAGCAGCCGCACAGGGCCGAGAGCCGGCCGGTGTGGGCCTTGACGTAGCCGGTGACCAGGTGGCTCAGGCACACCGCCTCCAGCACCGCCCGTCGGGTGCAGTCCACGTAGTCCTTCACCGCCCAGATGGGCAGCACCGCGGTGAGCCCGTGGTTGCCGCTGCCCGCCGAGGACATGGCCGTCATCTTCACCCCGGACATGCGGGCGTCGGCCGCGGCCGAGGTCAGCATGCGCGCGGCCAGGATCATGTCCTTGGCCATGAGCTTCTGCCGCACTAGGCGCTCCATGGCCTTGCCCACGCCCAGGCCCGGGCCGTGCAGGAGCCCGTATTCGGCCAGGGCCATGTTGGCGCGCACGCTCTGCTCCACGAAGTCCAGGTCCTCCTGGTCCGCGCTGCGGGCCAGGTTCACCAGGTCGTCCAGGCTCAGGCGGCGCAGCCAGGCCTCCAGCTCGGCCAGGCCGCCCTTGTCCCCGGCCGCGGCCTCGCGCAGGAGCGGGCTGTCCGCCACCGGCTTGCCGTCCCGGGCCAGGCGCACGATGTTGTCGTGGGTGCCGGTGATGACCGCCTCGGCCGTGCTGCCGCCCCGGGCCACCTGGGCGCGCACGTGCAGGCCGGTCTGGTCCAGCACGTTCACCCGGACCCGGCCCTGCTCCATCAGGCGCAGGGCCGCCTTCACCGTCTCGGGGGTCACCGGCTGCAGCGCCTCCAGGCGCAGGGCCGGGTCGCCGTCCAGGGCGCCCAGGGCCGCGGCGGTGTCCAGGCCGGCCAGGCCGGGCGTGCCCGGGATGCACACCGCCAGGCCGTTCTTGTACACGTTGGGGTCCACCCAGATCTCGATGGACGCGATGTCGCCGGGAGGGAGCAGGGAGGCCGCGGCCGCCGCGGCCAGGGCGATGGCCACCGGCTCGGTGCAGCCCAGGGCCGGGGCCACTTCCATGCGCAGGATGTCTTTGAGCGCGAAGGTCATGGTGGTCTCCGGGAGGGGCTCAGCCCCGCTGGGGGATGAGGCAGGAGCCCGAGCCGGACGATGGTTCCTGGGCCGGAGCCGGGGCCTGGGCCGGGGCCGCGCCGCCCGCGGCCGGGTGGGACACCGGGGCGGAGCAGGCCGGGCAGGCCGCGCCGTCCGCAAGCTGGCTCAGGCGCAGGAAGCGGTCGAAGTCCTGGCCGCAGGCCGGGCAGTGGAAGCTGTACAGGGGCATGGGACTACTCCTTGGGGATGCCGAGGATCACCATCTCGGCCAGCTTGAGGACCACGGCTCCCTCGCCCAGGCCGCCCCCGTACAGGGTGGCGGCCTCGCGGGTCACGGAGCCGTGCAGGTGCACCCGGATGCGGCCGGGCTCGCGCCAGACCTCGCCGGAGATGCCGTTGATCTCGTAGGCCCCCTCCAGGGTGACGCTCCCCACCTCGGGCTCGTCCACCATGGCCGTGGGGAAGTTCACCACCACCTTGCGCAGGGAGCCGATGGTGGAGAGCACGTAGGCCCGCTCCAGGTTCTGGGCGTCCAGGAACTCGCGCAGGGACGCGAACAGGTCCGCGCCGGGGCCCAGCTTCAGGTGGAGGTGGACCGGGTTGACCAGGGGGGTGACGGTCACGGGGGCCTCCTACTTCAGGCCGTAGAGCTGCTTGAGCTCGAACCGGGCGATGACCTCCTCCATGGCCGCGACGATGCGCGGGGAGGGGTCGGGCAGGGGCTTGCGGCAGGAGCCCACCGGGAAGCCCAAGAGCCGCACCATGGCCTTGGTGGCCACCGGGTTGGGCGCGGCGTAGGTGGCGTCCATGAGGGGCAGGATCTCGTAGTAGGTGCGCCGGGTGGTCTCCACGTCCTCCCAGGACTCCCAGGGCTTGGACATGGCGGCCACGGCCCGGGGGTGCACGTTGCCGGTGACGTTGGCCGTGCCCCGGCCGCCCAGGGACAGGGTGGGCAGCACCAGGCCGTAGACCGGGGCGTCGCAGCACAGGACCGGGAGCTTGCCTTTGGTGCCCTCGATGACCTGGACCAACTGGCCCACGCTGGGCATGGCCTCCTTGTCCGCCACCAGGTTGGGCACCGCGTTGAAGAGCCGCACGATGGTGGCCGGGTCGATGTTGGCGATGACCCGGGCGGGGTTGTTGTACAGGCCCACCGAGATGTCCACGCTGGTGCAGACCTCGTGGAGGTAGGCGAACACCGCGTCCTGGGGCGGGGCCAGGTAGGGCGGCACCACGATGACGATGCCGTCCGCGTCCTGCTCCTGGGCAAAGCGCGCCAGGTCGATGGTCATGGCCGTGGAGCCCAGGGTCACGCCGAAGAAGGCGTGGATCTTGCCTTTGCAGTAGGCGGCCATCTCCCTGATGATGCGCTTGCGCTCGTCGATGGTCAGCAGGGTGGGCTCGCCGGTGGAGCCCATGATGAGCAGGGTGCTGGTGCCGCCCGCCGCCTGGAAGTCCACCAGGTCGCGCATGACGCCCAAGTCGAGCTGACCGTTGGCGGCGAAGGGGGTGACGATGGCCACCCAGGAGCCGGAAGGGTAGATGAGTCGGGCCATTATGCTTCTCCGTTGGAAGGGGATTGCGCGGAAGACGGGGCGCGGCGCGAGCGCCGCCACAGGGTGATGCCGGCCAGGAGCGCGAAGCCGAAGAGGTCGGTGCGGTGGCCGGGGGTGATCATGAGCAGGGCCGAGGCGAAGAGCAGCATCCGCATCACCGCGCCGATGCGGCCCAGGTACCAGCCCTCCAGGGCCCCGGCCAGGGCAACGCAGCCGATGAGGGCGGTGGCGAAGGCCAGGATGATCTTGCCCGGCGTGCCCACCATGAGCAGGGCCGGCTCGTACATGAACAGGAAGGGCACCAGGAAGGCCACGAAGCACAGCCGGGTGCCGGTGACGCCGATGCGCATCATGTCCGCGCCGGCCACCTCGGCCGCGGCGTAGGAGGCCACGGCCACGGGCGGGGTGATCATGGACAGCACCCCGAAGTAGAACACGAAGAAATGCGAGGGCAGGGCCTCGAAGCCCAGGTTCTGCAGGGCCGGGACCCCCAGGGTGGCCACGATGATGTAGGCCACGGTGGTGGGGGTGCCCACCCCCATGAGGATGGAGGCCACCATGATGAGCACCAGGGCCAGGGCGGTGTTGCCCCCCGAGGCGGTGATGACCAGGGAGGAGATGTTCAGGCCCACCCCGGTCAAGGTGACCACCCCGATGATGAGCCCGGCCCCGGCGCAGGCCACGGCGATGAGCACCGTGCGCCGGCCGCTGGTGTCCAGGGCCTGCACCACCTGGCGCAGGCCCATGCGCTTGCCCGGCACGCACCAGGAGGCCAGCAGGGTGGAGCAGGTGGCCATGAAGGCGGCCATGAACGGGGTGTAGCCGGCCAGCATGACCCCCACCAGCACCACGATGGGCGCCAGCAGCACCGCCCGGCGCATGGTGACACGCAGGTCGGGCAACTCTTCTTTCGGCAGGCCCTTGATGCCCAGCTTGGCGGCCTCGAAGTCCACCATCATGAGGATGGAGAAGAAGTAGAGCACCGAGGGGATGAGGGCCGCGGCGCAGACCTTGAGGTAGGGGATGCCCAGGATGTCGGCCATGAGGAAGGCCGCCGCGCCCATGATGGGCGGCATGAGCTGGCCGCCGGTGGAGGCCGCGGCCTCCACCGCGCCGGCGAAAACCGGGCTGTAGCCGGTGCGCTTCATGAGCGGGATGGTGAAGCTGCCCGTGGCGTACACGTTGGCCGCGGCCGAGCCGGAGATGGTGCCGAAGAAGGCGCTGGTGAGCACCGCGATCTTGGCCGGGCCGCCGCGGAAGCGGCCGGTGAGGGCGCGGCCCAGGTCCATGAGCACCTCGCCCGCCCCGCTCATCTCCAGGAAGGTGCCGAAGATGATGAACACCACGATGTAGGTGGAGGACACCCCCACGGCCGAGGAGTACAGCCCCTCCAGCCCGTAGGCCTGGTAGTCCACGATGGACTTCCAGCCGAAGCCCCGGTGGGCCAGGACCCCGGGCATGTGCGGCCCCAGGAAGGCGTAGGCCAGGAACAGGATGGCCACCGCGGCCAGGAGCCAGCCCACGGTGCGGCGGATGAGCTCCAGCACCAGGAGGATGATCGCCGCGCCGGTGAAGAGCTGCCAGGCGCTCAGCGGGTCCACCATGGCCAGCCGCTCGGAGATGGGCTCGGCCATCCAGGCCGCGGTGCCGAAGCCGGCCAGGGCCAGAAGGCTGAGGGCCATGTCCCAGGCGGGAGCACGGTCCGAGCGCTTCTGGCCCTTGGCCGAATAGAGCAGGAATCCCAGGGTCGCGGCGAACGCCAGGTGCACGGGCCGGTGCAGGTAGGCCACGGGCATGCCCAGGGCCGTGGTCCACACGTGGTAGCCCGCGAAGAGGATGAACCCCAGGGACATCAGCATGTCCCAGGCGGAGCGCCGCGGCGCCGGGGGAGCTTGGCTCACTTCATGAATCCCAAAGCCTTGTAGGCCTTCTCCACGCCGGGATGCAACGGGCCGCCCACGTTCTGCCAGGCGGTGGCCGGATCGAAGCCGGAGTAGGTCTTGTGGATGTTGCGGATGGAGTCGGGATGGGTCAGCACGGCCTTGGCCAGGGCCTCGGCCGTGGCGTCGTCCAGGTCCTTGCGCACGATGAGGATGACCGCCTCGGCCATGTGCGGGGTGTCCTTGGTCACGAAGTAGTACTTGTCCTTGGGCAGCATGGTCTTCACGTAGCTGTCCTCGTCGCGCAGCTTGTCCAGGGCGGCCTCGGAGATGGGCAGCATCTTCATCTTCTCGGTGGTGGTCAGCTCCACGATGGCCGAGACCATGGGGCCGATCCAGGCGTCGGCGTGGCCGTCCTTGATGAGGTTGGCCGCCTCGGCGTAGGACACGTAGCTCACCGAGCCGCCCCAGGCCTTGATGTCGTCGAAGCTGATCCCGTACTTGGCCAGCATCATCTCCGCGGCCAGGGCCGGGGAGGAGCCCTTCTTGGAGGTGAGGATCTTCATGCCCACCTTCTTGGCCTTGAGCTCGTCGATGGAGGCGATGGGATTGCCCTCCTTCACCAGGAAGAAGCTCATGGGGATGTTGGCCAGGTAGGCCATGGCCCGCACGTTCTCCTGCTTGCCGCGTTCGGCGAAGGCGCCGGTTCCGGCCAGGGCCTCGTGGTAGAGCTTGGCCATGGTCAGGCCCAGGTCGGCCTGGCCGGCGCTGACCTTGGGCAGGTTCTCCAGGGCGCCGCCGGTGGTGGTGGTGACCACCGCGCCGGGCAGCACGCCCTTGGCCAGTTCGCCCAGGGCCCCGCCCATGGAGTACCAGTCGCCGCCCATGGGGCCGGAGGTGACGGTGAGGGTGGCCGGGCCGGCCAGGGACGGGCCGGCGGCCAGGGCCAGGGACGCCAGGGCCAGGAGCAGCAGGGAAAGAACGCGTTTCATGGTCGCCTCCTTGGATGGTGCCGAAACGGTGTGACGCCTAGCAGACCGTTGAAAATCCCGCGATGGCTGCNNAAAAAGCCAAACCCTCGCGTATGTGGTACGCGTCGGCCTTGGCTTCTTCTTGCGCCTTGCCCTCGCGGTTTTTGAACGGTCTGCACATTGGCAGTATCCCCATAGGCCCTTAGGAGTTCGGGGTGGCGGCGATGACCTCCACCTCCACCAGCACGTCCTTGGGCAGGCCCAGCACGGCCACGCAGGACCGCGCCGGGAAGTCGCCGGAAAAGTGCCGGGCGTAGACCTGGTTGAACGTGGCGAAGTCGGCCATGTCCCGCAGGAAGCAGGTGGCCTTGACCACGTCCGCCGGGCCGCAGCCCGCCGCGGCCAGCACGGCCTTCACGTTCTGCAGGACCTGTTCGGCCTGTTCGGCCACCCCGCCGGGGACCACCAGGCCGGTGGCCGGGTCCAGGCCGATCTGGCCGGAGCAGAACACCAGCCCGCCCGTGCGCACGGCCTGGGAGTAGGGGCCGACCGCGGCCGGGGCCTGGTCCGTGGAGAGGATCTCCTTGTGGTGCATGGCGATGTCCTTGGGTTGGGGGTTCTTACGCTGCGCCGCCTTCCTGGCGGTGGCGGCGGATGTGCATGTAGACCGTGTGGTGGGTGACCTTGAGCCGGGCGGCCACGTAGTGGATGGCCTCCTTGATCTCGAACACCCCCTTGTCGAACAGGGCGGTGACGATCTGCTTGTTGCGCTGGCTGGCGGGCACGGCCGGATCGTCCTCCACCTGGCGCAGCACCGCGTCCACCGTGGTCTCCAGCAGGTCGGCCACGTTGCTGGCGAAGTACTCGGGAACGTGGCCCAGCCCGGTTTCCGGAACTGCGGTGTAGGTCGCGGCGAACTGGTGCAGGGGCGCGTCCAGGTCCAGGTTCACGCAGAGCATGCCGATGGTCCGGCCGTTCCCGTTGCGGATGAGGGTGGTGGCGGACTTGAGCTGGTGCCCGTTGCGCGCGGTGCTGAAATAGGTCTGGTGCAGCCGGCCGCCGGCGCGCACCTCGCGCAGCATGTCCAGGGCCAGGTCGGTGAGGGGCGAGCCCGGGGAGCGGCCGGTGACGTGGCCGTTGGCGATGCACACCACCGAGCGCCGGGGGTCCTCCAGGGAGTGCAGCACCACCTCGCAGTGCGGCCCCAGGAGGTCGGCCATGGCCTGCACCAGGGGCCGGTAGGAGTCCAGGATGGTCCGGTCCTCGGCGGTGAGGGGCGGGTTGCCCAGGCCCAGCCGGGGCCGTTCGGCCGGCTTGCCGCCAGTGGGGAGGGGGGAGCGTTTGCCCATGTTCCGACCCTACATGGGGGCCGGAACCCAGTCAATGAATTTTGAGTGAATAAACTTATGTTGATTTTTTACAATCTCGTCTCAGCATTCCAGGAGCAGGTCCAGGTAGTCCAGCTCCTGCGCGGCCATATCCAGGTCCCGGCGGCGCAGCCACTCGGCCAGCCAGCCGAAGCGCGCCGCGGCCACCGCGGGGCGCAGCCAGCGGGCGTTGGCCGGGGTGACCAGGCCCCGGTCGCGCAGGGTGCGGGCCAGGGCCGCGCCCGCGCCCGAGGCGAAGCTGGCCGGGTCCTCCATGCCGATGCAGCCCAGGGCCACGGCCGGGTCGTAGAGTTCGTGCGCATACCCGGCGAACTCCCAGTCGATGGCCGCGGCCAGGCGGCCCTCCCGCCACACCGCGTTGCGCGGGTGCAGGTCGCCGTGGGACAGGGCGCGGGGCAGGGCGGGCTCGGCCTCCAGAAAGGGGGCCAGCCGCTCCCGGCAGCGGGCCACCCGGGGCAGGAGGGCGGGGTCGCGGCGGGCCACGTCGGCCGCCATGCGCTCCACGTAGCCGGCCGAGGAGAAGTTCGTGAGGCCCGGGGGCAGGCTCGCCCGGGCCGCGGCCCGGCGCAGGTCCGCCAGGAAGTTCCCCAGGTCCTGGCCCGGCCCGGTCCAGGCCGCGTAGACCGGGGCGGGCAGGTCGTGCCCGACCAGGAAGGGGGAGAGCTGCCAGCACCCGCCTTGGGCGGCCAGTACGTAGCCTCCGTCGGGGAGCGGGCGGTAGGGGAGCAGGCGGGTGAGCCCGGCCGCCTCCAGGGCGGCCAGCAGGCGGGCCAGGGTCTCGCGGCGCGGGGCCTGGGCCGGGGCGATGCGCTCCAGGAGCCACAGCCCGCCGTCCCCGTCCTCGGCCACTTGGCGGGCGATGCAGCGCTCCGGGCTGCCCGGCGGCGTCAGGTCCGGCCGCAGCCGGGCCGGGGCCAGGCCCCAGCTGGTCAGCAGGTCCGGCACGCGGTCAGTTGCCGGCCATCTGGCGGGATATCTCCGCGGCGATCTCCCGGGACAGGCCGGCCAGGGCTCGGGAGTGGGCCTCCACCAGGGCGGCGTAGTCCGGCCCGGCCGTGGGTTCCTCCAGGAAGGACTTGCGCACCACCCGGGGCGTGGCCTCGCCCTTGCGGTGCACGGCCCAGGTGGCGACCAGGGTGACCTCCCCGCCGAGCTTCCCGTCGAAGCGGTGGATCTCCACCGGCACCCGGAACTCGGGCTCGATGAACCGGGTCCAGGGATGGGCCACCACCCGGTCCGAGCCGAGCAGGGCCGAGAGGTCCGCGGTCAGGGAGGCCAGGATGTCGCCGGCCAGGGAGCCGCCCCAGCGGTGGAACTCGGCCATGTCCAGTTGGTTCTCCGCGCTGCGGGTGACGATCTGGGGCCGGTCCAGGGCCAGGGGGATGTCCAGGGGCCCCACGCCCACCGAGGCGGGGTTGGGGGCCGGGACCGCGGCGGGCGCGGCCTGGGGGGTCAGGGTGTAGAACTGCATGGCCGGCATGGGGCCCCGGCAGGCGGCCAGGGCCGCGGCCAGGGCCAGCAGGCCCACCAGGACGGGACGGATGGCGGTGCGCATGGCCTTTACCTCCCCTTGCCGTAGAGCAGCGCATCGGGCTGCCGTTCCAGGTAGTCGGCCAGCACCCGCAGGGAGCGGGCCGCGTCCGCCAGTTCCTTGAGCGCCTGCTCGATGTCCGCGCGCATGGCCGAATCCGGGTCCATGGCCGCCTCGGCCCGGGCCAGGGTGCTGCGCATCTGCTCCAGGGCGGCCTCGGCCTT
>DKEU01000084.1 GCA_002452635.1 Desulfovibrionaceae bacterium UBA6814 | reverse complement strand
CAGATCAACAAGGCCATCCAGCAGCTGGACCAGGTGATCCAGTCCAACGCCTCGGCGTCGGAAGAGATGGCCTCCACGTCCGAAGAGCTCTCCTCCCAGGCCGGGCAGTTGCAACAGACCATGGGCTTCTTCCGCATCGGTGACCGCCGCAGTTCGGCCCCGCGCCGCGCCGTGGCCGCCCATGCCGCGCCGGCCAAGAAGCTGGCCGCGGCCAAGCCCGCGGCCAAGCCCAAGGCGGTGGCGGCGCCCAAGGCCCAGGCTTCGGGCCTGGCCCTGGACATGGACGCCGAAGGCGGCGACGGGGAGTTCGAGCGGTTCTAGGCGCAACCTCCCCCGGCCCGCGGGCCGGGGGAGGGAGTAACCATCCCGCCCGGCGCGACCCGGGCCGGAGCGTTCCAGAAGGAGGGCAGACATGGACGACAAGCAGGGAACCGCCAACCAGTACCTGACCTTCACCCTGGACCAGGAGGTCTTCGCCCTGGACATCGAGTCCGTGCGCGAGGTGCTGGAGCTGACCCACATCACCCGGGTGCCCCGCACCCCGGAGTTCATGCGCGGGGTCATCAACCTGCGCGGCCACGCCGTGCCGGTGGTGGACATGCGCAAGAAGTTCGGCATGCCCCTGGTCGAGGACACGGTGAACACCTGCATCATCATCGCCGAGGTGGCCTTCGGCGACGAGAGCGCGGTCATCGGGGCCCTGGTGGACTCGGTGCGGGAAGTGTTCGAGATGGGGGACGGCGAGATCATGTCCCCGCCCCGCATGGGCCTGTCGGTCAAGACCGACTTCATCAAGGGCATGGGCAAGCAGGACGAGGTCTTCGTCATGATCCTGGACATCAACAAGGTCTTTTCCGAGGCGGAGATGTCCGCCCTGGGCCAGGCCGGCGGCGGGGGAGCGGTCGAGGAGGACAAGGCCGCGTAGCTTGGGCGAGGAATCGTCCGCGTTTCTTCGCCAGGCTGTCACACGGGCGGGCTAGGGTTCCCCAAACCCGGAAAAGGGGGAATCCTGATGACTGCCGACGACAGACTGGAGATCAGGCGCAGCCTGGAAGAGCAGCTCGAGGACCTGGCCTCCCGCGAGGTGAGCCTCACCGCCGAGTTTTGCCCGGACGAGAACGAGTACGCCTCGCGGGTGTACGACCTGCACGTGACCGTGTCCCTGCGCGAGCGGGAGAGCCGCCAGGCCGCCCGGGTGCAGGCCGCCCTGCGCCGGCTGGCGGACCCGCAGTACGGGGTCTGCCGCGAGTGCGGGGAGGACATCGGCCTGGCCCGGCTCAAGGCCAACCCCGTGGCCGAGTTCTGCGTGGCCTGCCAGGCCGAGCTGGAAGCCCGCCCCCGGGCCGCCTAGAGCGTCTTACGCCCCGGCCAGGCCGGGGCCGTAGAATCGGTAGCCGTTGCGCGTGGCGCGCTTGACCGCGTACATGGCCTCGTCCGCGCAGCGGAGCAGCACGTCCACGTTGTCCCCGTGGTCCGGGGACACGGCGACGCCCATGCTGGCCCCCAGGACGCGCTCCTGCCCGGCCACCGGGAAGGGCTCGTTCATGGCCCGGTGGATGCGGCCGGCCACCAGCTCCACGTCGTAGTCGTTGGTCACGTCCTGGAGCACCACCACGAATTCGTCCCCGCCCATCCGGGCCGCGGTGTCCACGTCCCGGATGCAGGTGCGGAGCCGCCGGGCCACCTCGGCCAGCACCTCGTCCCCGGCCTCGTGCCCCAACTGGTCGTTGACCGGCTTGAACTCGTCCAGGTCCACGTAGATGAGCGCGGCCTTCAGGCCCGTGCGCTTGGACCGGGCCACGGCCTGGGTCAGGCGGTCCATGAACAGGTTGCGGTTGGGCAGGTCCGTGAGCTGGTCGTGCAGGGCCATGTGCCGGATGCGCTCCTCCTGCCGCTTGCGCAGGGTGATGTCCTCCTTCACCGCCACGTAGTAGGCGTGCCGGCCCGTGAAGTCGTTCACCGGCGCGATGGACGCCAGCTCCCAGATCTCCTCCCCGGACTTGGTGCGGTTGCACATCTCGTTGGTCCACACCCGGCCCGCGGAGATGGTCTCCCACAGCTCCCGGTAGAACTCCACGGTGTGCCGGCCGCTCTTGAGCAGGCGCGGGGTCTTGCCCAGCACCTCGGCCGGGGTGAATCCCGTGACCTCGGTGAACTTGGGGTTCACGTACTCGATGTACCCCTCGGGGTCGGTGATCATGACCGAGGCCGGGCTCTGCTCCACGGCCAGGGTGAGCTTCTGGATCTCCTGTTCGGCCTCCTTGCGCTCGTGCACGTCGCGCATGAGCCCCACCACCCGCGGCTTGCCCGTGAGCTCGGTGCGGTGCAGGCGCACCTCCACCCACAGGGGCGTCCCGTCCTTGGTCCGGGAGAGCCACTCGAAGTCCTGGGGCGCGCCCTCGGCGGCCAGCTCCAGGTAGTTCAGGTAGTTGTCCCCGGTGAAGGGCGGCACGCCCGAGGACAGGTCCTCCGGGGTCAGGGTCTCCACTTCGTCCCGCTTCCAGCCCAGCATGCGCGGCGCGCTGGGCGTGGCCGCCAGCACCCGGCCGTCGCCCGGGTCGTGCACCACGATGGCGTCGCCCACCGCGTCGAACAGGGCGCACAGCGCCTCCTCGGACTCGCCCAGGGGCAGGGCCTCCCGGGCGCAGGCCGCGGCCTTGGCGAACCTGCCGGCCTGTCCCTCCAGCTCCGCCACCCGGGCCGCCAGCCGCTCCGCCGCGGCCAGCAGTTCGGCCTTGGTCATGCGTTTCATGGACATGTCTTTCTCCCCGCGGGGTTTGCCCGGGCCAGGCCCGGCATGCCCCAAGCATAGCACAGCAAGGCTTCCGGGCATAGCCGGCCCGGGAATTTTGCCGAATCCCCGGGGCGCCCGGAAAGTAACGCCCCGGATAGGATAGGGTCTGCTGGATTGAACTCTGTTAAAAAATGAGGTTGCATTCCAGATAATCGGAAAATTGACCAAATTTTATTGCAAAAAATTCCAACAAAAAGAGAATGCCGCAATCATTATCAGTGCATTTTGATAAACAAGCATAAAATATTGCGCCATATGTCCAGTTTTGCAGTTTTTACTACAACAAAAAATTGTTCAGAGTATGGTTGACCTCAGATTTTCATGGGCTATGTTCATTCGTTCTTGGACAATATGAACAGGGAAAACTCCACCGAGGAGGCATGGTGAAGAAAATAGAGGTCAAGAACCTCAGCAAGATATTCGGCCCGCACCCGGAGCGGGCCATCGAACTTCTGGAAAAGGGCAAGGGCAAGGACGAGATTTTCGCCGAGACCAGGCTCAGCGTGGGCGTGGACCGGGCCGGCTTCGACGTGGACGAGGGCGAGATCGTGGTGGTCATGGGCCTGTCCGGCTCGGGCAAGTCCACCCTGGTGCGCTGCATCAACCGGCTCATCGAGCCCACCGCGGGCCAGGTCTTCGTGGACGGGGTGGAGGTCACCGCCCTGGACGCCAAGGGGCTGCGCGAACTGCGCCTGGCCAAGATGGGCATGGTGTTCCAGAACTTCGCCCTGTTCCCCCACCGCACCGTGCTGGCCAACGCCGAGTACGGCCTGGAGATCAAGGGCATGGATCCGGCCGAGCGCCGCGACCGCGCCATGCGCTCCCTGGACCAGGTGGGCCTGGCCGGCTGGGAGGACTCCCTGCCCAGCCAGCTCTCGGGCGGCATGCAGCAGCGGGTGGGCCTGGCCCGCGCCCTGGCCCTGGACCCGGACATCCTGCTCATGGACGAGGCCTTCAGCGCCCTGGACCCCCTCATCCGCCGCGACATGCAGGACGAACTCATCAGCCTGCAGGGGAAGGTGAAGAAGACCATCCTCTTCATCTCCCACGACCTGGACGAGGCCCTCAAGCTGGGCGACCGCATCGTGCTCATGAAGGACGGGGCCATCGTGCAGGTGGGCTCGCCCGAGGACATCCTGACCAGCCCGGCCAACGACTACGTGGAGCGCTTCGTGGCCGAGGTGGACATCACCAAGGTGCTCACCGCCGAGTCGGTGATGAAGAAGTCCGAGACCGTGGGCTTCCTGGGCCACGACGGCCCCCGCGCCGCCCTGCGCAAGATGAAGCAGCACGGCATCTCCACCCTCTTCGTGCTGGACGCCCAGCACCGCCTGGCCGGGCTGGTGGCCTCCGAGGACTGCGCCGAGCTCATCGGCCGCGGGGAGCGGGACCTGGCCCCCATCGTGCGCACCGACATCCCCTGCGTGGCCCCGGACACCCCGGCCACGGACCTGTTCCTCACCATGTCCGGCAACTCCTGCCCCCTGGCGGTGGTGGACGAGGGAGGGCGGCTCAAGGGCGTGGTGGTCAAGGGCTCGCTGCTCGGGGCCATCGCCGAGCGAGGGAGGACCCAGGAATGAGTATCCCCCGCATCCCCCTGGGCGTGTGGATCGAGACCGCCATCGACTTCATGGTGGAGCACTTCGCCTTCGCCACCAAAGCCTTTTCCGCGGTCACCGAGAGCGTGCTGGAGCTGCTCGAAAAAGCCATGCTGGCCGCGCCGGCCTGGCTGCTCATCGCGGTGTTCACCCTGCTGGCCTGGAAGCTGTCCCGCAAGCGGGGCATCGGCCTGTTCACCCTGCTGGGCCTGTGTCTCATCTGGAACATGGGCCTGTGGCCGGCCACGGTGAGCACCATCGCCCTGGTGTGCATCGCCACCCTGGTGGCCATCGCCCTGGGCGTGCCCCTGGGCATCGCCTCGGCGCTGAGCCAGGGAGTCTACCGGGTGGTCATGCCGGTCTTGGACGTGATGCAGACCATGCCCGCCTTCGTGTACCTCATCCCGGCCATCCCCTTCTTCGGCCTGGGCAAGGTGGCGGCCATCTTCTCCACCGTGGTGTTTGCCATGCCCCCGGCCATCCGTCTCACCTGCCTGGGCATCCGCCAGACCCCGCGGGAGCTGGTGGAGTGCGCCGACGCCTTCGGCTCCACCCGCTGGCAGAAGCTGGTGAAGCTGCAACTGCCCATGGCCACCCCCACCATCATGGCCGGGGTGAACCAGACCGTCATGCTGGCCCTGTCCATGGTGGTCATCGCCGCCATGATCGGGGCCAAGGGCCTGGGCGGCGAGGTGTGGAAGGCCATCCAGCGCCTGCAGATGGGGCACGGCTTCGAGGCGGGCATCGGCATCGTCATCGTGGCCATCATCCTGGACCGCGTGCTGCAACGCGTGGGCGCGCGTCAGGGATAGGCAATATCTTACCAATAAAAACAAACACAAGGAGGCAACGCACATGCGCAAATTCATGACTCTCGCCCTCGTGCTGGCCCTGGCGCTGGCGGCCGTCCCGGCCCTGGCCGCGTCCAAGGGCAAGGTGAAACTGGCCTACGTGGAGTGGGACTGCGCGGCCGCGAGCACCAACGTGGTGGCCGCGGTGCTGCAGGAGAAGCTGGGCTACGAGGTGGAGATGCTGCCCGTGGCCGCGGCCGCCATGTGGCAGGCCGTGGGCACCGGCGACGTGGACGGGATGGTCACCGCCTGGCTGCCCGTGACCCACGCCGACTACCTGGCCAAGGTCAAGGACAAGGTGGAGGACCTGGGCCCCATCACCGGCGGGGCCAAGCTGGGCTGGGCGGTTCCGTCCTACGTGACCGCCGACTCCATCGCCGACCTGAACGCCCATGCCGACAAGCTGAACGGCAAGGTCATCGGCATCGACCCCGGGGCCGGGCTCATGCGGCTCTCGGAAAAGGCCATGACCGAGTACGGCCTGGACAAGCTG
The DNA here is from genome assembly GCA_002452635.1 of Desulfovibrionaceae bacterium UBA6814. Lineage (GTDB taxonomy): Bacteria > Desulfobacterota > Desulfovibrionia > Desulfovibrionales > Desulfovibrionaceae > UBA6814. The sequence goes on along the minus strand of DKEU01000084.1, from coordinate 2,343 downwards.
GAGCTGGTGGAGGGCAGCGGCGCCACCATGACCGCGGCCCTGGCCGACGCCATCAAGCACAAGAAATGGGTGGTGGTCACCGCCTGGTCCCCGCACTGGATGTTCGGCANNGTGGGACCTCAAGTACCTGAAGGACCCCAAGGGCGTCCTGGGCGAGGAGGAGCACATCGACACCATCGTGCGCAAGGGCCTGAAAAAGGACATGCCCGAGGTCTACAAGGTGCTGGACCAGTTCGCCTGGAAGGACGCGGGCCAGCTCCAGATGGTCATGGCCTGGAACCAGGAGCCCGGCGCGGACCGCTACGAGAACGCCAAGCGCTTCCTCAAGGAGAACGCCGCCCAGGTGGATTCCTGGATCAAGTAGCCTGACGGAAACCGACGAACAGGGCGGGAGCGGCGCGAGCCGTTCCCGCCTTTTTAGTGCATCTCAACTTTGAAAAAGTTTAGATGCACTTATGCAGTTTGCTGAAATAATGGAACATTATTTCAGCGTTGCGCCTTGTTTCAAGGCGAAACTGCGCTATTGCAGCGCGCCCAGGCGGCGCAGGGTCGCGGCCACGCCCTGGGCCAGCTTTTCGTACCCCGCCGCGTTGAAGTGCATGGGGTCGGACTTGATGTTGCCGTCGGCCAGGAGGGTGGGGAGGAGTTCGCCGTCCAGGGCCGCGCCGGTGGCGGCGGCCACGCGCGGGTAGACCGGGTGCAGCTTGAGGAGCAGGCCGGGTTGGGGCACGCCGAGCAGCAAGACCTGGGCGTGGGCCTCCTGGCAGGCGCGGACCATGGCCGTGAGGTTGGCCTCGGTCCGGGCCTCGGGCAGGCCGCGCAAGAAGTCGTTGCCCCCGTGCTCCAGCACCACCAGGGCCGGCCGCTCGGCCTCCAGGACCCGGGGCAGCCGCGCCAGGCCGCGGTCCGTGGTCTCGCCGGGCACGCCCGAGCGCACCACGTTGAGCCCGGTCTCCCGGGCCAGCGCCTCGGGAAAGGAGGCCCCGGGCCGCGGGTCGAAGCCGCCCGCGCCCGAGCCGTAGGTCAGGCTGTCGCCGAAGCACAGCACCGTGGCCCCGGGGGGCAGGGGGGAGAGGCCCGGGGCGGCGGCGTCGGGCCCGCCGCAGGCCGGGAGCAGAAAGCAGGCGAGGAGCAGGAGCAAGGGCAGGGCGCGGGCCGGTCTCACTCCACCGCCACCTTGCCCTGGGTCTCGCGCATGTAGGCCGCGAAGGCGGCCTCGTCCAGGGGCGGGGAGAACAGGAAGCCCTGGGCGATATGGCAGCGGTGGGCGCGCAGGAACGCGAGCTGCTCCCGGGTCTCCACGCCCTCGGCCACCACCTCCAGGGTGAAGTTGTGGGCCAGGTCGATGATGGTGCGCACGATGTTGGCGTCGCCCTTGTCGCGGGTGATGTCGCGCACGAAGGACTGGTCGATCTTGAGCGAGCGCAGGGGGAAGTGCTTGAGGTAGGAGAGCGAGGAATACCCGGTGCCGAAGTCGTCCACGGCCAGGCCGATGCCGTGCCCGGCCAGCTCGCGCAGCTTGCCCACGGTCTTGTCGATGTCCGCCATCAGGATGGTCTCGGTGATCTCCAGCTCCAGCCGGGACGGGGGCAGGCCGGTGCGCTCCAGGATGGCCAGGATGCGGGCCACCAGGTCGTGCTGCCGGAACTGCTTGGGCGAGAGGTTCACCGCCAGGGTGAGGTCGCAGGCCTTGCCGTTGGCCATGCGGCAGGCCGCGGCGCAGGCCTTCTCCAGGATGATCTCGCCCAGGGGCAGGATGAGCCCGGTCTCCTCGGCCAGGGGGATGAACTCCGCCGGGCTCACCAGCGTGCCGTTCTCCAGGGGCCAGCGGGCCAGGGCCTCCATGCCGTTCACCCGGCCCTCGGCCAGGCTGGCCTTGGGCTGGAAGAAGGGGAGGAGTTCGCCGTTCTCCACCGCCTTGCGCAGTTGGCCCTCCAGGGCCAGGCGGCGGGTGACGTTCTCGTTCATCTGGGGGGTGAACAGGCGGTAGTCGTTGCGGCCCGCGGCCTTGGCCTGGTACATGGCCAGGTCCGCGTTCTTGATCAGGGTGTCCGGGTCGCGTCCGTCCTCGGGATACAGGGTGATGCCCAGGCTGGGGCTGACGAACAGTTCGTGGCTGCCCACGGTCACCGGCGCGGCGAAGGCCTTGATGATGCGCCGGGCCACCAGCACCACCTCGCGCACGTTCTCCACCTCCTCGATCATGATGACGAATTCGTCCCCGCCCAGGCGGGCCACGGTGTCCTCGTCGCGCATGAGCTTGAGCAGGCGGTAGGCCACGGACTGCAGGAGCCAGTCGCCCACGATGTGGCCCAGGCTGTCGTTGATGTTCTTGAAGTTGTC
>DKEU01000038.1:3717-3898 GCA_002452635.1 Desulfovibrionaceae bacterium UBA6814 | reverse complement strand
TGGCCGTGTCCACCTGGGCCATGTCCTCCAGCGCCCGGGCCAGGGTGATGCGGATATTGGGCTCGTCGTCCACCACCAGGATGCGGGGGACGGGGGGAGTGTCGCTCATGGTGCGGTCTCCTGGGACATTCCCGGGGCCAGGGGCAACGTGAAGGTGAAGGTGCTGCCCCGGCCCGGCTCG
>DKEU01000038.1:0-3702 GCA_002452635.1 Desulfovibrionaceae bacterium UBA6814 | reverse complement strand
CCCGGCAGATGGCCAGGCCCAGGCCGCTGCCGTCCGCGGTGCGGTCGGACTTGATCTGCACGAATTTTTCGAAGATGCGCGACTGCTGCTCCTGGGGGATGCCCTCTCCGGTGTCGGCCACGGCTATGTGCGCGTACTTTCCGGCCGCCAGGGCCGAGACCCGGACGCTTCCGCCGGCCGGGGTGTGGCGCAGGGCGTTGCCCACGAGGTTGACCAGGACCCAGGCGATCTTGTTGGAGTCGGCCAGCACCGGGGGCAGGGCCGCGGCGTCGGGAAAGGACAGGTCGATGCCCGCCTTCTCGGCCTGGGGAGCGAGGATGGAGGCGGCCATGGAGAAGAGGCGCGCCGAGTCCACCCGGCCGATCTCCAGCTCCAGCCGGCCGGCCTCGATGCGGGACAGGTCCAGGAGTTCTCCCACCAGGGCCTTGAGGCGCCGCACGTCGTCCTGGGCGATGGCCAGGAGCTCCCGGTCGCGCGGGGCGAGTCCGGGGCCGGCCTTCTCCAGGAGCATGTCCACGCTCATCCCGATGCTGGTGAGCGGGGTGCGCAGTTCGTGCGAGGCGGTCATCACGAATTCGGACTTGAGCCGGTCCAGCTCGCGCAGCCGGGTCACGTCCCGGAAGAGCAGCACGGCCGACAGGGCCGGCCCCGTGTCCACCTGCACCGGGACCACCGAGAACTGGTAGTGGGACGGGCGCTCGCCTCCCTCCACCATGAGGATGGCCTCGTCCCCGGACAGCTCGGGTTGCTGCCCGCTCTCCAGGGCGTGGCGGGCGTGGCGCAGCAGGTCTTCGCGGCCCAGGACCTCCAGCAGGCGCCGGCCCTTCGCGGTTGCCGGATCCTGGCCGAAGATGCGCGCGGCCATGGGATTGATGTCCGCCACCAGGCAGTCCTGGTCCACCACCACGATGCCGTCGTCCACGCTCTGGAGGATGGCCTCGCCCTTGCGCTTCTCGGCCAGGATGTGGCCGATGTTCATGTCGTGGAAGTACTGGAGCCGCTTGGCCATGGCGTTGAACTGGCCGGCGAGCTGGGAGAGTTCGTCCGCCCCGTCCACCGGCACCTCGGCGGAGTAGTCGCCCTCGGCCAGCCGGGCCGCGGCCAGCCGGATGCGCTCCACGGGCTTGGCCAACCGGGAGGACAGGAGCAGGCTCAAGGCGAAACCGATGAGCAGCACCGCGAGGCCCCCCAGGCCCGTGCGCCAGACCGTCGTGCGGGCCAGGTTCCGGGCCGAGTCGCTGACCATGTACATGACTTGCTGGTTGATCTCCCGCAGCCGGGTGCAGGCGTCGCGTATTTCCAGGGTGAGGGGATACACCTGCTGCCGGTACAGGTCCGAGTCGCCGCTGGTCTGGACCTGGCCGGCCAGGACGGCCCACTTCGCGTGCGACGTCTCGATGCGCTCCAGCGCCTCCTTTTCGCCCGGCAGGCTGATGTTGCCCTTGGCTCGCCCCAGCCATTGCTGGAATTCCGCCTCCTGGGCCAGGTACTCTTCCGGCCCATGGGGCGCGATGCGCAGAAGCATGGCCAGCAGGATGCTGTCCTGGCGCTCCAGGGCGTTGATCATGCTCTCCGCGGCCAGGATGGTCTTGTAGTTCTCGCGCAGGATGAATTCCGAGGTCTGGCCCAGGGTGAGCAGGTTGGCCACCGCCCAGGCCCCGCCCAGGGCGATGACCAGGATGGCCGCCCCGTAGCCCAGGAGGATGCGGGAACGGAAGGACGAGAGAAGACGCGTGCGGTTCATGGCTGCGCTCCCATCGGTTGCGGCGGCCGGGGAACGTTGGAACAGGGGAACTCCCGGTTTCCGCCGTCCGCACGATACACCGCCTTGCGCCGGTCGCCCAGAGCCAGCCGATCCTGGTACGCCAGGCAGCAACGCCGTCGACCCCGGCTCGTCGGCCGGAAGGTCCGGGGGGAGTCCGGGGCCCGAGAGCAGAAGGATGGAAGGGGCGCTGGTGTCCACGGTTCGTCTCCGGGCGGCTGCACGCCGCCGGGCGGGAAGAAGGCACGAACCGGACCGTGCAGGGCGTTTGTCAGGGATTCAAGATGGTTGTGAAGAATTCGGCGGACTGTTCAGGCCGGGAAAGGACAGGGATTCGTGCAGAATGCACGAAGCGGGCATTGCAGAGTGCACGAAACTCAGGCCAGGCCGAAGCGCTTGCGCTTGCGGTACAGGGTGGCCGGATCGATGCCCAGGGTGCGGGCCGCCTCCTCCAGGGAGGAGGTGCGCGCCAGGACCAGGCGCACGTGCTCGCGCTCCAGGTCCTCCAGGGTGGGCAGGGGCGCGCCCGGGGCGGAGCGGTGGTCGTAGTCCCGCAGGGCCGCGGGCAGGTCGGCGGGGGTGAGTGCGCCCCCCTTGGCCAGGACCGCGCCGCGCTCCAGCACGTTCATGAGCTCCCGGATGTTGCCCGGCCAGGGGTAGCGGCGCAGCAGGTCCAGGGCCTCGGGTGCGATGCCGGCCAGGTCCTTGCCGTAGGCTGCGGCGAAGCGGGCCAGGCCGTGCTCGGCCAAAAGGGGGATGTCGTCCAGCCGGTCGCGCAGGGGCGGCAGGCGGAGCTCCACCACGTTGAGCCGGAAATAGAGGTCCTGCCGGAAGCCGCCCTCGCGCACCATGGCCTCCAGGTCCCGGTTGGTGGCGGCCATGACCCGGGCGTCCACCCGGCGCACCCGGGTGCCGCCCACGGGCTCGAACTCTCGGGACTGGAGGAAGCGCAACAGCTTGGCCTGGATGGCCGGCGAGGTCTCGGCGACCTCGTCCAGGAACACCGTGCCGGCCTCGGCCAGCTCCAGCTTGCCCTGCTTGTCCCGCACCGCGCCCGTGAACGCGCCCTTGACGTGGCCGAACAGGTCGCTCTCCAGCAGGGTCTCCTGCAGGGCGGTGCAGTCCACGGTGACGAAGGGCCCTTGGCTGCGGTGGCTCCAGGAGTGAGACAGGCGGGCCAGGAGGCCCTTGCCCGTGCCGCTCTCGCCGGTGAAGAGGAGCGAGGCGTCGGATTCGGCCGCCTGCCGGGCCGTGGCCAGCAGCTCCCGCACCGCCGCGTTGCGGGTGAGGAACTCGCCCTGCTGCGCCACCCCGGCCAGTTCGCGGCGCAGGGTGCGCACCTCGGTCTCCAGGCTGCGCACCCGGGAGGCCATCTCCACCAGCCGGGTCACGTCGGCCGTGCCGAAGGGCTTCTGCAGGTAGTCGAAGGCCCCCTTCTTCATGGCCGCAACCGCGGTGTCCACCGTGGCGTGGGCGGTGACGACCGCCACCGTGGCCCCGGGGTCCGCAGCCAGAATCCGCTCCAGGATGGTCAGGCCGTCCAGGTCCGGGAGCCTCAGGTCCAGGAGCACCAGGTCCGGGCGCTGCTCGGCAAAGGCGGCCAATCCGGCCTCCCCGGCATGGGCCGTGACCACGGCCAGGCCCAGGCCCTCCAGGTGGTACTGCAGGGTCGTGGCGATATGCCGGTCGTCGTCGATGATCAGGACTGTGCGCAGCATGGTCCCGCCTCCGCCATGCCCGGAATACGTGAGCAGACCAGGGCTGGCAACCGGATTATGCGTGGATGGGGAAGGCCAGCCGGACGGGCGGCTTTGCATTCTTTTGAGCTAGCCAACCAGGTCTGCCTTTCACGTGGGGGGAGGGCCGGGAAGGCCCGGGCGGAGCCGGGGGTCAGGCGTGGAAGAAGCGCAGGGCGGGCAGCTCCACCGCGGTGAGCAGAT
>DKEU01000243.1 GCA_002452635.1 Desulfovibrionaceae bacterium UBA6814 | reverse complement strand
CATGGCCGCGCCCAGCAGGGCGTACGCCGCGGGCGAACGCACCCCCAGCCGGTTGGCCGTGAGCATGAGGGCGAAGAGCGCAGCCGCCGCGGCCAGGGCCCAGACAGCCAGGTCCACGGTGTAGAATGCCGCGATGACCACGATGGCCCCCAGGTCGTCGGCAATGGCCAGGGCGGTGACGAAGACCTTGAGCGAGGCCGGCACGCGGGAGCCCAGGAGGGCCAGCACCCCCAGGGTGAAGGCGATGTCCGTGCCCATGGGGATGCCCCAGCCCGCGGCGGCCGGTCCGCCGGCGTTGCAGGCCGCATAGATGAGCGCGGGCGCGGCCATGCCCCCCAGGGCCGCGGCCGTGGGCAAGAGCGCGTTGCGCGGCTCGGCCAGCTCGCCGGCCAGGATCTCGCGCTTGATCTCCAGGCCCACCAGGAAGAAAAACACGGCCATGAGCCCGTCGTTGATCCACAGGAGCAGGGGCTTGGCCAGGCTCCACTCCCCCACTCCCACGCCCAGGCGCACGGCCCACAGGGCGTGGTAGGCGTCGGCCCAGGGCGAGTTGGCCCAGGCCATGGCCCCCAGGGCGGCCAGGAACAGCACCAGACCGCTGGCCGCCTGGATGCGGGTGAACCGCACCAGGGGCGACAGCAGCCGCTCCACGGGCGTGGGGTCGGGCGAATAGGGTTGGGGTGCGTGGACGGCCATGACGGAGTACCCAGTCTTGTCGCCTTACTCCATCCGGCGCGCCCGGACAAGAATTTTCTCGCTTGCCGGCCCCTCACCGCCCCAGGCCGCGCTCCTTGAGCAGGGCGTAGAGACGGGCGCGGGACAGGCCGGACAGGGCGCAGGCGCGGCGGATGTCGCCGTCGGCCAGGCTGAGGAGCTTCTCCAGGTAGCCGCGCTCCAGGGAGGCCAGGGCCCGGGCGCGATAATCCTTGAGGAGCGGGAAGGTGCCCGGGTCCAAGACCGGCAGCTCGCAGCCCCGCACCTCGGCCTCGGGCTCCACCAGGCCCTGACGCACCATCTGGGCGCGCAGGTGCACGGGCAGGTGGCCGGGCTCCGCCACCTTCTCCTCCCCGGCCGCGGCCACCGCGTTCTCCACCGCGTTCAGGAGCTCCCGCACGTTGCCCGGCCAGGCATAGTCCTCCAGGGCTGCCAACAGCGCCGGGGAGAGCTTCTTGGCCGGCTTCCGGCGGCGTTCGGCCAGGCGGCCGGCCCACCACTCGGCCAGCTCGGCCACGTCCCCGCCCCGCTCCTTGAGCGGCGGGAGGTGGATGTTGAAGCTCTGCAAACGGAACAGGAGGTCCTCCCGGAACTTCCCCTCCCCGGCCATGCGCTCCAGGTTGCGGTTGGTGGCGGCCACCAGCCGGAAATCGCTCACGATCTCGGTATTGCCGCCCACCGGCCGGAAGCGGTGTTCCTGGAGCACCCGCAGGAAGGCCTTCTGCACCGGCGCGGGCAGCTCGCCCACCTCGTCCAGGAAGAGCGTGCCGCGGTGGGCCTGCTTGATGAGCCCGTCGTGCTTGCGGTCCGCGTTGGTGAAGGCCCCCTTCTCGTGGCCGAAGAGCATGCTCTCCACCAGGTTGGCGGGCAGGGCCGCGCAGTCCACCACCACGAAGGGCCCCTGGCTGCGCTCGCTGTTGGCGTGGATGACCCGGGCGAAGAGCTCCTTGCCCGTGCCGGTCTGGCCGGTGATGAGCACGGCCACGTCGCTGGCCGCGGCCTGGGCCGCCAGGTCCAGGCAGGCCAGGATGGCCCCGGAGCTCCCCACGATGCCCTCGCGCTTGAGGTCGCGCCGGGCCCGGTGCTCCTGCCGGGAGCGGTAGGCCAGGGCGCGCTGCACGGGCAGGCGGATCTTGTTCAGGGTGGGCGGCTTGGTGATGTAGTCCCAGGCCCCGCTCTTGATGGCCAGCTCCGCGCCGTCCGGGTCCCCGGAGCCGGTGAGGATGATGACCTCGGGTCGGCCCGGGCTGTCGCGCAGGACCGCAATGTGCTCCAGGCCGTTGCCGTCGGGCAGCCACACGTCGAGGATGACCGCGGCGTACTCCCGGGCCTGGGCCTGGGCCAGGCCGTCGCGCAGGGTCAGGGCCTGGTCCGCGGCGTGGCCCAGGCTGGCCATGACCGCGGCCAGGGCCTGGCAGAGTGAGGCGTCGTCGTCGACAATGAGGATACGGGCCATACTCACCGCTCCGAAGCTGCGGGCTGCCGGGCGACTTCCCGGTCCAGCACCCGGCGCACGCACTCGGCCAACTCCTTCCAGCGGAAGGGCTTGGCCAGGCAGGCCCGGGGCCGGACCGCGCGGGTGAGCGCGGCGCGCAGCAGCTCACGGTCGCCGCTCACCAGCACCACCGGCATCTGCGGATTCAGGATACCCAACTCGTCCAAGAGGTCAAACCCGGTGTAGTCGGGCATGATGATGTTGGACAGCACCAGGTCGAAGCGGTTCGGGGTGCGGCGCAGGATGACCAGGGCCTCCCGGCCGTGGGCGCAGGCCGTGACCCGGTAGCCCAGCTCGCGCAGGCTCACGGCGCAGCTCTCCCGCAGGCTGCGCTCGTCGTCCACCACCAGGACCCGCTCCCGGCCCCGGGGCAGGATGCGGCGCTCGGCCGCGGCCAGGCCCACCGCTTCCTGGGGCCGCTGCGTCGAGCGCGGGATGAAGACCTGGAACACCGTGCCCGTGCCGGGCTCGCTCTGCACGGTCACGCCCCCGCCCAGGCGGGTCACGATGCCCTGCACCACGGCCAGGCCCAGGCCGGTGCCCTGGCCGTCCTTGCGGGTGGTGAAGAAGGGATCGAAGATGCGGGCCACCACCTCCGGGGTCATGCCCACCCCGGTGTCGCTCATGGTCAGGCGCACGTACTCCCCGGGCTCCAGGTCCCAGCCGCCCAGGGGCTCGTCGTCCGGCGCGCGCACCAGGTCCACCTCGCAGGTGAGCCGCCCGCCCTCGGCCTCCATGGCGCGCAAGGCGTTGGTGGCCAGGTTCATGACCACCTGGTGGAGCTGGGCCGGGTCGGCCAGCACGTAATCCTCCTCCGCGTGCAGGTTGTGGTGCAGGGAGACCCGGGGCGGCAGGGTGGGACCCACCAGCTTCACGCACTCCTTGAGCAGGGTGGAGAGGCGGAAGGGAATGGGCTCGTCGCCCTCCCGCTGCCGGCCCAGGTTGAGGATCTGGGAGGCCAGGGCCCGGGCCCGCTCCGCGGCCTGGAGGATGTTGATGAACAGCCCCCGGGCCGGGTCGGTGACCGGCAGGCCGGACAGGCCCAGCTCGGCGTGCAGGATGATGGGGCCCAGGATGTTGTTGAAGTCGTGGGCGATGCCCCCGGCCAGGGCGCCCAGGGCCTCCATGCGCTGGGCCTTGCGCACCTGGCGCTCCAGGCGCTCCACCTCGGTCACGTCGCGCCACACCCCCACGAAGCCCTGCACCACCCCGTGCCGCACCCGCACCGGGGTGAAGGTAATCTCGCAGCGCAGGCGGCGTTTGTCCTTGTGGGTCAGGGAGACGCGGCCGGTCCACACGTCGCCCCGGGCCAGGGCCTGGGACAGGCGCTGGTAGGCCCGGCGCGGCGGGCCGCCCTGGAACAGGTTCTCCAGGGGCATGCCCCGGGTCTCGCGCGCGGCGTAGCCGCTCATCTCCTCGAAGGCCTGGTTCACGTATTCCACGACGAGATTCTGGGAGCAGATGACCACCACCTCGGCGGCCTGCTGGATGGCCGTGGCCAGGCGCACGCGCTCGCGCTCGGCGGAGCGGGCCTCGGTCACGTCGCAGAAGAACACCGCGATGCGCGTCACCTCGCCGTGCTTGTTCAGCACCGGCTCGGCCCGGGTGTCGTAGACCCGGCCCGGGGTGGCGCTGTCCTCGTAGCGCACCGGGGCGCGGGAGCGGATCACGAAGTCGGCCATGGCCCGGCGGCGGGCCGCCACTTCGGGCGAGAAGAAGGAGAAGAAATTGCGGCCCCGGAGCTGTCCCAACGGGGTGCGCAGCAGGCGGGCCAGGGGCTCGTTGGCCACCAGGATGGCGCCTTCCATGTCCATGAGCAGGGCGCAGTCGAACGTGGCGCGAAGCAGGCAGTCGGCCACCTGGTCCGCGGCGGAAACTGGTCCGGGACGCTCCTTGCGGCGGGAACCCATGGCCTCTCCCAGGTTGCAGGCCTTGGTCCTTTGCGGGTCGCATACCTCCCTTTTCGCATTCTTGTCCACGAAATTCCCGGAAAAAGTGTGGGGAATCCCGTGCTGCAAGACTGTCCGCCCCGCGGCCCCGGCCCGGCCGGGCCGGGCCAACCGTCTTGAATACCATGGAGTTCCTGGAAACCGCCCAAACCAAGGCCCTCCCCGGCGCTTCCGTGTCTTGTGCTGCAAGACGGTTTCCAGTCTTGCGATACGAGATTGAAAACGCGCCTCGGACTAACATGCTGTAATTATTGTTTATTGATACTGGCATGTTTCTTGTGTCTTGCCGGGTGGAACCACCCATTTTGGACCGTGGTCCTGCCGGGGGAGACATGAAGACCTTCGCCAATCTCGTCGAAGAGGTGCAGAAGCCGGGACGCTGCCGGCGCTGCGGCGGATGCGTCACCTTCTGCGCAGCCATCAACTACGGGGCCCTCACCCAGGACCCGGACGGCACCCCCCGGTTCAACGACCCCGAAAAATGCATCGAGTGCGGGCTGTGCTACATGTTCTGCCCGGTCATCGGCGAACTCGAAGAGGAAGCCCGGCGCAAGGCCCTGTGGCAGGAGCCCATGGGCAACGTGCTGGGCGTCACCGTGGCCCGGGCCAAGGACACCTCGGTCCGGGAGATCGCCACCGACGGCGGGGTGCTCACCGCGCTGCTCCTGCGCCTGTTCGACGAGGGCCGCATCGACGGCGCGGTGCTGGCCCGGGGCTCGGGCCCCTTCTCCCGGCGGCCGTTCCTGGCCACCACCCGCAAGGACATCCTGGAGGCCGCGGCCTCCTTTGCCGGCCCGCCCGTGGCCCGGGACCTGGTGGGCGGCCGCTACGCCACCTTCGCCCCGGCCATCTCCGCCCTGGGCGAACAGATGCGCCAGGGCCTGCGCCGGGTGGCCTGCGTGGGCCTCCCCGAGCAGATCCTCACCATCCGCAAGATGCAGGTCCTGGGCGTGGTGCCCACCGACTCCCTGTACTGCCTGCTGGGGCTGTTCTGCTCCGGCCACTTCGAGTTCGGCCAGTCCGGGCGCAAGCGCCTGGAGAAGCTGGGCGGCTTCGCCTGGGCCGACGTGGAGAAGATCAACGTGAAGGACGCCCTGCACATCCACGTCCAGAGCCGGGGCGTCATCACCATCCCGCTGGAGGAGCTCGATTTCATGCGCCGCCACGCCTGCCGCTTCTGCACCGACTACGGCGCGGAGTATGCGGACCTGTCCTGCGGCGGGCTGGGCGCGGAGCCGGGCTGGACCACGGTGGTCACCCGCACGCCCCTGGGCCGGGCCATCCTGGCCGACGCGGTGCAGACCGTGGTGGAGGCCTATCCCGAGGCGGACAATCCCCGCGCCGGGGACCAAGCCCTGGAGGCGCTGGAGCAGCGCAGCGAATGGAAGCGCGCCCGGGCGGTGCGCGACGGCGAGAGCGTAGGGACCGGGAGCGTGGCCGCGGTCTAGGACCGCATGTTTCGTGTCGAGGACAAGGAGGACGACGAGCCATGGCCAACAAGATCGGGGTGTACGTCTGCCACTGCGGCACCAACATCGCGGGCAAGGTGAATCCGCCCGCTGTGGCGGCCTTCGCGGGAACCCTCAAGGACGTGGTCGTGGCCCGGGACTACAAGTTCATGTGCTCGGACCC
>DKEU01000037.1:6412-11114 GCA_002452635.1 Desulfovibrionaceae bacterium UBA6814 | reverse complement strand
TGTAGGACACGGGCTGCTTGCCCCCGCCCTCGGGGTAGACCTTGATGCGCTCCAGGCCGGAACTGGGCGAGCCGCTCTTGAAGATGAACCCGCACAGCCCTTCCCGGGCCAGCGCGTCCAGCCGCCCCGCGGCCCAGGACTCCATCTGCCCGGTGTAGTCGCGGCCGCTCTCCCGGCCCTGGAGCCGCGGCCGGTCCACGTCGCCCACCAGCCGCACCGCCTCGCGAGGAATGGGCATGCCGCACTCCACCTCCGGGCACACGGGCACGAACTCCACGAACGCGCCCAGGGTGTGGGCCACGAACCGGTCCAGTTGGTGCCCGCCGTCATAGCGCACCATGTCGCCCAGGAGGCAGCGGCTCACGCCCAGCCGTACCTTCTCCTCGCCCATGTTTCCTCCGCCGTGCCGCCAACCTAGCACGCGCGGGCCGGCCAAGGGAAGAAGCCCCGGGCCGGCCATCCTGCCCCGCCCCTCCATCCCCCCGGCCCTGCCCTGGCTCCGGCGGCCTTGACCGGGCCGGATATTTGACTTACCGATTCTCTAATCTTACTATCATACAACATTTCCAGAGCGACGATGAGCGACGAATCCCTGACCCACGCGGACCTCTCCCGGCTCCTGGGGGTGTCGGTCACCACCCTCAAGAGCTACCGCCGCAAGTTCCCGGGCTGCATCGAGCCCCTGAACGCGGGCAAGCCCCTGCGCTTCCCGGCCTCGGCGGCCCAGGTCTGCACCGCGATCCGGGACGGCTTCGGCCAAGGCCTCTCGGTCCGGGAGATTCACGACCAGCTAACATCCCGGTTCCCCTTGCCTTCTCATAATCGTCGCTTATCGATAAGTAGAACCTCGCCCGAGGCGGTCTCTGCCCGGGCCCTGGAGTCCCTGGCGCGGGAAGTGGCCGACCTCACCCATCGCCTGGACGCCGCCCTGGCCCGGCTGGACACCCTGGAGGCCCGGCCGGCCGCCTCCCCTGCCCCCGAGCCCGAATCCGAATCCGGCCGGGTCATCCGCATCCGATCCCAGGACGGCTCGCACCAGCGCTTCCGCCTCACCCCCTTGGGCCCGGACCCGGACGAGGCGGCCGCCCCTGCCGCCCCGGCCCCGGACAGCCCGGCTCCGACCCCGCCCGAGGAGCTCCTGGGCAACCCCCTGGTGGTGCATTCCCCCAAGGGCGAATTCCTGGGCATCGCAGGCGCGCGCTCCCGCCATTTCCGGCTGCGCGACCTGCTGGACATCCTGGCCGCCAAGCATCCCGACGCCCCGGCCCCGGTCTGGCGCCGGACCGGCGCGGCCTGGGTCCTCACCCTGCCCCTGCCCGACGAGCACGTTCTCGGCCTGGAATCCACCACCACCCCCCGCGGCAACCAGGTCACCCTGCTCGCCTCCCTGGCCGTGGCCGGCCAGCCCGTGCCCCAGTCGTTCCTGCACGCGTTCCTGCGGCAGATCGGGAAGGAGCAGGAGTAGGCTGGGGCGCTGCCCCAGGCCGGCGGAGCACCAACGAAGAAGGGCGGATCGCGATCCGCCCCTACCAAAGAACGCTCGGCCGTACGGCCCTGCCTGTCCTCTGTAGGGGCGGTTCGCGAACCGCCCTCTTCTCGCCCGCCTAAATGACGCGGTCTAACGCTACTTCTTTTCCAGCTTGGTCTTCTCCTCTTCCTTGAGGTGGAAGGTGTGCTCCGGGCCGGGGAAGGTGCCGGACTCCACGTCGGCCTTGAAGGCGGCCAGGGCTTCGCGGGCGGTCTCGGCGAGGTTGGCGTAGCGTTTGACGAACTTGGGCATGAAGCGCTCGAACAGGCCCAGCACGTCCTGCACCACCAGGACCTGGCCGTCGCAGTGCGGGCCCGCGCCGATGCCGATGGTGGGCACCGGGCAGGCTTCGGTGACCAGCCCGGCCACCTCGCCGGGGATGCCTTCCAGCACGATGGCGAAGCACCCGGCCTCGGCCAATGCCTGGGCGTCGCCGATGAGGATGCGGGCGGTCTCCGCGGTCTTGGCCTGGACCTTGAAGCCGCCCATGCGAGCCATGGACTGAGGGGTGAGCCCGATGTGGCCCATGACCGGGATGTCCGCGTTGATCATGGCCCGGATGCGGGGCAGCATGCGCGCGCCGCCCTCCACCTTCACGGCCGAGGCCCGGCCTTCGGCCAGGAACCGGCCTGCGGAGATGACCGCCATCTCGTCGCTGGGCTGGTAGGACAGGAAGGGCATGTCGCCGATGACCAGGGCGCGGGACACCGAGGAGGCGACCGCGCGGGTGAGCAGGAGCATGGTCTCCAGGCCCACGCCCAGGGTGTCGGGCTGGCCCAGGGCCACCATGGCCAGGGAGTCGCCCACCAGGATCATGTCCGCCCCGGCCTGGTCCACGATGCGGCCCAGACAGGCGTCGGAGGCGGTGAGCATGGTGAGTTTGCGGCCGTTCTTGGCCAGCAGGATGTCGGGGACGGTGACCGGCTTTTCCATTGGGTTCTCCTTGGTTCGGGCCGGGTGGGAGTTCGGGCATACCAACACGGAAGCGGCGGGGCAAGCGCAAAAGGCCCCTTCCCGTCGCCGGGAAGGGGCCTCGCAGGAACTTGGAATCGGCCTAGAATTCCTGGATGACCCAGATGACCCGGCCCACGATCTTGTCCGTGAACTCCTCCACGGAGAAGGACTGCTCGGCATGGGCGGGGTTCTCGGAGCGCAGCAGGTAGCGGCCCTTCTCGGTGTCCAGGAAGATGCGCTTGAGGGTCAGGCCCTCGTAGGGCATCTGCACGGCGTAGAGCTCGCCCGAGCGCACCGCGGTCTGGTCGCGGTCCAGGCCCACGAAGGCCTCGGGCCGGATGAGGGGCTCCATGGCCGAACCGTCCATCTGGACCACCAGGAGCGACTCGCGGTCATAGGCCACCGGGATGCTGACCTCGCCCGCGGACACGGGCTTCCACTTGCCTTCCTTGGTGTTCTCGCCGGTCATGGCGTAGTAGGTCACGGTCTTGCCCGCGGCCAGGGGGTCGCCGTAGGCCGAGGCGTCCTCGTGGAACGAGGACAGGGCGGGCTCGTCGTAGGGATGGTAGCCTTCCTTGGTCTTTATGTACTGCGGACCGCGGCCCATGGCGAGCCAGTCGGGGTTCAGGCCGTACTTGCGGAAGAGCTTCAGGTACCAGTCCGAGGGCACCGAGTTGCGGCGCTTGGCGTCGGAAATGCTGGACTGGCGGATGCCGAGCACGGCGGCCAGCTCCACCTGGGTCCTGGCGCCGGTTGAATCCTTGATGCGTTCGAGCACGGGCCCGAACCCGGCATCCTTCTCACCACGGGTCTTGGTCATGATCAAATCCTCGTTCGCGTTTTCTGTGGCGCGACTCTTGACTATATATCGAACACACCATAGTGTGGAAGTATAATCTATAGAGGCGCGCCATAATGTTTAAACAAACTGGTCAACAATTTGACCTACTCTCTGCCTCACGTCAAGCCGAACTCAATGCCTGGCTGGCACTTCGTAGTATCCAGAAAAAGGATCTCGCCCACCACCTTGGCATCCATCCGTCCATGATCACTCGCATTTTCCAGGGCAAGCGGCGTCCGGCGCAGCGCATAGCCGAACTGATAGCCCTAGGCATTCCCGCGCGCCTGCTGCCGGAACCCGGACCGACCCCAGGCCGGCCCGGAAAGACTCGCCTCTCGTCCATGGAATCGGCCCGACTGGAAACAGATGAATGACGTATCGCGGGGTGTTGGGCTGGTTCAGGGAATGTACGGTCAGTCCGAAAGCAGCGCCCGGCGCCATATCCAGAGTATCCTACCTCGCTCATGGGAATATATCTGAACGCCCTTCACATGGCAAGGCGTTACCGCCTCGGCCATTCCGCGATCACGCCAGTATAGCCAGCGGCGATGACTCGTCAAGATAATTGCCAGCGCAACCGATAGATTCAACCGTGTGGGATCATGGGGACAACTTCGGGTTCGGGCAGGTTTCTCACGCGTTCATGCGGCACTTTGTACTCTTGTTTCCATATGTAAAGAATTGTCGCGGGCCGGCGCAGCGCCGTGCCTTTTTCTTTTCCGGAATCCGTTTTTTTCTGGGGAGCAGGGCTGCCCCCGGTGCTCAGCGCGAATAGGTCCCCATGAGTTCAGCCCGGGCCAGCACGTGGCCGGCCATGGCCGCCTCCAGTTCGTCCCGGCTGGCCCCGCCGGGCAGATCCAGCACCGCGTCCAGGGCATGGAGCCGGAAGAAATAGCGGTGGGCGCCCGAGGGCGGGCAGGGGCCGCCGTAGCCGATGCGGCCCCAGGAGTTCAGCCCCTGCCTGAGGCCCGAGGGGTGCTCGGCCTCGCGCGGCAGCTTGGCCGCCAGGCGGAAGGCCGGGGCCGGGATGTTGTACACGAGCCAGTGCACCCAGGTGCCCCTGGGCGCGTCCGGGTCGTCCACGATAAGGGCGAAGCTCTCCACCCCCTGCGGCGGGTCCTGCCACTCCAGGTCCGGGGAGAAGTCGCTGCCGTCGCAGGTGTACTGCAGGGGAATGCGGCCCCCCGGGGCAAAGGCGGTGGTGGTCAGGTTCATGCGGCGTCTCCGGGTTCGGTGGTGTCCAGGGTGAAGCGCCAGCGGCAGAAGGTCCCCACCGGATGCGGGTCCGGGGGCGCGAAATCGCAGATCACCCGGATGGCGGGATCTATCTCCCGGGCAAAGGAGGAAAACTCGGCCTGGTGCATGGCCTTGCAGGCGTA